>PKVZ01000016.1 GCA_003131635.1 Acidobacteriaceae bacterium
CGTAACCATCACGTGGAGCGCTACCAGGCGCGCGCCCACCGGAACCACAACCATCGAGTTGATCGGGACCTCCGGATCAACCACGAACGAGATACCCGTCACTATAACGGTGGCGCCCTGAAGAACTGATCAGCTGGATTAAACAATCGAGCCGGCCCGAAAAGGGCCGGCTCGATTATTTGAGCAACGCCTAATCAGCTACCCCCGCACATTACTCCCGTTACTTGCAACGAATCTTTCCCGTTGACTACAAACAGTATGAGAAGTCTCATGCAGAGACCTTTAATGCTCACGGGGGCCATTGCAATGATCGACGCTGAGAAAATGTTTGTTGTTCGCGAGTGGGTGAAGCCAAGGCAGAAGGGCGAAGAGGAGGGGCGATTTACCTACCCCGGCAGATTCGCAACCTACCATGAGGCGAACGAGCGAGCCAAAGAGATTGGGCCAGCATGCTTCCCTCAGTTAGAAACGGAATAGCCCCACCGCTGACCTTGCCCAAAGAGTGCCTCCGCTACCGATAAAATCGAGGTAGAATACCAAGCGCGTGGCGTCTGGAGTACTCTGAAACCGAGGGCAAGGTGTGCGATGGGGAGGGACGCGATGAAGGGGAAGGTGGTGCTGGCCGCGTGCGCCTTACTAATGGCCGGGTTGGCGGTGCGCTGGTTTATGGCTCGCGTAAAGGCCACACCTAGCTCCTACACGGTGCGCGTGTACGAGGGCCCGAATTTGTCTGACTACTTCTGGGCCGAGCTTCACGACGCGGACAACCCTATGACGCTCCTCCGGGACGGGAAGGCGATAGCGCGGATTCCCGCAGAGCGCGTCGATACCTTTTACCGCGGCGGCAACATGATCGTCCTGGGCTGGCACCCATACGACTGGACCTACCGCCTAGAAGCGGGCGGATGGACCGCTCCGGACTGGAAGCCGGGGGTAGCGGGAACCTGCGCCCCGCTGACTTGCGCTGTAATGATTTGGTCCGCCGATGCCAACCACCTGGCGCTAGACCTCGAGGCGCGAACGGGCCGCAAAGCGGCGCCGTTTCCAAAATAAAAGAGTAGTCCAGGCCATGCCCTTGAACCGGAATAAACCGGGAACGGACGGGACGTTCCCATTTTTCTGATTAGTCCTTCCACGCGCCTAACAGACGGCGCACGTCGACTAACTGGCCCAGGTGGTAAGCGTCGTGATCAGCCAGTAGCAAGGCCTCCCGCAGAATAGTCTGGCCTTCGCCCCAAGGAATGCGGGTGTACAGATCCGTCTTCACATTTGCAATCAGAGCCTGCATGGCTTTCAGGTCTTTACGGAATTGTTGAATGCTTTTATCCCACGCCGCCGAACTCGGCGGCGTGTCCGTCTTCGGCCAATAATCGTCAGGCCAATTCGGAGCTTTGTATTTCGGATTGCGGCTGAACTCGAGAATATCCCACTGGGCGATCCGAAGATGCTCCAGCAGCATCCATGCGGAGTGCGGAAGTCCCTCGGGCTTCACGCCGCGCAACTCCGCCGGCATATTCTTTACAGCGTCGTTAAAGCCAGCATGGGCGCCCTTGCCTTCGAGCAGTGCGACCACGTGCTTACGAAACATCTGTTCGGTTGATTCCTTCTCGCTCGCCATCTGGTCCTTTCTAATTTGATCCGGAGCGAAGTGAGGGATCCTGGTTCCTGCCCACAATCTCCTCTTCCGGACTCTCGCCTCGTAGCACTCGCCCAATTCCTCTTACGATGCGGCGCATGGGTAAGACGTCTTTACCATCCGCAAAGAATATTTCACCGCTGCGGCGCCCTCGGTAGTACCAGCGCTTGAGCAACGCAAGATGCTCCATGGTTTCCAGCGCGGACCCTGGTCTCGCAGGGGGCACCGAATCGAGCACCTGCTGCACCCGCGATTCCATCGATTGAGATTTGGTGTGCTCGGCCGGTTGGATGCAAAATACGGCCGGTCCGGATACCGCTCCGCGGTCGACACGGAAAAACGTAACCGATTCCGCGAGCCGGCAAGGTTGAATGATCAGCCCAGAAAGGCGATCGAGGCGGCGAACAATTTCAGAGAGCTGATTTACCGCCGGTTTCAGTTTTTCCAGGCGGACGTGAATTGCGGCGGCATCCTCAAATGCCAGATTGGCCGAGGCGGCGTCGCGCTGAGCCGAAAATTCGCGGGCCAGAGATTCTCCTCCGGAATCGAAGTAGGCCTGCACCCGGTTCACTTCGGCGGAGTATTCCTCGTCACTGCAACCCTTGAAACACGGCGCCAGGCACATCTTCATTTCGGAATAGATGCAGCCGGGAAAGCTAGGATCGGGATGCAGATCGTCCACGCAGCGCCGCATCTTGAAAAAATCGAGCGAGTCGTTCATGAATTTCTCGGCAGCGGGGCGGGAGGGAAATGGTCCGTAGTACAGATTGTGTCCGTTAAGCCGTCCCAGGCGCGTGGTGATGGAGGCGCGCGGATATTGGTTTTCAAAATGCAGTTTGACCAGCGGCGCGAAGCGAAAACGCAAGCGGTTGGAGTAAGTCTTGGGAAAAGTGGAGCGCAGGACTTTATAAAGAACCACTCCGGATTCGAAATCGGACCCAGTCGGCACGTACTCGATCCAGCGCACGCGCTCGCGCAGGTTGAGCTTCTTC
>PKVZ01000045.1:0-4842 GCA_003131635.1 Acidobacteriaceae bacterium
CTCGCCGCGTCGGCGAAGCTATCCCAACACCCGTTGGCTTCCGCCACGCTGGGAGATGCCCGGCAGCTGCAGCATCCCGGCCGGAGCGCCGAAGCGGTCCTATTGTTGGGACCGCTTTATCACCTTACCGAACGAGACGAACGGCTCGCTGCTCTGCGCGAAGCCCATCGCGTCCTCCGAGGTGGTGGTTTGGTGTGGGCAGCCGCCATTAGCCGCTTTGCCTCGCTGCTCGATTCCTTATCTCACGCATTCTTCGATGATCCCGAATTTTCCTCCATCCTGGACCGCGATCTGGCCGAAGGCCAGCATCGGAACCCGACTGGCAATCCGAACTATTTCACCGATGCGTTTTTTCACCTTCCCGACGAACTGGCTGGCGAAGTTACCGAAGCGGGCTTTGAGCTTGTCGAACTCCTCGCTGTTGAAGGCCCCGGCTGGCTGGCTCGGGATTTCGACCGTATCTGGAGCATTCCACAGCAGCGGGATCGCCTGCTCGCCGCGCTGCGCAAGGTAGAACACCAACCCGCATTACTCGGCGCAAGCTCCCACATTCTTGCCATCGGGAGGAAGTGAGCACGCCCGCTCTCAAAGCCATCCGAGCCATTTGGACAAGGGACCAGTTAGTCCGTCAGCCAACTTCCCGATTGCTCACGCCGATTGGCCTCAGTGGATCAACGCCCCCGTGACCGCCACGACCATACCCACTATGCTCAGCACGATCCCCAAATGCCAAAAGATTCGTTTTCCCGAGAGTAAGGTGATCGATGTAATCACTAGACCAATCTCCAGAAATACTTCCGCCAAGTCATAGCGGTCGGCGCGTTTTCGTTCCATGGCGACCTCATTCTCTAGCTTGCGCGCCTCATCCTGAATATCTGTCTTCTCGTGTTTGTAACGCTCCCCTTCCTGAGCGGATTTGTCACGAAACTTCGCCATCGCTCCGGCGTCGGTAGTGGCCACGGTTGCGGCGAGATCGGCGAATAGTTCGTCTTCGTGCTCACGAATATTCTTGGCCTGGTAGTACGACCACTGGTCGGAGCTTTTTGCCTGAAGTACGACTTCCTCGGTATGCGCCCGGTGTCCCAGCAGTGACACGACTGCAACGAAAACGGCCAGCGCGGCCATCGTCAAAGAGACGGGCGCCAGGTTGGGGTGGTGCTGCGCATGTTCGGCGTGCTCCTGCAGTTCTTGAAGCTCGTCACTCATTCGATCCTCCATGCTCACTTTTGCAAGGCGACTGTCGCAGTCGATAGTACGGATTCATTCTTCTCAGGGCAAGCACCGAGCGATGCGACCTTCAATACTTATCGCAAGCGCTAACATCTGGGAGTGGCAGCTGACAACGGGTATGGCAATTGTCTACTCCCCCATCACCTTCACGATCACTCGCTTGTCGCGCTGGCCGTCGAACTCGGCGTAAAAGATTCGCTGCCAGGTTCCAAGATCGAGTTTTCCGGCAGTGATCGGCACGATCACTTCGTGATGAATCAGCAACGCCTTCAGGTGCGAGTCGCCGTTATCCTCGCCGGTTTCGTGATGCTTATAGTTTTTGCGAAATGGAGCCAGATGCTCGAGCCACTGGTCGATGTCTTCAATCAGCCCACTCTCATTGTCGTTCACGTATACGCCCGCCGTGATGTGCATGGCGGAAACCAATACCATACCCTCCTTCACTCCGCTCCGGCTCACGATTTCCTCCACCTGAGGCGTTATGTGCACGTAGGCCCGATGGGTTTTGGTATGAAACTTCAAGTATTCAGTTAGGACTTTCATGCTTGACCTCCGAGGTATGCAAATTTTATCCGAGATGGCCTAAACTTTTGGACACTTACTTCCGTTACCTCCCATGGCAGAGAATCACGGAAAACCTGGCCGTTCCTGCGGCATACTCGAAATGTCGAGGAGGGTTCAGTGTTGTTCAGGCTTGATTACCTATCCTGCATACTTACCATCGTTTCCACCATTCTTGTAGGACGGCGATGTTGGGAGGGTTGGATTCTCGCCGCAGTCAATAGCGTCGTGGTTTGCCTCATCGGCTTTCGCACATCTCAATTTGGCTTCATTCCGGCGAACGTGTTCTGCATCGCCCTGTACGCCATTAATCTTCGCTCCTGGCGCAAGCCCGAGGTTCACTGAGAGAGAATCGTTCGCTTGCAGCCATATCCCGAAGGCGTCAGTTTAGGTCGCTGATCTACAGAAGTTTTCCCACAAAGCGAGCAGCCCGCCGCCCAAGGACTGGTGCGCGGCGGGTCTCAATTTACAGGATTAACAGCACGCGGAAATCCCGGCCATACGGCATCTTATCCCGCATGGCGATGAACCCTAGAAGCCGCATACAAGAGTTATGTGCCCAGGCCATGGCCGCGACTGACACCGGCCAGATCGAACCAATCCTCTCGCAACTCCGAGCCGCCCTCCACGAAAAAGTCCAGAGCGGAGAGACCTGGATGGCGCTTTGCGAACGCGCCGCAGTTGAACAAGATCCAAAAAAACTTCTGGAACTGGTGAGTGAAATCAATCGTCTCTTTGACGCCAGAGAAAGACGTCTATCCGGCGGGCTCTCAAGTAAGTTGCCGGAGAAATAGACCCACTGGTAAACCACCATCGGAAAGTGCGTGAAACGGATTCTCTCCCTGCGTCACTATTAGGCAGAAGTAGTTAAGTGCGGATAAAGTCAGCGCCTGGCCTACCCCTCAACAGGGGAAGCCTTTTCGTCAGGGGATCGCTGCTCATCCATGAAACAAATTGTCGCCTTCCTGAGCCGATTGTGGCCGTTCGTTTCGCCTATCTCAGTGAGGCAATAGTCAGCCTGCGCAGCGGGTCTTTGCAAGTCGCCGATTCGCAACGTCGACAGAAAAGGGAGAAATCTTATGGCAGCGAACCCAAACGTCATTGAACATGCGGAATTTGCCTCTGAGGAGCAGAGCATGGAAATCGCGAAGCGGGAAGCGGTGACCCTGAAAAAACGCCTCCGAAAGCTCTTGCATCGTATATTTGAGGGACACGAAGAATTTCTTGGCCGCACTCCCGACTAGTTGTTTGCGGCGGAGTTACGACCGATGTTTGGCTAAGAAATGTAAGCTGAGACTGCGGCCCGTGCCTCGTTACAGCACTGGCTCACCATTCACCAGCATTTTTTTCAAGCTAAACTCCTGCAGAACTCGCTGCTGCCGGATTACGTTTATTGTAGGGTGGACAAATTCCACGCCGACCTTCTCATTCGGATTGAGCTGCTTCGGACGCGGAAAAGTGAACTGAAAAGTATCGTCCTTGAAGCCGTAATTCACCAGGCTCAACCTCTCTTTGCCGGCATTCAGAAACACTGTCATGCTGAGCGTCCCCAGGTCCTGGCGCGTCCAGTAGGCACGCAGCAAGCTCTCATACTCTTGAACGTTGGCGTGAAAGGTTACTGCAACCACGACGCGGTCGGGAAAGGTGGCCGCCAAGAATTTGGCCGAGCTCGCGTCAAACGCCGCCTCCTGCTCCGCGCCCATCTTGTCGTATTTCGCGTTCAACTGGGAAGTGCGCACCACGGCCTCTCGAATAGGTTGCGCCGAGCGAAATTGCAGATTGTAGGAAATGGTCGGGTTCGTCTCCATCTCGCCCCGGTAGCCCCCGTTTTTCGGTGAGTCGCCACTAGTTATGGCGCTTTGAATCGATCCTAGGGTGAGCGTCGTAGCCCACGGCGACTCTTCCAGCATTTGGCGCGTTTCGTCCGCCGACCAATTCTGGTACGGTTTCTTGGCCCAGAAATCTCCCGCCGCGGCAAGCGGCACGGACAAGCAAAAAAGAAAAAGAATGATCGATAGGATGGGATGACAGGGGGCCCGTTTCAAACTGAACATAGGCGGTCTCCTTATCAGACATCGGGAACCGCGGCCAGTATAGCGCTGTTGGCGGCAAATGAGTCAAAAAAGACCGACTATGCGCGACGGCAAATCACGGTTGGGCTGCTCTCTGGGAACCCGCACCCTAGCGCATGGTCTCCTCGATCTCGGAAATCCAGTCGGGACGCTTCAACACTTCGCGCGGCTTGGGACCATCGGCCGCGCCCACGATTCCGTCCTGTTCCATCAGATCGATCAGATGCGCCGCGCGTCCGTAGCCAATGCGCAGCCGACGTTGCAGCAGGGAAGTGGAGGCCTTCCCGAACTCGACCACCAACTTCACCGCATCCTGATACAAAGGATCATCCTCGCCGCCACCCGATCCTTCGCCCGCTTCAGCGCTGCTTCCAGCCTCGCGTTCGTCCTTAGGAGCTTCGAGGAATTGTTGTTGATACTCCGCCGACCCTTGTTGCTTCCAGAATTCAACCACGGCTGCGATTTCCTTTTCCGTGACCAGCGGCGCGTGCAGCCGATGCACTCGCGCCGATCCTGAAGGCAGGTACAGCATGTCGCCCTTGCCCAGCAGCGCCTCGGCGCCGTTGGCGTCCAGAATGGTTCGCGAATCCACCTTAGTTGCCACACGAAACGAAATTCGTGCCGGGAAGTTTGCCTTGATCAATCCGGTAATCACGTCGACCGACGGACGCTGCGTCGCCAGCACCAGGTGAATCCCAACTGCGCGCGCCATCTGCGCCAGACGCGTAATCGACTCTTCCACGTTCGATGAATCGAGCATCATCAGATCGGCCAATTCGTCGATGATGATCACGATGTAGGGAATTGGCTTGTCGTCGGACTCCTCTTCAAACAGGCTCGGCGTACCGTTTTCGAACAGCCGATTGTACTGGTCGATATTGCGCACGCCCTTCGCCGCCAGCAATTTCAGCCGCCGCTCCATCTCCCGTACTGCATTGCGCAACGCATTCGCCGCCAGCTTCGGCTCCGTAATGATCGG
>PKVZ01000045.1:4914-7787 GCA_003131635.1 Acidobacteriaceae bacterium
CGCCCGTTGATGTCCTTGCCCAAGGCCATGGTCAGCTTGGACTTCGTCCCCATGAATTCCTGCGACTCGATGTTCTCCCGCAGCCAGATAATCTCGCGCTGCCGGTTCGGCACCTGAATGCCTACCGTCGATTTCCCGGCCATGCGCTCGATCAGAATGCTTTCGGCCTTCAATGCGAGGCACAGATCGTCGGTAAGGTTGGTGATCCGGCTGTATTTGATTCCGGCATCGGGTTTGAACTCGAATGTCGTGACCACGGGACCAGGGTTGATTTGCGTGATCTGCCCATGCACCTCGAACTCGGCATACTTTTCAGTGAGGACTTGCGCCAGCAGTTTCAGTTCGTCGGCGTCCACCGCTTGCTGTTCGTCGGCGCGTTGCAACAAACTGCTCGACGGCAACTTGTAGCCGCCGGCTGCAATCCGCGGCATGGTTGTCCTGGCCTTGTGATCGATATCGGCTCGCTGTGTCACTTCGGGATCATCCGTCGGATGCCCTGTCATGCTGAGCGTAGTCGAAGCATCCCTACCCCCGGATTCGACTTCAGCCAAAGATTCGGACAGAATCCCGCCAGTGGACGCTGCCCCTGGCTCTTCGGATCCCAGCATGCGCTCGATGCCGGTGCGCCGCGGTTCCGGCGCGACTCTCGCCTGCAGCATTGGCTCGCCCGGAGCACCCTGACGCGACGGAACCAGCTGCGTTTTCACCACCGGTTTTGAAACTCGACGCTTCTCCAGTTCCTTCTGTTGACGCCGCTTGGCGCGCTCTTCCTGCCAATCCTGGTAGCGGTTCCACAGCGCAGTCACAAACGCGAAGCGAGTCGGAACCCAAAGTTGAATCGACGAAAAAGAGAATGCCGTCGAAAGATACAACGCGACCGCCAGCACGCTGGCACAAACGATATACGCGCCAGCCACGTTCAAGTAATGGATCAGCACATCGCCCACAACTCGTCCCAGCAGGCCTTCGATGGGCACCACGTGCATCCAGCGAAAATTCCCCGGCAGCAAGGCCAGAAGTGCCGGAACGAACATCACCAGCCAGATTCCTCCCAGGCTTTTCGCCACCGGAGATTGGATCTTTCGCGAAGCAAACCAGCGGATGCCCAGCATGAACGGAAAGATCGGCAGCAGAAATGCTCCGATGCCGAAGAACTGCAGCGTCAGGTCTGAGACGAGCGCTCCGACCACGCCAATCCAGTTGCGGGCAGCATGGGTTCCGGTCAGCACCGAAGCGCTGTTCAGCGAAGGATCGAGCGGTGAATACGAAGCCAGCGCGAGGAAAAGGAGGAGCGCAGAGACGCACAACAGGAAACCGATCAGCTCATTCAGCCGCCGGTTGCCCGTGGGCGCATAGATGCTTGCCAGAAAACGCATGTGGGCCGTTCTTGCACGGGCGCTCACTGCCCCGTGGCGCAAATCGGCCAGAGCCTCATCATTATGCCAAGAACCGGCTGCGGCGGCAATGCCGGAATTTGCTGGGAGTGTACAGTTGGCTTCCCTTGAGGGGCCGCGCCATTCTACGTAGACTGACTGTGCCACAATTGGTACACTTAAACGTGAATCCAGACTTGAAGCGACTTCCGGCACGATTCTATCGCTCCGACAGCGGACGAGAACCCGTGCGGGCGTGGCTGAAGAGTCTGGATGCGGAAGACCGCAGAATTATCGGTGAGGATATCAAGGACGTTGAATTCTCCTGGCCCATCGGGATGCCTCTGGTGCGTCCGCTCGGCCGGGAACTCTGGGAAGTTCGAAGCAGCCTGCCGCACGGCCGCACTGCCCGCGTGCTCTTCTGCGCCGAACAAGACTGCATGGTGCTACTGCACGGGTTTATGAAGAAAACGCAGAAGACATCACAACGGGACATCGATCTGGCAATCAGACGTAAGAAGGGAACAGGAGCATGAAGAAAAAGAACATCGGCTCAACTTTCGATAGCTGGCTGCGCGAAGAAGGACTCTACGAAAAAGTCAGCGCGACTGCCATCAAGCGGGTCGTCGCACGCCAGGTTGAGGCCGCCATGCAACAGAAAGGCTTGACCAAGGTCGAAATGGCGCGGCGAATGCGCACCAGCCGTTCCGCCCTTGACCGGCTCCTCGATCCCGACAACGATGCCATTACCCTAAGTACGCTTCAAAAGGCTGCGGCTGTTGTGGGACGTCAAGTTCGACTGGAGCTAGTTTAATGTTGATGTCAGGACGGTGAAGTATGCAGGTCAGGCCCATCAAGAACGAATCCGATTACAGGACGGCGATGCGCCGCATCGAGGGCCTGTGGGGTGCGCCATTGGCCACGCCCGAAGGGGACGAACTCGAAATCCTGGTCACGCTCGCCGAAGCCTACGAACGGCAGCACTATCCCATCGACCTGCCCGACCCGATTGAGGCCGTTAAATTCCGCCTGGAACAGCAAGGCAAGAACTACCAGGCGCTGATTGGGGTCATCGGCCAACGCACCCGGGTTTACGAAGTCATGCGGCGCGCCCGCCCCCTGTCGCTGAACATGATTCGCAAGCTGCACCGTGATCTGGAAATCCCCGCAGAAGTCTTGATTCAGCCAGTCAGAAAGCGCGCGCGCCCGCCCGTGCGACGACACTCGCGCGTTCCCCGCTCTGCATGAGAGCACATCGTCTCGCGATGGGTAGAACTGAAGCATGAAGAAAAAGAACATCGGCTCAACTTGAGCTCCACTTGGGGCGGGATTTTTCTCGTAGCGATCACCATCTCAGGCCTCAAAAATATCCACAGCCCTACCTGTGATATCCAACCTTGCGCCGAGCCCATAACTCATTTCACAATTGAAGCAAAGCCAGTAAATCCGGCGAAAACGAGAAGGATGCTCCGGACGAAAAGAATCCGGCCATAACTCCTT
>PKVZ01000143.1:0-5053 GCA_003131635.1 Acidobacteriaceae bacterium
CACGTCCTCTGGATTTTGCGGGCTTCAGACTTCCCACTCGTTGCGTCTCCTGCGTTAAACTTCTTAATCGATCCCACTGCGGCCCAAGAACCATATGAGCGTGCATGCATCCATTCCGCTGCGGACAGACGGTCGACGATATGAGGCAGTGCTTCGCCTTAGCGAAGCCCTTTCTCTGTGCCAAGAGCCCGAGGACCTGACGAAGATCCTCTCCGAACAGTTGCGCGAATTCCTCGACTTCTTACAGTTCTACATCATTGTGTACAAGGAGAACTCCACGGAAGTCGAGTGGGCTGTGGTCGGGCGCGAGAAGAGCCTCGTATCGGCATACGCGGATGTGCCAGCTCAACAGCGGCCATCGTGGCAGGCATATACCACACAGGAACCGTTCCACATTGCTGATTTGAATACGGACGAAAGGGTTCCAGGACACCTCAAACAAAATCTTGCAGCCCAAGGGATTGAAACCGGTCTGCTGGTTTTTGTTCCGCTAACGACGCTGCACCGGCGTCTGGGCGCTCTGGGCGTGTCGGGACAACCTGGAATTAGTTACAGCAGCGATGACATTAGCTTCTTGCGATTCATTGGTCAGGTTGTCGCATTTGCGGTTGATGACAATTTCAATCTCAGACGAGTAGAGACCGCAAACGCGGAATTGCAACGTCAGAACGAACGGCTGCAACGAAGTGAGCGAGAGCTGCGTGAGGTTATAGAAACCATTCCGTGTATGGCATGGTCGGCCTCAGCAGATGGGGCTGCTCAATTTTTCAACCGCCGCTGGTTGGATTACGCTAGCCTTGCGGCAGATCAAGTGCAGAATTGGGGCTGGACAGCCGCAGTTCATCCGGACGATCTGAGCGCACTCGTGGATGACTGGCGCACCGCGATAGCCTCAAGCCAGTCGGGTGAAATCGAAGCGCGCTTGCGTCGTTTCGACGGGGTATACCGCTGGTTTTTGTTCCGAGCGACTCCATCCTTCGATGACAAAGGCAAAGTCGCAAAATGGTACGGCACAAACACCGATATTGACGATCGTAAAAGAGCAGAGCAAGCTCTAACCGTTCAAAACAACCGACTCCAGCTACTCCTCAAACTGACCAACCGGATTACGTCGAACCTAGACCTTCGAGAAGTGCTGCGCGCCATTACAGCCACCGTTCGTGAATTGACGGATTCGGACGCTGTACACATCTCGCTCCCTGAAGCAGACTCCGCACAGTTTCGCGTGTACGCATTAGATTTCCCGGAAGGAAAAGGCCTTATTAAGGAAGAGATGCTCATTGAGCCGGTGGGCATCGCCAGGAAAGCCCTTGAAAAACTCAAACCAGTCGTTAGAACCATAACCCATGCCGACGAGTTTCCTCCCGACTACTACGGGTTGCTCGTTGCTGAGGGTGTGAAGAGTCAATGTGTGATACCGCTCGTGAATCGGGGCCGAGCCGTCGGAGTTTTGGCGATTGCTCGGACTCGGAACAATCCCTTCACGCCAGAGGAAGTCGACTTCATAGGGGAGGCCTCCGGGCAGATAGCCGTTGCCATTGAGAATTCTCTCGCATACCGCGAACTCTGCGAACTCAAAGAGAGACTGGCCCAAGAGAATCTTTACCTCGAACAAGAAATCCGCGGCGACGTGGATTTCGGGCAAATTGTGGGGAGCAGTCCGGCGCTCAAGCAAGTATTGCGACTGGTCGAAACTGTTGCGCCCACTGATTCAACCGTTTTGCTCCTCGGCGAAACAGGAACGGGGAAGGAGTTGATCGCCCGCGCAGTTCATGAACATAGCCGTCGCAAGGACCGCATATTCGTCAAGGTTAACTGTGCTGCTATTCCGACCGGGCTGTTGGAAAGCGAATTGTTTGGACATGAAAGGGGTGCATTCACGGGCGCTATCAGCCAGAAAATTGGGAGGCTGGAGTTGGCGGATGGCGGCACGCTCTTCTTGGACGAGGTGGCGGACATTCCCTCGGAAATCCAGCCAAAGCTTTTGCGAGCCCTTCAGGAACAGGAGTTTGAACGGCTAGGGAGCACGCGAACTCTGAAGGTGAACGTTCGCTTGATTGCTGCGACCAACCGCGACCTGGTCAGGATGGTTGCGAAGGGCGAATTTCGCAGCGATCTGTACTACCGCCTAAATGTTTTTCCGATTCGACTCCCACCGCTTCGGGAGCGCAAAGAAGATATTCCACTGCTCGTCGGTTATTTTGTGCAGAAATTCGCGAAGCAGCTTCAGAAGGACATCAAAAGAATACCGCCGTCTGTAATGAAGGCATTCACAACCTGGGAATGGCCAGGAAACATCCGCGAGTTGGAGAACTTGGTGGAACGCTCTGTCATCCTGACCCGGGGCAAGTCGCTCGACGCGCCGCTTATGGAAATGCGCAAGTTGAGCGGAGAAGAACATGAGCGCGAAACGAAGGATTCACGGCAGGAGGAAATAGCGGAAATTGTAAGAAGTATTATTCAGGCGCTAAACGGAAAACAGGGGCTGGCCAGCGATCGGGGCAAGAAGATGGCCGATGGCCGTGCGACGAAAAGCGCGGAACGCGCGAAGAAACAGCGAGAAGAGATTATTCGAGCGCTCACGTTAAGCAAGGGCCGCGTGGGCGGGAGTAATGGAGCCGCTGCACGCCTGGGCATCAATCGCACGACACTCCTGGCGCGGATAAGAAAGCAAGGTATTGATCCCAGAGACCACGCCTCGTGATCGGGCCGCCCGGCCCGGCCGAGCCGTGTCAAAACTCATAGATTGACACCTTCGACCTCATTCCCGCCGATTTCAATGCCGTCCTGAAATTTAAAGTAGTTACAGCTGCAAAGTTTGGGGGGCCTGTTGCACTCTCGGACCTACAAGGAAGAGTGTGGCATGTTGAAGATCTCTGTCATTAAGAGCCCACGCCAATGCCGACTGGTGGTCGAGGGTATTCTCGTTGAGCCTTGGGTTGCCGAACTCCTTAGCGAGTACACAAAAGCCAAAGAGCATCTTGATGGCCGTGAACTTGTCGTCGATGTCACAAACCTCAGTGCCATCAGCGCAGCCGGGGAAGATGCTCTCCTGGAACTGATCGACGATCATGCCAGATTCCAGTGTGGCGTCTTTACGAAGGAAGTCTTAAGGCAGCTCGCGTCGAAGCGACGGTCGAAATGAACCTTGGGAAAATCACGGTGTCGACGATCACGACGACGTTGCGCGCCCATTAAGTTGGGGTTCGGAGTGTCAAGGTTTTAAATTTTGACAGTTTTGACACTTGAGCTGCGCTTGCGCTTCGCCTGCACCGGTGCAGTTAAGGATCAATCAGTTAGCGAAAAAATATTTGGCATCGCGATTGCCAATGCCAACGGTATATGAACGCCAATCAGGATCTTTCTCGCGTCCGACGAAGCCAGTTAGGTCTCGGGCGTTGAACTCTTCAAATCTGACCGGCACACCTCGGATTCGCACTTCCCGGAACGAGAAAGTGAGCAAGGACAATGGCAAGTCTTCAACAACGATTAAACGAATTTAAGAAGTCCTTTGAGTCCGGAGCTCCACCGTACAACGCGCCGCACGAGGCAATCGAAACGATGCATCGAGCGACAGCCGAGTCTCAAAGCGTCGGGAATTGAGCAGCAAGCGCTCAAGATCGGTGACCGTGCTCCGAGCTTCACCTTATTCAATCAGGACCACCTGGAGGTATCCTGCAGCGACCTCCTCCGACAGGGACCGCTGGTTATCAGCTTCTTCCGGGGACACTGGTGACCTTATTGCAACATGGAGCTGGAGGCTCTACAAGGAATCAATTCTGAAGTCCAAGCATTGGCATCGGTATGAGTCTGATAAATCGCGACCACTGAATTCTCTATAGCCATTTTCTTCTCTCCTCGAGCTTTTGCCGTCGTTCTCCGAACGATTTACAGATCTCTTGCGAAACCTGCGCCTACGGTTGCGACATGTTGATCTACTTCCGAGTGCTGGTGCTTCGTTTTAGCTGGCGTGAAGTCGAGAACCACGCGCGACGGCACATCGCCGTGCTCCAGGCGGTCGAAGATCTGGTTGATCGACGATAGCGGCTGCAACTCGATATCGGCCTTGACCTTGCCTCCGACAGCGAAGGCGAGGGCTTCGGCCATATCCTGACGGCTGCCGACGAACGAACCGCGGATGGTTATGCAGTTCGCCACGACATCGAAAAGCGGAACTGGAAATTCGCCGGGAGGAAGTCCGACTAATATGCAAGTGCCACGCTTCCGAGTCATACTTACGCCTTGCTTGAATGCGATCAGCGAAGGCGCGGTAATCAGAACACCCTGAGCTCCGCCGCCGGTCGCCTTCTTTACGGCGGCTGCAGGATCTCCAGTCTTGGCATTGATAACGAAATCGGCACCAAGGCGCGTGGCATGGGCCAGCTTGCCGTCGTCGATGTCGATTGCGCAGATGAGTAGTCCCATCGCCTTCGCATATTGGATAGCCAAGTGACCGAGCCCGCCAGCACCAGAAATAGCGATCCATTCCCCAGGCCGTGCCTCGGTCTGCTTAATCCCCTTGTAGGTCGTGATTCCAGCGCAGATCAACGGCGCGGCTTCCGCAGCCGTAAGGCCGGCAGGTATATGCGTAACAAAATTCGGATCAGCGAGTAGATACTCGGCAAAACCGCCGTTCTTAGTGTAGCCACCGAACTGCGCTTGAGCGCACACCGTTTCCCAGCCAGTCAGGCAGTACTCGCAGTGACCACATGCCGAATAGAGCCACGGCACGCCCACCCGGTCGCCCTCTTTTACTATCGTTACGCCCGATCCAATGGCAACAACCAGACCGATGGCCTCATGGCCGGGAATGAACGGGAGTGTGGGCTTCACCGGCCAGTCGCCGTGGGCCGCATGGAGATCGGTGTGGCATACGCCGCAGGCTTCAGTTTTGACCAGAATCTGGCCCGTTCCGGGAGAGGGAACGTCCAATTCCACGAGGTCCAACGGTTTCCCGAATCGCTCTACGACCGCAGCGTGCATCTTGAGTTGCATAGATATCTCCTCTTTGATTGTTTAACCCTAAGGAAATTCGAGCTTAGCAACGGCCCCC
>PKVZ01000143.1:5085-15613 GCA_003131635.1 Acidobacteriaceae bacterium
TGCATCATGGCAGCCCGTCGAGCCTAAGGTTTACCTTAATTGACGACCTCCTAACTTCTGCGAGAATTTTGTGCATCTCAGATGGCCAGCGACTAACACGACGCGATAGGCACCATAAGCGTGAAGACGAAGAAACAATGTGGACGTTGAGAGACTTTTCAGGTTTGTCGGGAGAGTGAACTGCTTGAGTCGAGCCGATTTCGCTCCCGTAACATCGCCCGATCTAGCCAGGAACAAGCCGTAAAGTTACGGTTTAATCCGCCATCGTAGCGATAGATGGGCCGCTCTGTGGGGACGTGATTCTTTTAACGTAGCACTCTGTGTGAACGGCTTTGCCGTTTTCATCGGCAGACAGATCGGCTCTTAAATCTACAGGCTTGCTGCAAATAACACAGGGTACTTCTGGGAAGGGGCGGCTTTTCATAGGCGCCTCCTTTAGGGTTAATACGAGCGTAGATCCAAGCGGGAAACGCTGTCTGAGCAATACGGACCATTTCGATAAATTATTATTTCAGTTCGCCATGGCAAACTCAATAACATGGGCATTGCAGATCCGTACGGACAATTTCGAATCGTTTCCGCTTTAGTTTCGAGGGCGAACCACAACACGTCGGCGACTTTTCCATGGTGTCCAGACGGTTCTGCCTTCACCTGTTGCCGTGCCGTGGCTGCGCCCGCGTAACGGGCGTGCTTGAGGATAACTTCCATTGTAACCGGCCCGCGAGTACCCGCGCTTTGTCAGATTCCCGTGAAGAGTCCATCGTCCTTAGCCGACTCGCAGTAGCTGTCCCGTGGCATAAACTCGCGGTACAAGGACGGTACAGCTTAAACCTGTTTCTTGGCGTTCTCCCTCGTTCCTTAAGGGCGTTGCAGAGCGACCGCTGCCTTGTAATTACAACGTGATCCAGCAAATCAGCGCCCTTTCACGGCGGTGACACGAAAACTTGTACAGAACCAAATACGAAAAGCACTTGCCCGACATCGGCCGTTTAGCATCGTGCGTCGATGAGAATCGGCTGCCCAGAGGTGTGGCTGTAATTGTGGCTGTACGTTGCCAAATATCGCCAACGTTTCAAGCATTTCGAAGAGGTTCTCTGTGCGCGCAAGACTTGTGTATGTTATTGGTTAATTGCGAGTTGCTAGAAAATAGATGCTGAACCCTATTTGACTCTTAATCAGTAGGTTGTAGGTTCGATTCCTACCGCGCTCACCACTTCTAAACTCCAATATCTGTTGGCTTTTGTAGACAACAGGACTCACTCCCAAGGTGGCCTACATTTTTTGTGTCCGGCAGAGCGTGTTCGTGGCTACCGGAGATGACGGTTCCAGCACCGGCGCCAACGTCATCTGGCCCTCCGACGACCCCTACGTGACCGCAGTTGGGGGCACCGACTTGACCACTACCGGCCCCGGCGGCGCTTGGGCCTCTGAAACCGCATGGAAGGACAGCGCCGGCATGCCTTCCAAGAACAACGTCCCGATTCCGAGTTATCAGCAGCTCCCCGGCGTCATCAACTCGTCCAATCAGGGATCAACGACCTTGCGCAACATTCCCAACGTCGCTGCGGAGGCCGATACCGACCAATACAGTTACTGGGACGGAACCTGCGGCGGTTGGATGGGGCGGAACCAGCTATGCCGCTCCGCAATGGGCTAGCGTTAACGGCGATGGGTCAACCAACAAGCTGCGGCCTACTGCAAGGCAACGGTCGGTTTTCTTAACCCGACTCTCTATTCCATTGGCACAGGATCTAGCAAGGACAGGTTGTACAAAAGGAATTGACAGAACAGTCCAATCGGATCAAAATGCTCGAAATGATAGGAAATGAAACGATTGAATACGAAACATCCATAGTAAATAAACGAAGCGCCCCGGGATTTGTTGGCAAGATGCCGGGAAGTGATGCTTGCATTCTCGCGAATGCAAAGCCTGAAACCGTAATTCAAGATCGCACCAAAAATCCGATGGGAGGCCCTTCAATGAATTATCGCTTTCACCGCAGTAAGCAAAACATGCTGAAGCGTGAGTCGATGTGCGCTCTGTTTCTCTTCCTGTCCAGCTGTCTCGTGCTTTCCGCTTTCGCGCAGGCTCAAAGCTACTACGTTGCCAAAACGGGCAGTGACTCTAACAGCGGTAGTGCGAGCGCGCCCTGGCTGACCATCGGGCACGCGTCTCTTGAAGCGACAGCTGGCGCCACTGTTTATGTTGGAGGTGGAACGTATAACGAGAGCGTGACTTTCGCCAATTCAGGAACCTCCTCCGCTCCTATCGTCTTTAACGGACAGGGCGTTGCGATCGTGGATGGCACTGGCGTCTCCTGCTGTGTCTCACCCAGCTTCGCTCAAAGCAACGGCTTCATCAGTACCAACACGCAGGGGCTGTTCAACATAGGCGCAGCGAGCGGCGTGAACTATCTGACCATTGAGGGGTTCACTATCCAGAACTACAAGGTTTCGACCGCCTCGAAAGTTCCCCTCGGAGTCCTTATTGTGGGCAGCGGCACCGGGATCAACTTCCTCAACAACACGGTTAAGAACATCCAAACCACAGCGGGGAAAAGGGGCAACGCATACGGCATCGGCGTCTTCGGCATTAGCGCAACTCCGCTCAGCGTGAACGTCAGCGGCAACACAGTCACTGGCTGCCTCACCGGTGAAAGCGAGACCACCACCTATAACGGCAACGTTCAAAACTTTGTTGTCTCCAACAACGTTATTTATGACAATGACAACATTGGCATGGACGCCATTGGCTTCGAGGGAGTCGGCCCGACGGGCTACGATCAGGCTAAGAACGGAGACGTCTACGGCAACCTCATCTACAACAACAGCGCCAAGGCCAATCCCGGGGAAGGCAATCAGTACGATCAGGACGGCCTCTACTGCGATGGCTGCAGCGACGTGACGTTCGAGCGCAACACGCTGTACGGCAACGACCTGAATATCGAAGCCGCCAGCGAAACTTCGGGCAAAGTCTCCAGCAACGTCATCATCCGCAACAACCTTTCCTATGCCGCAAATTCGTGCGGTATTTCAGTGGGCGGCTATGCCAAGTCCGGGACCGGTGGAAGCACCAACATCACCATCGTGAACAACAGCCTGTACGATAACGACACGCAGAAGACCGGCAGTGGCGAGTTCCAGATCCAGTACCGCGCCACAGGTATTCTGTTCGAGAACAACATTGTCTATGCCGGTGCGCAGGGTCTGTTCCTCCACGGCTTCGTTTCGGGGAGCGGAGTAACCGCCAATTACAACGATTACTACACGACCAGCTCGACTACAACGTTTGAGTTGAACGACAAAAGCTACTCCTCTTTCGCGTCCTACCAGTCGGCGACTGGACAGGATAAGAATTCGGTTTTCGCAAATCCCGATTACCTCACCCTACCCACATGCACGTCGACCGTAGAGAGCGGCCCTCCCACCCCGATCACCACCTGCTCACCGACACCGAATTTTGACATCCCGACGAGTTCCCCGGCTGAGAACACGGGCAACGCCAGTCTGGGTCCGGCTGATTTCGGCACGGTGGACTTCAACGGCAATCCGCGCGTCAACTCCAGCGGACAAATCAACATCGGAGCCTATGAACAGTGATCACTAGCTTCAACCTGGGCACGCAGCCTTACTGTGTGCCCGCCTTATTTGCCCCGCAGCATCGGCGCCGGGGATACTAGTCCATGCGTTTCCAGTGTCTTGTTTGTCTCCTGCTCGCTAGCTTGGCCCACGGGCAAGCGGCATCCCCGGCTAAGCCGCCCGCCGCCGATAAGAGCCCCGAAGTAGAAGTTCGGCCCAACGAACCGGTGATCACGGTGAACGGTTTCTGCCCCGATCCGGCCCCCACGGGCAGCGCCTGCAAGACCGTGGTCACGCGCGCGCAATTTGAAAAGCTCACCGAAGCGCTGCAGCCGGGCATGTCGCTGTCTCTTCGTCTGAACGTGGCAAACGCTTATGCGCGCAATCTGAGAATGTCTGCCGCAGCGGAACAACACGGCCTCGACAAAACACCCGCATTTGCGGAAGAGATGCGCTACGCACGCATTCAACTCCTTTCCCAGGACCTGAACCGCGTCCTGCAGGCGGAGGCGAACAATATTACTGACACCGATCTTGAGGACTATTACCAAAAGAACGAGTCCTCTTTCGAGCAGGCTACCGTGGCGCGGATCTTTGTCCCTCGCGCAAAGCACATCGCAGCAACACGCGAGGACCATCAAGATGCCGGCTCGGCGGATACCCGCTCCGGTCTAACGCCCAAGGTCGAGGCGCAAGAAAGAGCCGATCAGGAAAGGACTGGTGAAGAAGCGAAGGAAAAATCCGCCGAGGAAGCCATGGCGAAAGTCGCCGCCGATCTCCGCGGCCGCGCGGTCAACGGCGAAGATCCCGACAAGTTGCAAATGGAGGCCTATACCGAGGCCGGACTTCCCGGAACCACCCCCTACACGAAGATGGAAAAGATGCGCCGAGACACACTTCCTCCGCAACATGAGAAGGTCATGAACCTGAAGCCGGGAGAAGTTTCCGAGATATTCTCTGATCCGGGCGGCGCCTACTTCATCTACAAAATGATCAGCAAGGAGACCTTAACCCTGGAAGATGTGAAAACGGAGATCCGCACCACAATCTCCAGCCAGCGATATCGCGAGCGCATGAAAAGATTTCAAGGCGACGTAATCTTTAGCGATGCCTACTTCAACCCTCCTGGAAAACCGGCTACACCACCGCAACGAACTCGCCGGAGAGAGAAAAAGCATCCGCCTGCCCAAAACGATGAAGGCCATGACTAAGATGGATGTGCAAAGCCGATCATCATTGTCACGGGAGTGCCTGCGATAGATCCAAAACTACGGATGCCGATAACGCGCCAAGGATGATCCGTTCCAGAGCAAGCAAGTGAACCACTACCTGCAAGTGGAAGACGATCAAGGCAAGCTGAAGATCACCATGAACCGTTTGGATTTGACGAGCGGAACCCCTGGGTGGACGCAACCTGATTTGGTCACGATTTCGGTACCGACTGCAAAAGCTGCCGCCCCAGGCCAATAATCGTTTGCGAGTGTCGACCAACTCTATAGGGCGGGCAAGTTCGAGGAAGCCGAAGCCAGCCGGGGCTATGACACCGTACCTGTTGGCAAGGTTATTCTGCTACTCGCTTGATGGTTCCGCGAGAGTCTTAATCTGGTTGGTTATTTCCCGTCGCCGGTGCCGGCGGAGCTCAAATTCGGGGGTCTGAAGGCTCGATCCGGCCTCGCTCTCGGATTTTTTATCCAACTGTTTGAGCAACGCCAACTCTTTCAACAGGTCCATCATCGTTTCCGACGATTTAGCGCTCACTCGGTCTCTCCGCAAAGTCTGCCGCCGAGGTTCGCGGCTGAGTTGGCTCTTTTTCGTTCGACTAGACAGTATGGCGCTTCGAGATCGAAATCTGCCACAGTGCTGCCAGCGAATTCGCTGCGGCTTCGATGGCTGCCTTCGAGGATTCGAGCGTATTCAGGCCGTCCTGTTTGGGCCGAAAGATAGGTTGCTGGGAGGCCGGGATCGCGCGCCCATTGAGCCTATTCAACGATCCTTCAAAGAGTTGCTTCCAACGTTGCTGATCCGGTTGCTCAGAAATTGTTTTGCGGCTCATATTTGTTTTTAGACCTCGATCAACCACACCGATTGTGATCTATTCCTCTCTTCCTCAAAATAGGGTGATTGCCTGACTGCCGGGACATTCGCTCCCTATGCTGTGCGCCGTTTTGTCTTAGTCCTTGCTAAACTAGCTCGGCTTTGAAGAAATTGATTGGATACGATCCCTCATGAACATTCTTGATCTCGTTGTCGGCAAGCCCATCAAAACCACTGACGAACGCGCCGAGCAGGTCGGTCCGGCGCAAGGTGTCCCCATCTTTGGACTGGACGGGTTGAGTTCGGCTGCCTATGGCCCGGAGGCGGCTCTGAGTCTTCTGATCCCGCTTGGCCTTCTGGGGGTTCGCTATATCGTTCCCATCAGCGCGGCCATCATCACGTTATTGGTGATTGTGTACTTTTCCTACCGTCAGACCATCGCGGCTTATCCCTCCGGCGGCGGCTCTTACACGGTGGCGCGCTTTAATCTTGGCGCACCTGCAGGACTGCTTGCGGCGGCGGCACTGCTCGCCGATTACATTCTCACGGCTGCAGTGGGCATTTCCGCGGGAGTGGGGGCGTTGATTTCAGCGGTCCCGGCTTTGCTGCCGCACACCGTTTCTATTTGCCTGGGCATTCTGATTGTTATCACCATCCTCAATCTTCGCGGTGTTCGTGAAGCGGGTACTATTTTCGCCGTTCCTACTTACCTGTTCGTCGGCACACTCCTCATCACCATCGCAGGAGGCGTGCTCCGCGTGATCTTCAGCGGCGGGCATCCCACACCGGTCGTCGCCCCTCCGCCTCCGCCGGCCATGACCGAAGCGGTCAGCTATTGGCTGCTGCTGAAGGTCTTCGCCAGCGGTTGCACTGCCTTGACTGGCGTGGAAGCTGTGAGCAACGGAGTGAAGGCTTTCCGGGAGCCTACGGTGAAGAACGCGCAACGCACCTTGACCGTGATTATTTTTCTGCTGGCCGTTTTGCTGGCGGGAATTTCTTATCTGGTCAAGACTTACGGGATTGCCGCAACCGACCCCGGCCAGCCTGGCTACCAGAGTGTTCTTTCCATGCTCACCGCTGCGGTCTTTGGCAAGGGAATTTTTTACTACTTGACGATCGGAGCGATCCTGGTGGTGCTCTCGCTGTCGGCGAACACGGCGTTTGCCGACTTTCCCCGGCTTTGCCGCGCCATCGCGCAGAATAATTATCTGCCACACGTCTTCGGCTACCGCGGAAGGCGGCTGGTCTATACCTACGGCATCGTCGTGCTGGCGTTGCTATGCGGCGGGGTATTGGTTCTTTTCGGAGGCATTACCGACCGGCTGATCCCTCTCTATGCTGTGGGCGCGTTCCTGGCATTCACACTCTCGCAGGCAGGCATGGTGATGCACTGGCGGAAAAAGCGCGGCCCGCACTGGGTGAAGAGCGCATTGGTGAACGGGCTAGGCGCCACCGTCACCGGCATTACCACCGGCGTGGTGCTGGTGGCGAAGTTCGTAGAAGGCGCCTGGATTACGCTGCTTTTCGTTCCATTCACGATTGGATGCTTCGTGCTTGTGCGCCGCCACTATCACGCGGTGAAACTGCTTACCAGTTGCAAGGATCCCGTGAATGTGGCTGGTCTGAGCCAGCATCCGATTGCGGTGATTGCGATTGACCGCTGGAGCAGTATTACCTGCCAGGGAATCCAATTTGCCGCCCGGCTGTCTCCGGAAGTGATCGCCGTACACGTGGAACCCAACGAGCATTCTGAATTGCTGCAGGACGACTGGGAACAATACGTCAAAAAACCGTTCGAGGCGGCGGGTAAGGAACCACCGCAGCTGCACGTTTTACCTTCACCCTATCGCTTTGTGATCGTTCCCTTCGTACAGTTCGTTTTGGATCTCTCGAAAAAACATCCTGATCGCAGCATTGTCGTTGTTATACCGGAGTTGGTGGAGGACAAATGGTACGAATATTTTCTCCACAATCAGCGCGGCCGATTGTTGGAGTGGGTGCTGCTGGCGCGCGGCAATGAACGGATTTTCACGGTGAGCGCGCCGTGGTATGTCGGAAAACGACTGTGATGCAAGACAAAATTCCTGCAGGGCAAGCGGTAGCGAGCGGCATTTGCCTGCGCGTGGTTACCCCCTATTTGGCAAGCTGGCCAATGAAGACTCCGAACGGCTCGAGTGAAACTTCATCCCCTTTGGCTGTCGATTTGCCGGTGGCCACTAGCTTGGTGGCCGATGAGAACCCGTTGCTCTTCAGATCGAGTTTGAGCTTCTGCGGCGAGCCCGACATGTTCAGAGCGACTACCACCGTCTGGTCTTTATAAATTCGTAAGTACGAAAGCACGTTAGCGTCATTTTCATTGATCGCGGTGTAACTTCCGTCGAGCAGAGCTGGATTTGTATGGCGCAGCTTGAGCACCTGCTTGTAAAACTCAAGCACTGAATCGGGATCTTTCGATTCATCCGCCACGTTGTGCGTCTTGTAAGTGGGCGGCACCGGCAGCCACGGCTTCCCGGTGGTAAAACCTGCGTTTTCGCTGCTATTCCACTGCATCGGAGTGCGTTCGCCGTCGCGGCCTTTCTCTTTGGGCCAACCTTTGCGGCCAATTGGATCTTGCACCTCCTCTCGACGCGTGGGAGGAGTCGTCTTCATTCCGATTTCTTCTCCGTAATACATGATCGGAGTTCCGCGCAATGTGAGATAAAGCGCCGCCATCAACTTGGCGATCTGGTCATTGTGCTTGCCATCGCCGTAACGATCGTAGGAACGCACGATGTCATGATTGCTGATTACAAATGTGGGCCAACCGGAGGCGGAATTCACTTCGGCAATCTGTTTGCGGAATTCAGACGGCGAAAGCTTGTTGACCATGGTAAAAAGAAAATCCATGGGCAATTGCAGTTCGTTGTTGCCCTTGCCGTAATACTGATTGAGTTCCGCGACGTCAGCCGTCCAGGTTTCGCCGATGAGCACGGCATTGTGTTCGTCCGCGACCTGGCGCAATCCGCGCAAAATATCGTGCACTTCAGGCAGCTTGGTGTTGTATTTGTTTTGCTCGAACGGATCTCCGAAGGCGTTCTTTCCGGGATGCGCGATGGGATTGTCTTGCAGATTCGGATCTTCAAACAAGGTATCAACCGCATCCAGCCTGAATCCCGCCACACCGCGGTTGTACCACCAGCGGGTCACATCGAACATGGCGTCCTTCACCGCGGGATTGCGCCAATTCAAGTCGGGCTGCTCGGGATAGAAATAATGGTAGTAGTACTGACCCGTGGTGGGATCCAACTTCCACGCCGAACCGCCAAAGGTCGAAACCCAATTGTTGGGAGGCTGCCCCGGTCCCTTCCCATCGCGCCAGATATACCAATCGCGATAGGCGGAGGTGCGCGATGATTTCGAATCGAGAAACCACTTGTGCTGATCCGAGGTGTGGTTGACCACGAAGTCGAGGATGATGTGGATATTTCGCCTCTTGGCTTCACTCGCGAGATGATCGAAGTCGGCCAAAGTTCCGTACATGGGATCGATATTTTCGTAATCGGAAACGTCGTAGCCGAAGTCCACCTGCGGCGAGGGGAAGCAAGGTGAAATCCAGATCGCGTCCACGCCCAGCTCTTTCAAGTAATCCAGTTTGGACGCGATGCCATTCAGATCGCCAACGCCGTCATTATTGCTGTCGGCAAAACTGCGAGGATAAATCTCATAGAAAACGGCATTCTGCCACCATGGATGGCCTTCCGCATCCGCTGCGTGAGTGGATGTCTGCGCCGAAGCAGTCAGCCACGAAGTGCAAAACAGAACCAACAGGACTGCCATCGATAGGGCGGTTCGATTCATAAATAGACCTCCATCCAAAATCGTAATATTTCCAGCACTCGTAAGCGGCGGACTTGACCGCGCGATCAGTTACGTCGTCTCTGCATTATTCCGCAAACGTTTAATTTGGGCGGAAATGGATGAGCATAATTCGATGCACATACTCTTCTCCCTGTCCGCCCGGCATTTCCATACGAAGCTTGCCTTGTTTCGTAAGCGTAGCATTTTCCACTGAAGTGATTTGTGCCGGATTCCAAACCCCCAGTTCGTACTCTCCGCCCGGCACGCCTGAAACTTCAACTTTCAACTCGCTCCGCGCTTTATTCCACGACTCCGAGATTACACGCAAGCCGTGGCTTATGCTGCCCAGAGCAGGAAGTTCATTGGTCAGCGCCAAGCCAAAATCTTGCTTTGTGTGAATGGCCAAGCTATTCGGGCCATCATGAATAGGGAATCGCATGGAAACATGCTGATCCTCATCATTCGGCTGTACCTGGAATTCGAGCGGCTTGCCGTTCATCTCCACCGAGACAATTTGCGCGCGCAGGCTGAATGCGGGCGAGAACTCTACCCAGCAATCTCCCTTTCCGGTCCGTATCACTTCGAGAGTCATGCTGTTGATGGTCTTGTGAAACTTGAAATCAACGCTAACCGGTCCTACTTGAACATTGCGGACCGCAAACGACTCCCAGTCCGCCGGGAGATGTGGGGCCAGCGTGATCCGGTGATCCAGCGCATCGGTGTGCAGACCGAACAGTCCTCGCAGAATCGGGCTTACAACCATGGCCGCCGACCAGATCTGGTGCGGCGAACTGGTGGAGAAGGACTGGTAGTAATCGCCGGACAAAACTTCCGTGTCGTGACCGAGCGATCCATCCAGCGTGAGCATAGCGTTCGCGCGAAGATTCGAGTACGCGGGCAATGCGCGATGGTAGCGATATTCGCCCACCGACGCCCATCCGGTAAAGAGCGGCCACACCGATCCGTAATGATATCCGGAGGCGTCGTAGAGTTTCGAATGCGATGAAATGATGCGCATGCCCCAGTCGGTCTCGTGGTCGGCGTCGGCGAGTCGCGTAATCATTTCTTCCGCATGAGC
>PKVZ01000252.1:0-211 GCA_003131635.1 Acidobacteriaceae bacterium
TCGTAAAAGTCTTTTTCCATCGCAGCCACGTCGAGATTCAACTTCCGCGGCAGACCAAAGAAAGTGAAGTAATCCGCCGGAGCAGGAGGCTGAACCTTGCCACAGGCTTCGCAGAAATGCACCGCGCGCATGGTGCCACACGACCAGCAGGATTGAGTCTCTTCGGGTGCGGGTTTCGCGGTGATCGTGGTCAACGACGAATTGGTCATTT
>PKVZ01000252.1:241-10876 GCA_003131635.1 Acidobacteriaceae bacterium
ATCAAGCGGAGAACGAAGTGCCGCAGCCACACGACTTGGTGGCTTGGGGATTCACAAAAACGAATCCCTGTTGCATCAGCGTTTCCTGGTAATCGAGAATCATGCCGTGCAGATAGATAAACGACTTCGGATCGACGAACACCCGCACATCGCCAAACTGGAAGATGCGATCGCGTTCGCGTGGCTGCGTGTCGAAACGAACGTTATAGCTCAGACCGGAACAGCCGCCGCCCTGTACGCCAAGGCGCAATCCACCCTGTTCGGGCGAAATGCCCTCCTTGGCCATCGCGCTCTTCACCTTGCCCAGGGCCTTCTCGGTGACCTGAATGCCCTTGCCTGGAGCAGTTTGGGACGGCTGCGCGGTTTGTTCTGTTGCCGTTGTCATAAAATACCCGATGCAGCATGCTTAACGGCGCACGCCCGCCGCGTCACGGCCTAAGCCGAACCGCAAGCGCGTGCCGCGCATAAAGGTCTTACTGCGCTACCGCGGAAGTAACCGGCTTCGCGCTCTCCTGCTTTTTCTTCCAGTCGCCGATCGCAGCACGGATGGCGTCCTCAGCCAATACGGAGCAATGGATCTTCACCGGAGGGAGCGACAACTCCTTCACGATATCCATGTTCTTGATGGTGAGAGCTTCATCCACGGTCTTGCCTTTGACCCACTCGGTGGCCAGTGAAGACGAGGCGATCGCGGAGCCGCAGCCAAAGGTCTTGAACTTGGCTTCTTCAATCACGTTCGTCTCGCGATTGACCTTGATCTGCAGCTTCATGACGTCACCACACTCAGGTGCGCCGACCAGGCCTGTGCCCACGTCCGCGCTGCTCTTGTCCATGGAGCCGACGTTGCGGGGATTGTTGTAATGATCGATTACCTTATCGCTATATGACATTTGTTTCTCCTAAATTCTAGAATCTGTGGCGTCGCGCTTCTCTTCAGCTTCTTACGCCGCTCCGCTGCTTTCTCGGTACTCGGTACTTAGGTACTCGGTACTGGCTACTCTCCCGCCCACTTCACATCCTTCAGATTGATGCCTTCCTTCGCCATCTCGTAGAGCGGAGAAAGTTCGCGCAGCCGTTCGACGGTTTCGATCACGCGGTCGGCCACGTAATCGACTTCGGCAGCCGTGTTGAAGCGGCCGATGCCGAAACGGATCGAACTATGCGCCAGGTCGTCGCCGGTGCCCAAAGCCTTTAATACATAAGATGGCTCAAGCGTCGCGGAGGTGCATGCCGAACCGCTGGAAACCGCAATATCGTTAATTCCCATCAGCAGGGATTCGCCTTCCACATAGGCAAAACTAATGTTCAGATTGCCGGGCAAGCGGTGTTCCATAGAACCGTTGATGTAGGTCTCGTCCAGGCGGCTCATGATGCGGTCGCGCAGACGATCGCGCAAACCGCCCAATTGAACTGCCTCGCGAGTCATTTCCTCCGATGCGATGGCGCACGCTTTGCCCAAGCCCACGATGCCCGGGACATTCAGCGTGCCGGAACGCATGCCACGCTCGTGGCCGCCGCCGTCAATGCCGGGAGAAATCTGCACCCGCGGGTTCTTCCGGCGCACGTACAACGCGCCCACACCCTTCGGACCGTAAATCTTGTGGCCAGTGATCGACGCCAGGTCGATATTCTGCTTGATCACGTCGATGGGAACTTTGCCGATTGCCTGGACGGCATCGGTATGGAAAATCACGCCGCGTTCATGGCAGAGCTTGCCGATTTCTGCAATCGGCTGCAGCACGCCAATTTCGTTGTTCGCGGCCATGATGGTCACCAGGATGGTTTTGTCGTCCATGGCACGTTTAAGGTCATCGAGATCGATCAGACCGTCCTTTTGCACCGGCAGGTAGGTAACGCGATAACCATATTTCTCCAGCCGCTTACAGGTATCGAGCACCGCCTTGTGCTCGGTGACCGCGGTGATAATGTGGTTGCCCTTCTCGCGATACATTTCGGCAACGCCCTTTATGGCGAGGTTATCGCTCTCGGTGGCGCCCGAAGTAAAGATGATTTCCTTGGCGGTGGCGCCGATCAGCTTCGCGATGCGTTCGCGCGCTGTTTCTACGCCCTCTTCGGCTGCCCAACCGAATGAGTGATTACGGCTGGCCGAGTTGCCGAATTTTTCCATGAAGTAGGGCAGCATCTCTTCCAACACGCGCGGATCCATGCGCGTGGTGGCGTGATTGTCCATATAGATGGGCAGCTTCACTCCCTGCGGAGTGGCATGTTTTGTGACCCCAAGTTCCTGGGGGATTCTTACATCCGTGCTCATAATTGCGTCTCCTACCTTTTTGATTCCTAGGATCTCAGTCTTCATCTCCATCCAGCGCTTAGACGATCGTCACCAGCTCGGCCGGCTTGCCAACAGCGCTTTCTGCCGCGTCCGGCTCTTCCCTCATATGCGAAATCTTGATGCGTTTCAGCACCGCTTCTATGCTTTCATTCACCTTGCGCAGGGGTTCGCGAATGTTGCAACGATCACTCTGGCCACATTCTCCACGAACCGTGACACAAGACGTGATAAACAGTGGGCCGTCGATGGCCTGTATTACTTCGAAGGCCGAAATCGTGTGCGCGGCCCGCGCCAGCCTGTAACCACCATGCGTGCCATGATGCGAGAGCAGCAAACCAGCCCTAACCAATCGCTGGAGAATCTTCGCCAATGCCTCCGGCGGGATGCCGAACGAATCGGCAACGTCTTTCGCGCTGGCGCTGCCCGTGCCGGCTTGGGCATGGTCGGCCAAGTGCTTCATGGCCATCAGCGCGTAATCCGCCTTCTTGGTTAGCTTTAACATCTCGTCACACGATCAAAGCACTCGAAACCCGACCCTTTAAGTCGGATTTAATTGCGACCTTTTCCATCGCAATTTCATTTTACGTCCAAACTTCAGAATGACGCAAGTGCTTCCACTCAGGGGTGAGAATTTGGATCGAATGGTAACTATTCGCGATTGAATGGTTTAGGTGTTGGCGATTATTTTGGTCGGGATTCCGTCGGCTTTCGTAAGACGCCTGCGGATCCACTTTTATCGTATGCAACTAAAATTTATCAACAAGGACTTGACAACTGACAAAGTGAGGCTAAAATACCGGGAAATTCCCGCGAATCGTTCCTCCACATATTTCAGAGGGCGACGTTTCCGGATTTATGACCTCAAAGCCGTTCTCCCAGCCGAAAGACGCGAATAACCAGCCTTGCAAGCACCCGCGTGTGCAAATCGTCAGCCGCGACGAAGATGCCGAGTTCGTGGAATGCCTTGAGTGCCGCGAAATCTTCGAATCCAGCGAACTGAGGGACATGAGTATCGAAGAGAGCGTCGACGGCGAAGCCCAGGAATCTTAGTCCCAAGCCTAGTCCCGCCATGGCGGAACACAACACGCAGAGTCACCACAGTAACTATGAGCGCTGTATTCCCGCTTGTCCCCGCTGAACCACGCTGCTAGTCTGCGGGCCGGGGGCGTGCATTCCGCACGTTGCAAACTCATGCCTGCGGTAGCGCTGGTGGTCGACGATTCCATGCTGATTCGCTACACCGTATGCCGCTCTCTGGAAGAGCGTGGCTTTGCGGTGGAGTCTGCCACCAATGGCGTGGAGGCCTTGCAGATTCTTGAGCGGGTTCACCCGGATGTGATCGTAACCGACATGCAGATGCCGAAAATGTCAGGCGGCGAATTGATCACCGCATTGAAGAAAAACCCGAAGACCGCCAATATTCCTATCATCATTGTTGCCGGCCGGGCCAGCGGCTTCGATGAAAAAGAAAATCGCGCCAACTTCGCCATCTATAAGGATATCGACATACAGAGCCAGCTCGATAAGGCACTGGACGCGGTGATGGGGAATAGCCAGAGCCAGGAGGCCGGCAAGTAGCAGGCATTTCGAAATCAACCGTACTTTTTTCGCGGTCTCCACTAGCGTAACGCGAGGCCGGCCTCAGCCGAAAAATCCATTGCGGCAAAATCCTTGGCTANNGCGTTCAAATGTTTTGCGCAATTCGCTGTTGGCCGCCACTCCGCCGGTTACGAAAAGCGTAGCCACGTCGTAGGTGCGAGCCGCCGCCAGAGTTTTGCCGACCAGGTCTTCAACGATGGCGCGTTGAAACGAAGCCACCAAATCGAGGGTGCGACGGTCGCAATTGGCCAGGTAGTCCTCGAGCTTTGGCTTTGCAATGTTCGTCAGGGTTTTCCGGCGACTGTCAATGGATTCGCGCATCTGGTGAACTTCAACGTAACGCAGGACAGCGGTCTTAATGCCGCTGTAGGAAAAATCAAAGCGCGGACGATCGGTTTCCACTGCTTGCTCTGCGCGGCGCTCCCGGCGATCACGATGTTTAATCTGTGCCGGCGGGAACTTCACTGCGCTCGGATCGCCATGCGGGGCGAGCCGGTCGATAATCGGGCCGCCGGGATAACCCAGGCCAAGCAGTTTCGCGACCTTGTCGAAAGCCTCGCCGGCTGCGTCGTCGCGGGTGTGGCCAATATTTTCGTAGGTCCAACTATCGTTCTTCTGGGCCGCGAGATACAAATGCGTGTGTCCTCCCGACACCACCAGAGCCAGCACCGGAAATTGCAACTCGTGATTGCCCTTCTGCCGCTCTTCCAGCAGAACCGCATGAATATGCCCTTCCAGGTGGTTGACCGCAATCAGCGGCTTGTCGAGCGCGAAGGCCAGCGCCTTGGCATAGCTGATGCCCACCAGCAACGCTCCGGCAAGACCCGGGCCTTGCGTGACTGCGATTGCGTCTAAGGAGTTGTAAGTCTGATTGGCTTCAGCCAGTGCTTGTCTCACGACCGGAACGATCGCTCGCAGGTGTTCGCGCGATGCCAACTCCGGCACAACGCCGCCATAGGGCTGATGCGTCGCGATCTGCGAGGCGACAACGTTAGAGATAAGCTGTTCTCCCGAACGCACCACGGCCGCGGCGGTTTCATCGCAGGAGCTTTCGATGCCGAGTATGTAGGCTGAGGGCATGGAGCTATAGTATTAGATTTTTTCCTGGCTCCGAAGGCGTTCGGACAGCTCCGTCAACACGCGTAATGGGCCTGCGGCATGACGGACCGCACAGATTTAGAGCCAGCCCTTGGTTCTGGCAATTCTCGACGCCTCGACGCGGTTGCTGGCGCCCATCTTGCTGATCGCTTCCGAAAGATAATTTCTCACCGTACCCTCGGAGAGGTGCAGTTCCGCGGCGATGTCTCCGCTTTGCATGCCTTCGCCGGCCAGGCGCAAGACCTGGCGTTCGCGATCGGTGAGCGGATCCATTTCCGACCAGGCCTCGGTCGCGAGATCGGGGTGGATGACGCGCAATCCCTGCTGCACGCGGCGCACGGCGTCGGCAAGTTCCTCGGCGCGCATATCTTTCAACAAGTATCCGAGCGCTCCGGCTTCCATCGCCCGCCGTAAATATCCCGCACGCGCAAATGTAGTGAGAATGATGACGCGGGTGCTGGAGCGCCGGCGCTTAAGTTCGCCGGCGGCATCGAGTCCGGTCATGAGCGGCATCTCGATGTCGGTGATAAGAACGTCGGGCTTGTGGGCGAGAACAGCCTCGAGAGCCTGCTTGCCGTTACGCGCCTGCGCCACAACTGAGATGTCGCCTTCGATTTCGAGTAGCGCCGCGAGAGCGCCCAGTACCATGCCCTGATCTTCGGCGAGAACCACGCGAATAGTCTTACGATTGTCTTTCGCGGTGGGATTCAATTGGCCGAGCCCTCGTTTGCCGGCGTGACTTCTTTCAGGGGAAGAGTAATGGTGAGTTTGGTGCCCGCCTGAGACTCGCAGCTGAGCGTACCACCCAACATTTGCACGCGTTCGCGCATGCCGCGCAGTCCGTTGCCTTCGCCGGCAAAGCCGCCGCGGCCGTCGTCTTCGATTTCCAGGCGGCAGGAGCCATTCTGCTGCTCCAGTCGAAGGCTGCAAGTTCGCGCATGCGCATGGCGCACAACATTAGTAACGGCCTCCCGCACTGCCATGGAGAGCACTCCTTCGTGCAGCGCGGGTAACGGGACCTTCACCACGTCGCACTGAACTGCGACGCCTGCGGTCTCCAGCGTGGACTTGGCCTGTGCGAATTCCGCTGACAATCCTTTCGTGCGATAGCCGCGGATCGCGTCACGGACTTCCGACAGCGCCTGACGCGAAATCTGTTCGACCTCGCGGATTTCGTTGCCCGCGCGCTGTGGGTCGCGATCCATCAATTTCCCTGCGAGTTCGGATTTGAGGATGATCACCGACAGTGTGTGGCCCAGAACATCATGCAGATCGCGGGCGATGCGTTCCCGTTCGGCCACTGTGGCGAGATGCTCAATCTCCTCTTGAGCCCGGATCAACTTCTTGTTGCTTCTATTGCGCTGAGCAAAATGAATGTTACTGGCGCCCACGACGAAAGTAAGTCCGCATCCGAACAGGAGGAACCAGCCATTGAGGTGAAGAACCCAATAGGTAAGGCCGGCTGCGGCCTCAACCGCCAGCAATACCTTAAAACCAGCAATCTCATCGGCCACAACGAAAGGTCCGCAAGCCGCGGCGAAGATGAAAAAAGTGGTTGCCCCCCCGTTGTACTTGGCGAAAGCCATGCCCATCAGAACCATGGCAGCAAGGCGCAACAGGCCCTGCCGGCAATTAACCCAGAATATGGAGAAATACAAAAACAGAAAGACCACCGTGGCCAGCACAGTCAAGAACCACACCTTTGCACTGGCATGGCCCACGATGGGATCGATATAGAAGAAGCCAAAATACAGAACGGAGTACATCGCCCAGGGGTATTCACTGTTTTTGGGCAGGAGTCTCATAGAGTCATCGCGGCCGCGACGCAATTATCGATTTTCCCACGCGAGTCCATTTCCGAGTCCATTTCTATGAGCATCCCGATATCTTGAGGCAATCCATTATCGTTCATCTCCAGGTTAGTTCCGGCTCTTTTTGAAATCCGCTCCACTTGTCGCATACCAAATCACGACCGCAGCCGGGACTAGCACCAGAAGCCAACGTGCGCCACCATAGAGTGCGAATATCCCGAGAATTATCAGAACCATCGTCGATCCGTATTTTCTCTTGGCGTCGGCGCTCATAGTGATCCTTATCTTCTTCCGCCTCTTTTGCACTCCATAAAAAACGTACCAATGCAGATGCCTTGCTAACCGTAGAGCTTCCCCTGATCGCGCTGGAAACCAATGCGTGCGACGCCCAAACAAATCAGCGTGAAGGCGAACAAAACTTCCCAATGCGTTGCTGCCGGTTCGTGGCGACCAGCACCCACGATTCCCAGCGCGAGCTGTGACAAATGATATGGCGGTAGGGCCAAGGCAATCTGACGCACCAGTTTGGGAAGAAACATATAAGGCACCCACAAGCCGCTGCAGAATGACAGCGGCAGATAGATCAGATTAATGGCCGCGGGGGCGGAGTTTGGGCCCGCGAAATATCCGATGGCCAATCCCATGGCGGAAAATGGCAACGATCCGGCCACCAGGGTTCCGCATAGCTTTGCCATTTCCGCAAGCGGCATCCTCACTCCACCGAAAGCGATGCCCAGCATCAGCAAAAGTGCAACCACGATTGAACTGAAGATCATGCTCACAAAAACCTTCGCGGCGAAGTAGGCGAACGGCGGCATGGGACTGGCGCGCTTCACCTGCAGCCATCCCAGACCGCGATCGGATGCCAAGCCCGACGCGGTTCCAAACAGCGAAGCTCCCATCACCCCAAATGTGCCGTAAGTCGCGAGCAGATAGGTGGGAACGCCCGTGCCGCCGATCGCTTCTTTGGCGTTTAAGACCAAACCGAAGAGCACGTAGAACATCAGAGGAAAAGTGATTACCGAAATCGTGTAGACGCGCAGGCGCAGGTTCTTGAGGAACTCGTACTTACCTTCCTTCAGGTAAATGGTGGCGGTGTGGTTGATGGAGCGCTCGATTTGAGTGTTGCTCAATGCCGCTGCAATCGTACTCATCTTCGTTTCCTCGGCTTCTCGTTTCCTGGGTTTCTTTGAGACTGCGCGCAGGGGAAAATACTGAATCAGTTTTGGTGATTTTCGTTTTCGCGGTTGTCCCGGGTGAGGGACAGAAACGCTTCTTCCAGTCCCGCCCCGCTGATTTCCAGTCCGGAAAGCGACGGATCGCGCGACAGCAAAATCCGAACCACGGGCTCCGCTTCTCCCGTATGGATTTCTACCGCCTCGCGGTCGCGCTTAACGCCGGCCACACCAGGGATTTGGAGTAAGGTCGCCACACTAAGCGCCGTGACGCAGCGAATTTTCTTTCCGCTGGTTTGCGATTTGATCTCCGCCGGCGTGCCTTCGGCGATAATCTCGCCCTGGTTGATTACGGCGATGCGATCAGCGAGAGCGTCGGCCTCCTCCAGATAGTGCGTGGTGAGAAGCACAGTTTTTCCGCATTCGACGAGGCGGCGAATTTCTTCCCAGAGGCCGCGCCGGGCCTCCACATCGAGGCCGACGGTGGGTTCGTCAAGAAACAAGAGATCGGGATTGCCGCAAATGGCTAAGGCAAATAGAGTGCGCTGCCGCTGTCCACCGGAAAGGTCGCCGAACCTGCGGTCGCGCAATTTTTCCAGGCCCGCTGCGCCCAACACTTCCTCTAGAGGAAGCGGTTTCGGATAATAACTGGAGAATAGGTCAACGTGCTCGCGCACCCGCAGAGTCTCCGGCACCTTGCCCACCTGCAGCATGGCGCCGGTGCGCATGCGATTCTGCGGGTTCGTTGGATCTCCTCCGAAAACGCGGACCTTGCCGGAGTCAGGTTGGATTAGGCCCAGCAGCAGCTTCACTGCCGTCGTCTTGCCTGCCCCGTTGGGGCCTAACAAGGCTACAACCTGACCTGCGCGCACGGTGAAATTCACATTGCGCAGAGCCCGAACATCCCCATAGTTTTTGTTGACCTCTTCCAGACTTGCTACGACAGCTCCGGAATTTGCGCGCTGGATGTTGTGCGTTTCTTCAAGAGTTCCGATCATGTTGGGCAATCTCCGCGACGACTTTACCGAGGCTTCGTTCTTTCTCGATGCTTGCATCATTGCGGAATTTGGGACGAGGCACCAGTGCCGTTCATCACGGAGTTGGGGTGACAAATGTCATTGGAATTGAAGGCAGAGATGCCCGGAGAACGTCGAATTTCCCAAAATGGAACCGGTGGGCCAAAACTAGGATTTTTGCAATTTCTTGGGAACCTGTTACGAAAAACGAACAGCGGCGTCGGCTCTGCGGACTGCATACCTTCAGGAAGGACGCTTCCAGAGCATTGCAAAATGCGATCTTAACCAGTCAGGACGCGGGGGAAACCTTGTTCGGAATTCGTAACAAACTTGGCCTGGCTAAATTTTCTCCGTAAGATATGACACAAACCCCGCTCCCTGCTATGATAGCGGGCACTTTAGTGATCTCCCTCAGTTCATATTCTATGGAGGCCTCCCATGCTACCGGCCGGTAAGAGTCTTCGCACCCTTCGCGAGAAGCTCGGCTTAACCATGCGCGACATCGAACTATCCAGTGCACGGATGGCTGAGAAGTATCGCAATGAAGAGTTTTCGATCCCGCCGAGCCGTCTGTCCGACATTGAAACTAAGGGTGTTTTGCCCAGTATTTTCCGCCTCTACACGCTGGCCGTCATCTATCGCCGCGACCTGCGCGAACTGCTGGCATGGTACGGCGTTGACTTGAACAACATGGCAGCGGATCTCGGCATGATCGCTCCGCCGCGATCGCATGTCTCCGAGGCCTTGTCCGCACTATCGTCCGTGCAGGTGCCGATCCGCATGGATCCTGGCTTTGACGAGCATCGCACCACCAATCTGGGACGCATGGTGGAGCAATGGGGGTTGGTGCCGCTCTCCTATCTCGCTCAATTCGCGCATAGCGATTTTACTTACGGTTACATCGGCACTCAGGATTTCACCATGTATCCGATTCTTCCGCCCGGCAGTTTCATCCAGATCGATGAGGAGAAGAACAAAGTGGCGGAGGGATCGTGGCGGTCGGAATACGAACGCCCCATCTATTTTGTGGAAACTCGCGACGGGCACACTTGCTGCTGGTGCAGCATGCGAAAGGATGACCTGATCTTACAGCCTCATCCGCTTTCGCCGGTGCAAGTGCGAGTGTTGCGACATCCTCAGGAAGCCGAGATCATCGGACAGGTGGTGGGGGTGGCTATGAAGCTCACCGAGTGGCAGCCTTACGGTTCTTCTCCAGGGTCGAAAGGGCAACCAGTACTGAATTAAGATGGCCGGCGGAAACTGCGTCTTGCGGTGAGGGAAGCAGTTGGTTGAATTGTTCTTGCATGCCCGCGATGTAGGTTCCCGCGGTTTCCTGGCCGCCCTGGCTGGACTCCTGCAAGTCTCCCTCTAATTCCGAAATCGGAGTGCGCAGCACCTTCGACAATACTTCTGTATGAGCGGCCTTTAGAGCTCGATCCGACGATTCCTCCCCATAAACCAGCGACAAACCCCAATGCTTGTAGCCCCCCTCACGGCGGCGCAGAGAGCCTAGATACGCCAGCTTTGCGAGCATTCCGGCAATAGCCGCCAGAGTGGTTTCTCGCAGGTCTTGCAGAGCAGATTTCAGCGTCATGTTCTTTACGAATTCTTGTTACGAATTCCGAACAACGAAGGGCCTTGCG
>PKVZ01000029.1 GCA_003131635.1 Acidobacteriaceae bacterium
ACGCTGCGAACACCATGGTCGCGCGCCAGGGTGGCCGCATTCGAGGCTGCCTGCTGCGCGGCGAACGGCGTGCCTTTGCGCGATCCGCGGAAGCCCAGCGATCCCGAACTCTTCCATGACAGAACGTTGCCATTCATGTCGGTGATGGTGACAATCGTATTGTTGAAGGACGCCTGCACGTAGCACAACCCGTGCGGAACGTGCTTGCGCTCCTTCTTCTTGAATGTTTTCTTCTTGCCCTTTTTATCCGGTGCGGCAGTGCCGCCCGCTGCTGCTGGTTTTGCCATAAATTCGGTCTCAGGTGTTAGGTCTTAGGTCTCAGGCCTTCGGGTCCAGAGTCAGGAATGAATCCCAACGCCTAAGACCCAAGACCTGACACCGTTTTACGTCTTCGACGTCGCCTTCTTCTTGGTCGATACCGTTCCCTTACGCGGACCTTTCCGGGTGCGCGCGTTGGTATGCGTACGCTGCCCGCGGACCGGCAGATTGCGGCGGTGACGGAATCCGCGGTAGGAGCCGATTTCGATGAGCCGCTTGATGTTCATCGAAACTTCCTTGCGCAGATCGCCTTCCACCATCCCCTGCTGCTCGATCACGGTGCGGATGCGGTTGACTTCCTCTTCGCTGAGATCCTGCACCTTCTTCATGGGGTCGACTTTGGCCTCATCAAGAATGGCTCCAGCGCGGGGATGCCCGATGCCGTAGATGTAAGTCAGCGCGATGTTGATGTGCTTCTGGCGCGGTAAATCGACGCCTGCGATACGTGCCATAGTTCTGTATGCCTCCGACAGCTTTCCGGCTCTTTAGCTTCTAGCTGCTAGCTCCTAGCAAATCAAAGTTTAGCTAGCGGCTAGAAGCTAGAAGCTCCTATCCCTGGCGCTGCTTATGTTTCGTGTTGACGCAGATCACCCGTACCACACCCTTGCGGTGGATAACCTTGCACTTGTCACAAATTTTCTTTACCGATGCTCGTACTTTCATAAACCAGCTTTCAGCCGTCAGCTTTCAGCCATCAGCAAAATCATTCGACTGAGACCACGACGTTCATTTATAGCGATAAACAATTCTTCCGCGATTCAAGTCGTAGGGTGAGAGCTCCACCGCGACCTTGTCCCCCGGCAGAATGCGAATGAAATTCTTGCGCATCTTGCCGGATACGTGCGCCAGCACCTGGTGCTTGTTCTCCAGTTCCACCTTGAACATGGCGTTCGGCAGAGGTTCCAGAACCACCGCCATCACTTCAATCGCGTCTTCTTTACTCATTCGCTCCTTGAAATCAGCTCTTAGCCTTTAGCTCTTGGCTCTTAGCTAAAAGCCAAGAGCTAAAAGCTAACAGCTTACTTCGTCAAAATCATCGGCCCATCTTTGGTCACCGCCACGCAGTGTTCGAAGTGTGCGCTGAAACTGCCATCGGCGGTGACGGCGGTCCACTTGTCACCCAATACGCGAGTTTCCGGTTTGCCAAAATTCACCATCGGTTCGATGGCGATTACCATGCCTTCGCGCAACTTCGCACCGTGACCGCGCGCCCCGTAATTCGGCACCTGCGGCTCTTCGTGCAAGTGCGTCCCGATCCCATGACCGACGAATTCCCGAACCACGCTGAAGCCGGCAGCCTCCACATGCTCCTGCACCGCCGCCCCCACGTCGCCCACCGAGTTTCCGATGCGCGCCTGATCGATACCGCGGTACAGCGACTCTTCGGTCACCGTCAGCAACTTGCGCAANNCCATCCAGCACCACTCCGCAATCGATCGAAACAATATCGCCTGCTTTAAGCTCCCGTTTTTCCGACGGTATGCCATGCACGATTTCTTCATTCACCGATGTGCATAACACGCACGGGTAGTCGTAATATCCCTTGAACGCCGGCTTGGCGCCCAACTCGCCGATCTTCTTCTCGGCCGCACGCTCCAGATCCATGGTCGTGACGCCCGGCGCAACCATCGAACGCACATGATCGAGAACTTGACGCACAATGTGGCCGCTCTGCCGCATGCGCTCAATCTCCGCCGCCGATTTGCAAACAATTGCCATTGTTAAAGAAGCTTCCAGTTTCTGGTTTCCAGTTTCCCGTACTTCTGCTGGAAGCGGAACTAGAAACCGGAAACTAGAAACCTTTCAGCCCGATCACCTTCAAGCGTGATGATCTTCCAGTACCCTGAATATCTGCGCCGTGACCTCATCCATTGGCAGGTCGCCATTCACCGTAATCAATCGCCCCGTGCGTTGGTAATACTCCGCTACGGGAAAAGTCTGCTCCTGGTAGGCCGCTAAACGCGGCTGAATGACTTCCAACTTATCGTCATTACGGGTCACCAGCTTCGATCCATCCAGGTCGCAAATCTCATCGACCAGAGCTGGCTGAAAGTGGACGTTATAGATCCGCCCACAGGTGGGACAAGAACGGCGTCCAGTAATCCGGAGCAACAACTGATTATAATCCACGTCGAGCCGGATCACAATTGGCCAGGCCCGAGTAGGGCGCGAATTGTCAAAGAGCTTGTCGTCCAGCAAAGCATCCAGCCATCCGGCTTGGGCCGCAGTCCGGGGAAACCCGTCGAGTATGTACCCTCGCGTGCAATCCGGTTCAATCAGCCGCTGCCGGACCATCTCGCAAACCAAGTCGTCGGAAACCAGCTCTCCCCGTGCCATTACGGCCTTCGCCGCCCGCCCCAGTTCCGTACCTTGGGCCACGTTGTGCCGCAAAAGGTCTCCGGTGGAAACCTGCGGCACCAGGTAACGCTCCACAATGCGCTTGGCCTGGGTTCCTTTACCCGCGCCCGGTGGACCAAGCAATACCACCGGACCTACATCGCGTGAGGTTTCCTGCGCCATCGAGTTGGCCAAAGCCTCCCGAACAGTTTTCCCGGCGGCCTCCCACAAAGCCGTCCAAGTGCAGCAACCCCAAAATTCAACGTCGCCAGGTTTCAAAGTTGCAAAGTTTCAAAGTCCTCACGAGTACGGTTACGCTTGGAAACCTTGAAACTCTGAAACCTTGAAACTTTGCTTCTTCATGACCAGTTCCGCCGCCCGCGAATGCGTCCGCTGCGCGGCGTAAATCCATCGTAATGGCGCATGATAAGCTGCGCCTCGATCTGCGTAACCGTATCCATGGCCACGCCCACCACAATCAGCAGCGACGTTCCACCGAAATAGAAATTCACTCCCAAGCCGTTGGTCACCCAAACCGGAAGCCGCTCAAACAGCGACCCTCCCAGCCAGAACGGCAGATGGTTCAGGTGAATACCGGTGATCATCCACTCCGGAATGAAAGAGATGATGATCAGGTAGAGCGCGCCCACCAAAGTAATACGCGTCAGGACCTCATTGATGTAATCCGCCGTGCGCTTGCCCGGACGAATGCCCGGAATGAAGCCGCCGTACTTCCGCATATTGTCGGCGACTTCGCTGGGATTGAAAACGATCGACACGTAGAAATACGCAAAGAAAATAATGCCGACGGCATACAACAGGGTATAGAGCGGCTCGCCCCATCCCAGCGCCCGCATCAGGTCGCCAATGTAACGGCTGTTGCGTAAACCATAGCCTACGGTCTGCGGCAAAGTAAGAATGGAAGACGCGAAGATCACCGGCATCACGCCGCCCGCATTCACCCGCAGCGGAAGATGCGTTGACTGCCCGCCCATCACCTTTCGCCCCACCACACGCTTGGCATACTGCACCGGAATCCGCCGTTCGCAGCGCTCGACGTATACGATGAACGCCACCACGGCGATCATGAAGACCACCAGGCCCACCATCAAAACCGGGGTGATGGCTCCCCACGTTCCATTCTTGGCTTTATCCCACAGATCCATTACGCCCCGCGGCAAGCCCACGACAATCCCGGCGAAGATCAGCAGCGACATCCCATTGCCGATTCCGCGGTCGGTGATCTGCTCGCCCAGCCACATGACGAATGCACTGCCCGTGGTCAGAGTCAGCATGGTCATCAGGATGAAGCTGGGACCGGGATGAAGCACAAAGTCACCCGCCTTCTCCAATCCAATGGCGATGCCGAACGATTGCACCGCGCTGAGGATTACGGTGATGTAGCGAGTCCACATCGTAATCTTCTTGCGCCCCATCTCGCCTTCTTTTTGCAGTTTGGCCAAGGGCTCATACACTACGGTCAAAAGCTGCAAAATGATCGATGCCGTGATATACGGCATGATGCCCAGGGCAAAGATGGTTAGTCTGCGCAGATTGCCGCCGGAAAACAGATCGACGAAACCGAGCAACGATCCCCGGTTCTGATTGAAAAAGTCTTCCAGCTTCAGGAAGTTTACGCCCGGAGTCGGAAGATGTCCGCCCAACCGGTAGATTGCGAGCATGGCCAGCGTAAACAGCACCCGCTTGCGCAGGTCGGGAATACGGAAGATGTTCGCCAGCTTCTCAAACATTACTGCAAGACCTCAATCTTGCCGCCTGCCTTGGTGATTTTTTCCTGGGCTGACTTGGAAAACTTGTGCGCGTGTACGGTGAGCGCAACCGTCAGCTCGCCGTCGCCGAGAATCTTAACCGGATGCTTGGCTTTGATCACTCCAGCCTTGCGCAGAACCTCAGGCGTGATCGGCGAAGCGTGCAGTTCCTCACCCAGCGCAACCAGCCGCTCCAGGCTGACGATATTAAACTCTTTGCGGAAGATGTTGGTGAAGCCGCGCTTCGGCATGCGCCGGTGCAGCGGCATCTGCCCGCCTTCAAAGCCGCGGATCAGTCGCATACCGGTGCGCGAACGCTGCCCCTTATGGCCTCGCGTGGAAGTCTTGCCCATGCCGGAGCCCATGCCGCGCCCCACGCGCTTGCGTTTTTCCGACGCCTTCTTCGGTGCTCGAATGTTGGATAAATTCATAAGTAAGCGGCCGTCAGCCGTCAGCTTTCAGCCATGAGCGGTTTGCGCTGAGGGCTGATAGCTGAACGCTGATAGCTTTACTGCAAAATCACTACCAGATGCGGAACCTTCGCCACCATACCGCGAATCGCCGGGTTATCGGGACGCTCGATCACCTGATTCAGGCGGGTAAAGCCCAGCCCTTTGACCACCCGCTTCTGTTTCACCGGGGCGCAAATGGCAGAAACCACCCACTTCAGGTGAATTTTCCCAGCAACCGCCTTCGGTTTTTTCGTCGTCATCTCTAAACCCTCAGTGGTCAGTGGTCAGTGGTCAGTGACCAGTGGCCAGTTCTTCCTAATTTCGATCTCGCTCAGAGCGCCGCTTCTCGGTACTCGGTTAGGTACTCGGTACTCAACTAAATCTCCTGCATCGACTTGCCACGCATCGCAGCCACGCTCTCGCGGCTCTTCAAACTTCGCAGCGCGGCAAAAGTCGCTTTGATTACGTTATGCGGATTGGTGGTGCCAATCGACTTGGTCAGCACATTCTGAATTCCCACCGAAGTCATCACTGCCCGCACCGCGCCTCCGGCAATCACGCCCGTGCCTTCCGGAGCCGGCTTCAACAACACTTTGCCCGCGCCATAGCGACCCAGCACCAGATGCGGAATGCTGGTCTGCGTCAGGTTGACTTTAATCAGATTCTTCTTCGCCGACTCTATCGCCTTGCGAATGGCCTGCGGAACCTCTTTGGCCTTGCCCGCCCCGTGACCCACCACCGCCGCCGACGGATCGCCCACCACCACCAGCGCGGCGAACGAAAGATTCTTTCCGCCCTTCACCACTTTGGTGACGCGGTTGATGGCCACCACCTGGTCTTTCAACTGAAACGAATTCGGATCCAGCTTCTTAATGACTGTTGGCATTCTTTTCCTAGCTTCTAGCTTCTAGCTTCTGGCTCCTAGCCACTCGGTCTGCACCGGTTTGGCTAGAAGCTAGTAGCTAGAAGCTGTTTTTCAAAATTGCAATCCCGCTTCGCGCGCCGCATCCGCCAGCGCCTTCACGCGCCCGTGATAGATGTAGCCGCCGCGGTCAAACACAACCTTGCTCACACCCTTCGCCTTGGCGCGCTCCGCAATCGTCTTGCCCACATTCTTGGCCGCAGCCAGATTGCCGCCGGTACGCCGGTCTTCCTTTTTGCCTTCAGCCGAACTCGCCGAAACCAGTGTGTTGCCGTGCAGGTCATCGATCACCTGCACATAAATGTGATTCAACGAACGGTACACATTCAACCGCGGACGCTCCGCCGTGCCTTGCATCTTCTTGCGGATGCGGTCGTGTACGTGCCCGCGCTTCTGATTTTTCGAAATTCTAGTCAGCATAAAATCTGTCCTTGTGCGACCTCTCACCCTGCAAGAGATCCTTCACTTCGCTCCGGTCTTTCCGACCTTCTTCTTCAAGCGCTCGCCCGCGTACCGCACGCCCTTGTTCTTATACGGATCGGGCGGACGCAGCGACCGCATTTCAGCCGCGACCTGCCCCACCTGCTGCCGGTCGATCCCGGTGAGCGCAATCTTCGTCTGCTTGGGATCGACGCTCGCGTCCACCCCCGTCGGCAACGGATATTCGATGGGATGCGAGTAACCGAGATTGAATACAATCATCCCCTTACCCTTCATCTCGGCGCGATAGCCGATGCCAACGATTTCCAGTTCGCGCGTCCAGCCCCTGGTGACGCCTTCGACGGCGTTGTTCACCAGCGCTCGCGCCAGCCCATGCACCGCGGCCTGCGAATCGTTCTCGCGGATGGCCACGATGTTCCCGTCCTTCTGCTCTACCTTGATGCCGGCCGGAAGAGCCGTGTCCAGCTTGCCCTTCGGTCCCTGCACCAGCACGGTGTTGCCTTCAATTTTAACCGTCACCCCTTTGGGGATCGGGATCGGCTTTTTTCCAATTCTCGACATAAGAGCTTCTAGCTTCTAGCTCCTGGCTTCTAGCGAGGAGCTTCAAAATTTTGATCCAACCTTCGTTCTCTCCAGCGGTGACAGCGGGTTAGCTAGCAGCTAGAAGCTAGTAGCTAGAAGCTGCTTCTACCAGATTTCGCACAACAGTTCGCCGCCCACACCTTCTTTGCGGGCCTGGCGTCCCGTCATCACGCCCCGCGGCGTGGTCAGGATGTTGATCCCCATACCGCCNNCCGTATTTCAGGTAAATCCGGATCACCTTGTGGCCTTCTTCTTCCGTGGCCTTGAAGTTCGAGACGTAGCCCTCTTCCTTCAAAATGCGGGCAATCTCCAGCTTCAGCCGCGAGGCCGGTATGTCCACCTTCTGGTGCCGCGCCTGGAGCGCATTGCGCACCCTCGTCAGCATATCTGCGACCGGATCGGTCAACCTCATCGTTTGCTTCTCCTCTTGCCACCCGTTCGCTCCGCGTCCCGCGGAGAACCTGCGGCGGCTTGTCTACCACTGACTGATGACGTTCACTCTTTCAGCTTGCCATCCTGAGCGAGACGTTTTTTGTCTCGCGAAGGATCTCCCGCACCACAAACTCAGCGCGGAAGCCTACCACGACGACTTCGAAACTCCGGGAATCTCCCCGCGCAACGCCAGCCCGCGGAAGCACAGGCGGCATAGCCCGAACTTGCGCAGATAAGCCCGCGGCCGTCCGCAAATCTTGCAGCGGTTGTGCCGGCGCGAGGAAAACTTCGGCGTCTTCTCTTTCTTGTCGCGCGCCAGCTCAAACTTCTTTTCGATCTTCGCGTCTTTCACTCGTTTTGCTGTCGTCATGAATTCCTTAAAAGTCTTGTTGTTCGATCCTGAAACCCTGAAACATGAAACATGAAACCTTGAAACTTTGCCCCTACTGCGCCCGGAACGGCATGCCCAGATGCTTCAACAGCGAGCGCGCCTGATTATCGTTTGCCGCCGTCGTCACAATGGTCACGTTCATGCCCTTCATCTTGTCGACTTTCTCGTAGGAAATCTCCGGGAAGATCAGCTGATCGTGCAGCCCCAGCGTGTAATTGCCGCGCCCGTCGAACGACTTGGTGGAAACTCCCTTGAAGTCGCGCACCCGCGGCAAAACGATATTCAGCAGCCGGTCGAGGAATTCATACATGCGGTCGCCGCGCAGCGTCACCATGGTTCCGATGGCCTGCCCTTCGCGCACCTTGAAAGCCGCAATCGACTTCTTAGCCTTGGTGATGATCGGCTTCTGGCCCGTGATCTGCCCCAGTTCATTCACCGCCGGATCGAGAATCTTCGAGTTCTGCGTGGCCTCGCCCATGCCCATGTTGACCACGATCTTGTTCAGTCGTGGAACCGCCATCGCATTCTTCAGTTCCAGTTCTTTCAACAGAGCCGGCGCCACTTCCTTCTCGAACTTCGCGCGCAGCCGCGGCCGTTCCTTGGCGCTATGGTGCGCCTGCGCCGGCTTGGCCTGCTCCTGCGAGGAATCTTTCGAGCCCTTCTTTTCCCTGTCTTTTGCCATGGTCAGTTTCTTCAACTTCCTCTCACGGTTTCGGAGTGTAAAAAGCTTTTAGCCGTTAGCTCTTTGCCTTTAGCTTTTTACTTGTACCGCTGCGTGAGACTAATCTCTTATCGGTGCTGCCAGCGTCATCGCTCCAAGCTAAAAGCCAATGGCTAAGAGCTAACCGCTTACTTATCCAGCGTCGTTCCGCACTTCTTGCANNATCCGGCTCTCCTGCTCCGCAATGCCGCCCTTGATGTTGCGCTGCGGGTTGGGGCGCACGTGCTTTTTCACCATCATCACGTGCTCGACCAGGAGCTTGTTATCGTTGGGAAACACGCGCAGCACGCGCCCTTCCTTGCCCTTATCCCGCCCCGTGATCACTTTCACGTTGTCGTTGCGGCGGATGTCCACTCGTTTTTGTACTGTGCTTACGGTTCTCATAAAGTCAAAGTTTCAAGGTTTCTACGTTTCAAAGTTTCAATGTCAAATCCCAGTTCAAGGTCTCAATTCGTTCAAGGCACCTTGAAACCTTGAAACTATGAAACCTTGAAACGTGTTACTAAATCACCTCAGGCGCCAAAGAAACGATCTTCAAAAATTTCTTTTCCCGCAGCTCCCGCGCTACCGGACCAAACACGCGCGTTCCCACCGGCTCGCCCGCATCGTTGATCAGCACTGCGGCATTCTGGTCGAAGCGGATGTAGGTGCCGTCGCGCCGCCGGTGTTCCTTGCGGGTGCGCACAATCACCGCCTTCACCACGCTTCCCTTTTTCGTCTGGCCCTCGGGAGCCGCTTCCTTCACCGCCGCCGTGATTATGTCGCCCAGCCCGGCATTCAGCCCGGTCGAACCGCCCAGCGGCAGAATCATTTGCAGCTTGCGGGCGCCGGAGTTGTCGGCGACTTCCAGCATGCTTCTCATCATCACAGCCATGGCTTCAATCTCCCGTTTACTCTGTCATCCCGAGCAAGCGCTTTTTATTTCGCTTTGTCACCCTGAGCGAGACGTTCTTTGTCTCGCGAAGGATCTCGGACTCACCGGAACCGCCCCCGAAGAGGGGCTCGGCTCGCTTTCCTTACTTTACGTCCTGCTCCAGCACAACCTCCGGCACCAGCGCCGTCTTGCGCACAATGTCTTTCAGCTTCCAGCGCTTTAACTTCGAGAGCGGACGCGTCTCCTCGATCCGCACCACATCGCCGACATGCGCTTCATTTTTCTCGTCATGCGCATAAAATTTCTTGTTGCGCGCCACCACCCGTCCGTAAAAGGGATGCGCCTTCTTGCGCGTCACCTTGACCACGATCGTCTTCTGCATGCGGTTAGCGACCACTTCTCCCACCACTTCCTTGCGCCGGCCCTGCACATGTTCACTCTCGGGTGTTGCTTTCCCGGTTGCGGTTTCCGCCATTATCTTTTCTCCGTTGCCGCGGCGCGCGTGCGCTCGCCCAGGATGGTATTCACTCGCGCAATGTCTTTGCGCAGCCCGCGAATCTTTTTCAGGCTCTCGGTCTGGCCCATGTTCAGCTGAAACTTCAGCTTGAACAGCTGGTCCGCGAGATCCCGCCCCTGGTGCTGCAGCTCGTCGTCCGTTAAGTTTCTGACTTTGTCTGCCTTCATAAAAATTCCTCAAGAGCTTTCATTCCTGGCCGAAGCCCGGCAGCGGAAGCCCGAAGCCCGCCTTCAGTGCGCCGTGTCGCGCTTGACCAAGGTCGTACGCAGCGGCAGCTTGTGCGACGCCAGCCGCATGGCTTCGGTCGCATCCACGACCGTGACCCCTTCCATCTCAAACAGAATCTTTCCCGGCCGCACTACCGCGACCCAGTGATCGGGAGCGCCCTTGCCCTTGCCCATACGGGTTTCAGCCGGCTTCTTGGTGACGGGCTTGTCGGGAAACACCCGGATCCAGATCTTCCCGCCGCGCTTCACGAAACGAGTCATGGCCACGCGGCTGGCTTCGATCTGACGGTCGGTAATCCATCCCGGCTCCAGCACCTTCAGCCCGAAATCGCCAAACGCCAGCGTGCTGCCGCGCCAGGCCTTGCCCGTCATGCGGCCGCGCTGCTGCTTGCGGTACTTCACTTTCTTTGGCATCAACATAAGTCAGCTCTTAGCTTTCAGCTCTTGGCTCTTAGCCAAATCTCTTTGATCCTTGATTCTTCCGCGTGCCCTTACTTCCGCATTCCTACTTCTGTATCCCCTAAAACGCGCCTACGCCCTGCTGCTGTTCCTTCTTCTTAGTCGGAAGAATCTCGCCCTTGTACACCCAAACCTTCACCCCGATCACGCCGTAAGTCGTCCGGGCTTCGGAAAATCCATACTCGATATCGGCGCGCAACGTATGCAGCGGCAAACGCCCCTGCAGATACCACTCCGAGCGCGCGATTTCATTTCCGTTTAACCGTCCGCTCACCCGCACCTTGATCCCCTTGCAACCAAAGCGCAGAGCCGAATCCACCGCCTTGCGCATCGCCCGCCGGAAGCCAACCCGCTTTTCCAGTTGCAAAGCAATCGCTTCGGAAACCAATTGCGCATCGAGCTCCGGCTTGTGCACTTCCTGGATATCGACAAACATTTCGCGCGACGTGCGCTTCTGCAGATCGGCTTTCAGCTTGTCGATCTCCGCGCCCTTGCGTCCGATGATGATTCCGGGACGCGCCGTCTTGATAATAATGCGCAGCTTGTTGCCCGGACGCTCGATCTCAATCGAACTCACGCCCGCCGACTTGAGCTTTTCCTTCAGCTCGTTCTTCAGCTTGATGTCTTCGAGCAGCAGCTTGTCGTAGTCCCGCTCCACAAACCAGCGCGACTTCCACGGCTTGGTGTAGCCGAGGCGAAAACCATAAGGATGGACTTTTTGTCCCATTGCTTCTCCTAATCAGATCCTCTTCGAACCGTAGCCAACGAACCGTTGCCAAAACCGTAGCTGGCGAATCGTAGCTGGCGAATCGTAGCGCCGACGTCTCGCCGGCTGTCCGGCGGGCGTCCCGCCCGCCGCGCCGCCACTACTTTGCTGCCACTTTCTTCTTACTCGTTTTCCCCGCCGCCTTCTTCGCCATCGGTGCCCGCCGCTTCGCCGGAGCCGCTGCGGTCCGTTTTTCGCCAGAAACATGACTCGAACCATTCCCGCGCTCCGCCAAAATTAACGTAATATGCGCGATGCGCCGTTGATAACGAAAAGCCCGTCCCTGCGGCGCCGGACGAATCCGCTTCATGCGCGGGCCGTCATTGGCGATGGCGCTCTTCACATACAGGTTGTCCAGCTCGATATCCAGATTCTTCTCCGCGCTGAGGAAGTTCGCATTGTCCAGCGCCGACTGCAACAGCTTGCCCACGTGCGCCGCCACGCGCTTCTTGGTGAACAACAGCGTGTTGCGCGCTTCTTCCACCTTGCGCCCTTTGATCAGCTCCAGCACCAGGCGCGCCTTCTGCGGCGAGACTCGCAAGTAACGCATTTCCGCTCGAAATTCCATATTCTCGTCTCGGTTCTAAGCCTTTCGCCTCTTCGCTCTTCACTCTTTGTTTCAGCTAATGGCTAAAAGCTAATGGCTAAAAGCTGTTTTATGCCTTCGGCGCCGCCGGCGCGGCCGCGGGCGTAATCGCTCCCGGACCTCCCGGAATGCCCGCCGGTTTCGCCGCCACTTCCGTCGCCGCCCGCATGCTGTGGCCTTTGAAGTTACGCGTAAAGCTGAACTCGCCCAGCTTGTGCCCCACCATGTTCTCGGTCACATACACCGGGATAAATTTCTTGCCGTTGTGCACCGCGATGGTGTGACCCACCATCTCCGGAACCACGGTGGAGCGCCGCGACCAGGTGCGCAGAACTTTTTTTTCGTTGCGTGAATTCATCCCCTCCACCCGCGACATCAGGAAACCATCCACGAACGCGCCTTTTTTCGTTGAACGTGCCATAAATTTGCTCTCAACCTCAAACTAACTCTTGTCATTCCGAGCGCAGCGAGGAACCTTGGTTCATCAGCCGCTCTACTTCTTGCCTCTGCGATTCACAATAAACTTATCCGTCCGCTTGTTATTCCGCGTCTTGTAGCCGCGAGTCGGTTGCCCCCACGGTGTCACCGGATGCCGTCCACCCGACGTCTTGCCTTCCCCGCCCCCATGCGGATGGTCGACCGGGTTCATCGAAACGCCGCGGTTATGCGGACGCTTGCCCAGCCAGCGCGAACGTCCCGCCTTGCCGATGGTGACGTTTTCGTGATCCAGATTACCCACCTGGCCGATCGTCGCCATGCAGTCCTGCGAGACCTTGCGGGTTTCCCCCGAAGGCAATTTCACCAGCGCATATTCTTCTTCTTTGGCAACCAACTGAGCCGATCCGCCGGCCGAGCGCACCATCTGTCCGCCTTTGCCCGGCTTCAGTTCCAGGTTGTGGATCTGCGTGCCCGGAGGAATATTGCGCAGCGGCAGCGCATTACCCACCAGAATATCCGCGTCCGGGCCGCTCACCACCTTTTGCCCCACCTTCAACCCTTCCGGCTGAAGGATGTAACGCTTCTCGCCGTCGGCATAGGCCAGCAACGCAATCCGCGGCGAGCGGTTGGGATCGTATTCAATGCTGATCACGGTGGCCGGAATCCCGGTCTTGTCGCGCTTGAAATCGATAATCCGCAGCTTGCGCTTATGACCGCCGCCGATGAACCGCATGGTCATGTCGCCGGAATTGCGGCGCCCGCCGGTCCGCGGCTTGGGCTCGATCAGCGGCTTGTGCGGATGCCGCGTCGTAATGTCGTCGTTGACGATCGTCGTGCGGTAGCGCAACGTCTGCGTCGTCGGTCGGTATGTCTTGATTGCCATAAAAATCAGCCTTTAGCTCTTAGCCGTTAGCCCTTAGCTTCCACACCCGCCGTTTGGCTGAATGCTGAATGCTGAGTGCCGATTGCTTCCTACAAATTCTGCGCGTACTCCGGCATCTTCTCGCCGGCCCGCAGCCGTACATACGCCTTTTTCCAGTCCGGACGGTAGCCGGCAAACTTTCCCCGCCGCCGTTCTTTCCCGGGATACATCGCCGTGCGCACGGAAAGCACTTTGACCTTGAAAATCGTCTGCACCGCCTGCTTCACTTCCGTCTTCGTCGCCCCCGGCGCAACCTGGAAGACCAGCGTGTTCTGGTTTTCCTTGATCGCCAAACCTTTTTCGGTGATGACCGGACGTCGAATAATCTGGTATGCGGATTTCATAATGATTCGGCCCTAGGCCACCTCCGCCGCTTTTTCATGCCGCACGCGCTTGCGCGGAGAAGCCGACGCCTTTTTCGCGCCTTCCTCTTTTTCCTTCGCATGCTTGCGCTGACTCTTGGGCAAAGTATCCTGCAAGGTAAGCTGCAATTTCTCGATCGCGGGATGAGAAAAAATCACGCGATCGTATTTCAGCAAATGATAAGGATGCACTTCATTGCCCGGAATGAGTTCCAGCCCCTTGATATTGCGCGCGCTCAGTTCCAGATTGCGATTCGCGGCATTCGGCGCTTCCACAATCAGCACCGTCGACTCCACCTTCAACGCCTCGAGCGCGGTTCGGAATTGTTTGGTCTTCGGTTCCTTCACGTCAAACGCATTCACGATCGTGAGCTTGCCATCGGCAAACTTCGCCGCCAGCGCCGAGCGCAACGCGCCCAGCAACTTCTTGCGCGGGAAGGCATAGTCGTAAGACCGCGGCGTCGGACCATGTACCGTCGCGCCGTGCCGCCACAGTGGCGACCGGATCGAGCCGATACGCGCCCGCCCCGTGCCCTTCTGCTTCCATAGCTTCTTGCCCGAACCGGAAACCTGCCAGCGGGCCTTGGTGGCATGCGTTCCGCGGTGCTGCCCGGCGCGGTAATGCTTCACCGCCTCCCAGAGCAGATCTTCATTCACCGCGCCGAAAATCTCATCGGCGAGATCGAACGTACCGACCTTGTCGCCGCCCAAATTGTGAATATCAATCGTTGCCATTGCGTTCTCGCTGTCTTACTCGGTACTCGGTACTCGGTACTCGCAACTACGCCTTCTTCGCCGCTCGCTTCGCCGCCTTCAAGGGATCGACCGTAGCCGAACCCGCAAATCCCCGGCGCTCTCTGGGCGGCTTCTTCGCCTTGGTGATCACGATGTACCCGCCCTGCGGCCCAGGCACGCTGCCTTCCACCACCAGCAAATTTTCTTCTTTATCTACGCCCAAAACCCTGAGGTTGCGCTGCGTCACCCGGGCATGGCCCATGTGTCCCGACATGCGCATTCCCTTGAACACGCGCGAAGGAAACGCCGACGATCCGATGGAACCGGTAATCTGGAACATCGAGCCGTGCGATTTCGGGCCGCCCGCGAAATGATGCCGTTTCACCACGCCCTGGAAGCCTTTTCCCTTGCTCACTCCCACAATGTCGACAAACCTTTCGCCTTCAAAAATCTCGACCAGCACGCGGTCGCCGACCTTCACCGTGACGTCGCCGTCCGCCGCGCCATCCGTCTCGAGCGGCACTTCGCGCATGAACTTCACCGGCGGAAGATTATTCTTCGCCAGATGTCCGCGCGCCGGCTTGGTGAGCCGCGACTCTTTCACAAACTCGACCAGACCAATCTGCGCCGCTTCGTAGCCATCTTTCACCGCCAGCTTGTGCTGGGTCACCACGCAAGGACCAGCCTGCAGCACCGTGACCGGGCGCACGTCGCCCTTCGAGTCAAACAGCTGCGTCATGCCGACCTTCTTGCCCAGAATGCCTGTAACTCGTATCGCCATCTTCGTCTCCGTTCCCAGCGTGGCTCGTCGTGCGGCTATTGGCTGGGGAGCTTCAAAGCTCATGTGGGAACGGACGCATTCGTCCGTTCCGCGGGCGCAGCCCGCGCCTGCCAGTTCTACTTATGCTCTTTCCCGAATGCCTTGATCTCCACATCCACGCCCGCCGGCAGATCGAGCTTCATCAGCGCGTCCACCGTCTGCGCGGTCGGATCCAGAATGTCGAGCAAACGCTTATGGGTGCGGATCTCAAACTGCTCCCGCGACTTTTTATCCACGTGCGGCGAACGCAGCACGCAGTACTTGTTCTTCATCGTGGGCAGTGGAATCGGACCCGCGAGCCGCGCTCCGGTGCGCTTGGCCGTTTCCACGATCTCGCTTGTCGACTGATCCAGAATGCGGTAGTCGTAAGCTTTCAGCCGTATCCGAATTTTCTCGTTTCCAATCACGTTTCACTCTCTCTAACCCCTCCCGGCGTCTCCGGAAGGAAAGAACCAGCGGCAGGATGCAAGCCGCGTTGATCACGTAGCCGCGGACGAAGGCGTCCGCGGCTACACTTTCTACTGCACAATCTCCGCAATGG
>PKVZ01000028.1:0-4191 GCA_003131635.1 Acidobacteriaceae bacterium
TCGCAAATCACCGCCGAACTCTCTCCGTGAAAGGGAACATCGCCGGTCGTCATCTCGTAAAGCACGGCGCCAAATGAGAACAGATCGCTGCGCGCATCGAGTTCGCGCCCACGCACTTGTTCCGGCGACATGTAGGCCACCGTGCCCAGCATCGTCCCCGGGCTGGTTAGGTGGGCCTCATCCATCGTCTGGACGTTATCGATATTCACCCTCTGCGCCGCGGGTCCCGCTCCCACCTTCGCCAATCCAAAGTCGAGAATCTTGGCGTGTCCGCGTTTGGTGACGAAGATGTTCGCCGGCTTGATGTCGCGGTGAACAATGCCTTCCGCGTGGGCCGCATCGAGCGCGTCGGCGATTTCAATCGCCAGGTTCACCAGCGTGTCATTGTCCATCGGACGGGCGCCGATGGCATGCTTGAGCGTGAGGCCGTCCAGGAACTCCATCGCGATGAAGGCATGGCCCTCGTGCTCGTCGATCTCGTAAATGGTGCAAATATTGGGATGGTTCAACGCGGAGGCAGCCTGGGCCTCGCGCTGAAAGCGGGCCAGCGCTTGCGGGTCTTTGGCAACTTCATCGGGCAGGAATTTGAGCGCTACAAAACGCCGCAGCTTGAGGTCTTCTGCCTTATAAACTACGCCCATGCCCCCACCGCCCAGCTTTTCAACCGTGCGGTAGTGCGAAATAGTTTGCCCGATCACTGGAAATGAATCCTACGTTGGAGGCTTGGGCAAGTCAATGAACGGGTCAGTTGGCGGATTACGCCTGGAGGATCTCGGCCGGATCGCACCGAAACGGATCGACCACGGTAACGCCTTCGAAATCTTGATCCGCCTGCAGATCCTCAGTGAGCAGGTAGCGGCAGGAAGCCGCTTTCGCCGCAGCCACGATCAGCGAATCCCAGAACGAGATTTTGTAGCGCTCCTGAAGCTGCCATCCACTCTCGAGAATTTCGGCATCGATAGCAACCGGGTGCCAGGAGAATAAACTACGTATCTCGGCCTGAACCTGGTCGCGGGCAGGAGGCCACTTTCGGGTCACATTGGCATAGAACTCTTGCAGCACCTGAAAACTCACCCGCCCCCGGCGGCTCTTCCACAACCCCGCCCGCCACAATTTCGCCGCTTCATGTTTCTTCGGATTACCCTCATCGATCGCGTAAATCAGTACGTTGCTATCGACGAAGACTAGAGCGGTCATGAACTTCCTCGCGGGAAAGATACCGGCCATCGGTTTTGAGGAAAGGCTTCCGGGCTAGCGCCCGGCGCATCGCCGCATCGTAGCTGTCCTTTTCTTTCATTCGCTCTTTCAGAATCCCAGCCAGCAGCTTCGAGACGCTAGTATCCCGGCGCGCCGCTTCCATCCGCGCCCAGCTGGCGACACTCTCTTCCAGCGTGATAGTGACGTTGCGGAGGTTAGTTTTCATAGCAACACAGGAACAGTGTACCACGGAAACCGTGTGGGTGACAACCGTTATCCTACGCTCGCTCCATCGTCACCTTCTTCACTACCACATCCTTGTTCGGCTTATCCTGGCGCCCGCGCGGCACCTCGGAAATTTTCTTAACCACATCCTGCCCTTCAATCACCTCGCCAAAAATCGTGTGCTTGCCCGTCAGCCAGGTCGTCGGCGCCACCGTGATGAAGAACTGCGAACCGTTGGTATTCGGTCCGGCATTCGCCATCGCGAGTAAGCCCGGCTTATCGAGCTTGTGCGGCGAGCCCTTGGTTTCGTCTTCGAACTGATAGCCCGGCCCGCCCATACCCGTGCCTTGCGGATCTCCACCTTGAATCATGAAGTCGGGAATCACGCGATGAAAAATCGTCCCATCGTAAAGCCGGTCTTTGGATTTCTTCCGCGTCGAGGGATGAGTCCACTCGCGTTGGCCTTCGGCGAGTTCCACAAAGTTGGCTACGGTTTTGGGCGCGTCCTTTTCGAAGAGGCGGCATGCGATGTTGCCTTCGCTGGTTTCAAACGTGGCGTACAGTCCGGGTTGTCGAGTCATGGAGTCCTTTCAGTCGTTCAAGTTCTTAGTTTTTTGTGGCGACAGCCGCCCTCGGCTGTCGGCCTGGCGCAGCCAGGCGATTCGTAAAATGTGCAGGTCACTCGGGCTTGGTTGCGCTGGCCGCGGCCGGCTTCTTCGCCGGAGCCGCGGGTTTAGCTGCCGCCGCGCCGCGGAGAATCGTGACCTTAATAATTTTCACTGGACGGAATGGCCGGTCGTTGCTGGGGTCGGTGGCCATGCGAGCGATCTGCTTGACCAGCGTCACGCTGGCGTCGTCACATTGGCCGAAGATGGTGTGACGTCCGTTCAGGTGCGGGGTGGGAACTTCGGTGATAAAAAACTGCGATCCGTTGGTGTTGGGACCGGAATTCGCCATGGCCAGGCGCCCGGGGCGATCGAAGAGAATGGTGGAGACGAATTCGTCTTTGAAGGTGTAGCCGGGATCGCCGGTGCCATCGCCTCTGGGATCGCCGCCCTGGATCATGAAGTTGGGAATCACGCGATGAAAGATGGTGCCGTCGTAGAGCGGCGTATTGTGTTTGGTGGCGTGGCTGACGGGATTCGTCCAATCCTTGGCGCCGGTCGCGAGGTCAATGAAATTCTTCACCGTGATTGGCGTTTCTTTCTCAAACAGCGTGCAACGGAGCTTACCCACAGTAGTGTCGAAGACGGCGACAGGTTCAGCGGAAGCTGCGGGGTGAGNNTGAGGGGCGGCCTTGGTTGCGGGTTTGGCGGGAGCGGCTTGCGAACTGGAATCGGATTGGGCCCCAGCCACCATGGTGGCGAGTGAGAGAAGGGCTGCAATTGCAACTAGTCGAAGCATAAGAGTTCCTTACCTGCGAACAAAAGTAGTTTGAATGCGAACCGATATTGTACGACAGGTGAATCTCAATTTGGGTGAGCCTGCATTTCGCGGCTGACACTTTCGACCTGGCGGAAGACGCGCAGCAGATTTCCGCCGAGAATTTTCTTGATGTCGTCGGCGCTGTATCCGCGATCGAGCAGGGCCTGCGTAATCTTCGGCAGGTCGGCGGCCGAATCCATGCCCTGAGGCGTCGCCCCGCTCACCCCATCGAAGTCCGAACCCAGGCCAACATGCTCCACGCCGGCGACTTTGGCGATGTGGTCGATGTGATCAATCAGCACCTTGAATGCCGGACGTGGAATCTTCGCCATCCACTCGCGCTCGATGCGATTCACTTCAATATAGTTGACCGGCTTGCCCTGCGCCTTCAGCGAGTCGACATACTGCTTGATCGCCGCCGATTGCTCTTTCTCCTGACCCAGCATTTTGTTGCGATAGTCCTGATCGAGAAATCCGGAATAAAAATTCACCTGCACCACGCCGCCATTCTTTGCCACCGCGCGCAGCATATCGTCCGTCATATTCCGCGGCGCATCTACCAGCGCACGCGCCGAGGAATGCGACGCAATTACCGGAGCCTTGCTGACGGCGATTGCGTCCCAGAAAGTCTTGTCGGCGACATGCGAGATATCCACCATCATTCCCAGGCGATTCATCTCCAGCACCACCTGTTTGCCAAAATCAGTGAGCCCGTTGTGATGTTGAATCTTAGGGTCGTCGATGTCGCCCGAGGAATCCGCCCATTCGTTGGTATTCGACCACGATAGCGTCATATAGCGCACGCCCAGCCGGTAATAATCGCGCAACAGGTGCATGTCGTTTTCGATGGAATGTCCGCCCTCGATGCCCATCAGCGCCGCCAGTTTGTGCTCGCGGTGCGCGCGCTCAATATCCGCGACGGAGAAAGCCATCATCATGCGGTCCGGATGATGCGCTGCCTGCTCATACACCGAGTCGATCAGATCGAAGGTGTGCTGCGCGAAGTGCCCCTGATTGGTCTCCGGATCCACCCAGATGGAAAAAAACTCCGCTCCCAGATTGCCGCGCCGCGCCTTATCCAAGCTGAGATGGCCCACGTCGTTGGGGTCGGTTGACCCGATGTCGAAGCCTTCGTCTAAAAATCGCTGTGGCGTGTCGGCATGGGTGTCAACCACGATGGCGGATTCCTGAAGCGCGCGGGCCTTGTCGCTGACCTGCGGCCCAGAGGAGTCAGCAGACTGCGCGGCGGCGAAGACAACGCTGAGAAACAGAAACAACAACAACGACGAGAGCAAACCAATGCGGAAGCGAGTCATAGTTGTGTGCGAGCGCAATATCGATTGA
>PKVZ01000028.1:4255-8022 GCA_003131635.1 Acidobacteriaceae bacterium
CGCTGCCTCACCACTTCCTCGCTGCACACGCATTCGAGAATGCGCCAGCTCTGCTGCAGGCGAGTAGCCGTATTCAATACACTATCGATCTGGTAGCGCCGCGAGAAAGGCCGTCCGTCGAGAAAAACAAAACGCGATCTGTCTTTCTGCAACAAATATCCTGCCGTCCCCAGCATCACTTCCAAACAAAAATCATCCTGCCGCGGCGAGTATTCAATCTCGTCCACCAGGAAGAGCGCGTGCCGGATCTCATCCTTGCTGAGCACGCGCCCGGCGGTGCGGGCCGCGACTTCGCGAGCCAGCGTAGTTTTACCCGTGCCGGGAAGCCCCGCCATTAGAACGATCATGGCTTATTAGAGCACGCCGCTTCGCCCTGTCCGTGAATCGCCCTGAACTTCGAAAGCATCCATTGAAAGGAAACTTTTGTGCTCTATGATTTGTGCTTTATCTAAAGGAGGCGGGATGCCGCTGGTTCGAATTTCCCTGCGCGAAGGCAAAACCGAAGCGTACAAAAAAGCTCTGGCCGACGGAGTACACCGCGCGCTGGTAGAGGCGATCGACGTTCCGGCGCAAGATCGTTTTCAGGTTGTCACCGAACATTCCGCGGGCGAATTATTTTATGATCCGTCGTATTTAGGGATCGAACGCAGCGACGGCATTGTCCTGGTGCAGATCACTCTTTCCACCGGACGCAAACCCGCGCAGAAGCGGAAACTCTATCAGCGCATGAGCCAGATCCTGGCGGAGAATCCCGGCTTGCGCCCGCAGGATCTGATGATCAGTCTGGTGGAAGTTGCGTGGGAGAACTGGTCGTTCGGCAACGGCGAATCGCAGTACACGGCATGANNGGTCGCTCCATGGGAACGATGTCCTGCGTCTCGCGCCAATCCGCATAACGCCCGGAAACCATAATGTGGAACACCCACTGGTGGCGCTCTTCTTCGGGCTCAACCAGCCCGAGAGCCTTCATGTAAAAAAGGTAGTGCTCCATCCAGTGAATCTGTTCCTGCGTCATGCCGCGGCGCTGCAGGTCGACCGTGAGGCCGGCAAGATGGGACGAAGCGGTATCGCCCTCATACGGCGCCGCATTGCGATTGTGCCGCCGCAATTTTTTCTGCACCTTCACCGTGCGCACCGCGGAGTTCACTTGAATCTGCTGATGAAATCGATTGTAGTAAGCCTGAGCGACATCCTGAACAAAATCGCGCGTCCAGGGACGGCAGTACCGCCGCGAGGGATCAAGCCGCGGATCGAAGCGCAGTGACTCACCCGCAAGAATAGGCTGCAGCGCGCCGCTCGCCTTCAGCGCTTCCAGTTCGTCGTCATCCTGTATGCGCGGCAATTCCAGCCGATCGACTTCCGCATTCTGCAACAACAGAGATTCGTGCGAAGGACGGAACATCGGATTCCACAACGTCCAGTGCAGCCGCGGACGCCGCAAATGGTGGCCGCGCTTGTGTACCGCCGCGGTAGTGGTCGCCGCAAACAACGGGCCGCCCAAACAGGTGAGCAGAGAAAGCAACATCAAGTGGCGCTGTAATTTTGATTTCAAGAATTAGTCTCGTAGCCTTCTGCACGGCTTCACTTGCAACTGTCCGGTCATTCTATGCCATGCTGTCAAATGGTCCAACGGTTCCTTGGAACAATGGCCGTTACCGGCGTTATCTGGGGCCGTACCCAAAGGCTGGTTACCCTCCGGTTACTGTCCTAGCCTTCGCAACGTATGCACTGGAAATGAAGCACGCCAAACGCCATCCCCGGCTGCGGGATTACGCCTAATTCATGTGCCAATACAGCAATCAGTTAGCGATCATTAGATACAGGGTGGGTGCGGCCAGTTGTGGCGGAAGTGACAAAAATCAATGCCGGAAAGCGGCAATTCACGCAAAACCATTGCAGCACGGGCTTTCTGCGCCTTTGACCTGCAACCCCGTCAGCGCCGGAACAGGTCGCCGATGGCTTGTTTCATCACTTCGCCGCCAACTTCGGAAATAGCCTTGGTGAGAGGAATATCTTTGGGGCATACTTCCACGCAGTTCTGCGCGTAGCCGCATTCCTGTATGCCGCCGTCGCCCATCAGCGCCGCCAGCCGCTCGCGCTTGAGCGCCTGCCCCGTGGGATGGGTATTAAACAGCCGCACCTGCGCAATAGTCGCCGCGCCCACGAACCCCGTCTCTTCATTGAACTGCGGACAAGCCTCCATGCAGCAGCAGCAGGAGATGCAGCGGGAAAGGGGATAAGCCTGCTCTTGCTCCTCGGCCGTCATGCGCGGGCCAGGACCGAGGTCGTAGGTGCCGTCGATGGGAACCCAAGCCTTGACGATCTTCAGATTCTCAAAGATCACGCTGCGGTCCGTGGCCAGATCGCGCACGATCGGAAACTTGGAAAACGGTTCCAGCCGAACCGGCTTCTCGAGATTGTCAATCAAGGCCGAGCAAGCCATGCGCGCNNAGTTCGAACTCTTCCCAGTACGACTTGGACGTGGGAGTGTTCTGGCGCTTGATCTTGAGGATGACAAACTTGCCGTTGCTCATTTTATCTGATCTCTGAGGTGGCCGAACTCTTCGCCTGACGTAGTCGTAAGTGTATATCCATAGCCTTCGCCAAACTGATTTTCGGCAATGTACTGCGCAGCTGCCTGATTGTTCTGGAATACGAAAGCACCCCAATCGTTGTGGAACTTGAACTCGTACCCGGTATATCCTTCCACGCCGAATCCGTGGGGAAGAATTCGGGGAATTTCCACTCCGAGCACAGCAATCAGATGCTCACCAGCGATATTCACAGCTTCGGTCGCATGCCGAAGCGGAATCACCCACTCGTTGCCGCAGCGTACCGACGCTCCGGTGATTTTAGCGGGGAGAAGCTTGTCAAAGTCGCCCAGAACTGGCGGTGCGCTACTTCGCTGCATCATACTTCCTCGCCCTTGGCGGGATCAGCGACACATCCACCGGCTCCGCGTTCTTCCCAAAACGAAAAATGTGGTACGAAAAACAACCGGGAAGGGCACGAGTTACACTCGTGCCAGTTTAAGCTCTCAGAAGACGCGCGGCTTTCAGCCGCTGAGGGTTTCCCTTGAAGCCTGGACGACTCATCTCTCCGCCGGGAACTTATTTCGTGACATTCTCGACGTTTCATCGCCGCAAGCTGTTCACGGTCGAAATCTATGTCCGTCTCTTCTTGAAAACTCTTTATCGCTATCGCCGCGAAGGCCGATACACCCTGCACGCCTTCGTCGTCATGCCGGAGCATGCTCATCTGCCCTTGACTCCGGCGAACGACATAACCATCGAACGCGCAATCCAACTGATCAAAGGCGACTACTCCCACGAACTCGGGACGATCATTGGCCGCGATCAAGAGATCTGGCAGCGAGGATTCACCGATCATCGAATTCGTAGCGACATTGATTTCATGCATCATCGAAATTACATCCATCAAAATCCCGTGGAACGCAGGATCGTCGTCAACCCTAGAGAGTACCGCTATTGTTCCGCATTCCCCGGGTTTAAACTCGATCCGTGGCCCCCAGCGGCTAAAGCCGCAGACTTGAAGGCGTCCTAGATGGCACTCGTGCCCTTCCCGGTTCCTCCCAAACCCTTACTTCACCGCGTCATACTTCCTCGGCCGTGGCGGAATCAGCGACGTATCCACCGGTTCGAACTCAAACTTCGGTTCATCCGCGTCCGGCGCGAAATATGCCTTCGTCGTCTTCAAGAAATTCTTGTCGTCGCGCTCCGGAAAATCCGGCTTGTAATGCGCCCCGC
>PKVZ01000215.1 GCA_003131635.1 Acidobacteriaceae bacterium
TAGTCGGTAGGACTTGCAGTCCACCAGAAGTTCTCCCAGAAACACGTTCCCAAAGCCCGGCACTACGAGGACGTTGCCATAAGCTGCAAATGGAGGAGGTCCTCCGCTGCGTCCGCTGCTTGGGCTGGCCGGCTCGACTCCGCTCACCAGCGAGCACAAGACGCTTCCACACTCCCCATCATCACCTTGCAAATTCTCTGGGTTGTAACGTCCTGGAATCCAGCTCGGCACGCTTGGCACATCGATCATGCTTTGGTACTGCGCGGCGACCCGCTCCAGAAATCCTTCGTCGCTCGCGCAGGACTCAGCCGGGAAGCCATCGCTATTCATATTTGTCTGAGCGCAGATGTTGAGGTCGAGCGTCACCTGCACAGGAATTCCTGCAACGCTTAGGCCGGTAATCGCCGCCCCAGCAAAACTTACAGTTGGATTGTCGCCTTTCAAGGGATGCACGGTTAAAACCTGCGCAGACAGGCTTTCGGCCATGACCATGCCCATCACGTTCAAATTCTCGAGGGTCGCGGTCACCAGCGTCACCCAGCCTTCACTCTGTAGCCGGCCCGAGACTGTCGCGGAGGCGGAATCGTAGGACAACAAGTTCGGAGCGCCCGGGAGTTGAAATTCTCCTGCGTTTCCCGAGCCGTAGCCGCCCGACATCCCAAGAGACAGGGAAGCCTGCGGAGCGATGATCTGATTGACCGGAGTCTGAAAGAATCCGCCGTAAGCGCAGGCGTCAGCGTGGTAGTAGTGAACTCGGTTGGTAGAAGGCGTAGAAGGCGTTGAGGGCATCTTTAGTTTTCCTCGCTAAGGTTCAGGATTTGCCGCCCTGGCAAACTGCAAATCGAAAGGATAACGCCCAACTTCTAAATTCTGACCTTGTGCATTCCGGCCGATTACAACCACCTCGTAGTGGCCGGCGGTGTTCATTCCGGGTGCCTGGATGGTCAGCGTATTCTTGGCTGATTCCGAGGAGACCGGGAGCGACCACTGTACTCCTCCTGCGGGATTTTGCAACTCGATCACATAAGATTGGAAGGCACTCTGCGGCTGAATATCAACCGGGAGAAAAAACGGCTCGCCTCGACGTACCTCGATCACCGATGGCGTCGTTCCGCGAACGGCGCTGCTGACTAAAGACGCTGCAGTCAGAATCCGTGGCGCTTTGTTCTCCGCCAGGGCGCCCTTCATGGCGGGGAAGGTTACCAGATTCTGATATCCGACGACAATCAAAAGAATCGCCATGGCTGGAATGGCGAACGCAGGCCGCCACCATGAGAACCCTCGGGATGGACGGACTTCTGCGGTAACGCGGCCTGCCTTGGGCGTGGGATTTGCCAGCTCGGCTTTGCCATGTTCCAGGAAAACAGATCCTGCACGCACATCGAGAGCGCACTCTTGACAGCCGAAGAGATGCTCCTCAAACGCTTCTATCTCGGTGGGGGAAAGTTCGTCGAGTAGATACTTCTCGCTGGCCATCAGGCGGCTCGCCTCACTATGATCCATGACCGATGGTCTCCTCATATACAGATAGTGACAAACTGACGCCAATCGTTACGGGCAATTAAATCCCCTACACTGTTTCCTTCGCCATTCTCTTTAAGTAATTGTATTTAAATGACTTTTTGGCGCGGTGCAGCAGTACTCTCAGGTATTCGCGGTCGACCCCAAGATCGCGGCAGACTTCGTCCTTGTCACGTTCTTCGAGGAAAACCTCCTTGATCAGGCGGCGATCTTTTTCCTGGAGTTGGTCGAGAACTTCGCGCACGTTCCGCTGCGTTTGCCGGTCGGCGATGATGTCGACTACGCTGATGGCGGGGTCTGGAATATTGGCCTCAGCCTCTTCGTCGTCACAGGTCGCCTCCTGCGCGGCGGAGCGGTAATATTCCAGCAAAACATTGTTGCACACGGAGTTGACGAAGGCTCCGAGCCTTTCCGGTTCGCGTATCCCATCGGGCTTTCGCAGCGCGGCAAACACCCGGGCGAAGGTCTCCTGGCGTGCGTCCTCTACCTCGGAGCGGGAATGCAGGCGCTTGCTCAATTTCAGGCGGATCAGTTCGCTGAAATAAGAGACGAAGTGCTCCTGTGTCCGGAAATCTCCAGAACTGAGCCGTTCAAGATAATGCCTGTCGAAGGCGTGAAACTGCACGAGTCTCTCCGCGAGCTGTGAGGCTAAGTGGCAGCTATCTTACCCAAATCGCAGACGCTCGTACAGATGCATGTTTCGCGCGAGGAATTCTACTCCGGATGAAACGTTTTGTGCTTGTCCGCCACTATCCCAGTGTAACTAGTTCATGGTAGCCGAAAGCCGTTTTCATGGGTGATCTCCGGCGGTTGGTTTCCATGAGCACGGGATCCCGAGGAGGAGCCACACCGCCGGGGGGAAGGGTGGGCGCTTCCAGCGACTGGAGCCAGCAGCATGCGGCTCCGTCGCTTTCGGGAGACTGCCGTGAACCGTGAACCTCCTTACCCGTGCCCTCGCCATTGTCATCCGCTCTGCGGTTTGGTTGTATGATTCGAAAATCCTTATGCGGCGGGATTTTCTTGCTTCCGNNCGATCACGTACTCATTCAGATTGTGGACTCGGCGTTGGCGGATGTTACTCATCGCAGCGGCGAATGGCTGGTCTGCCGTCCGGGATGCACACAGTGCTGCATCGGGGCGTTTCCCATCAATCAACTCGATGCCATGCGACTGCGGAGAGGGCTAGCTGAGCTCGAATCGAGCGCACCTGTCCGTGCCGAAGCTGTTCGCGCGAGGGCTCGGGATGCGATTGCTCGCCTGTCCCAAGAATTCCCGGGAGATCCGGTAAGCGGATTACTGGACGAAGGAGATGAAGCGTCGCGGCGGTTTTCTGATTTCGCGAATGATGAGCCCTGTCCCGCGCTCGACCCTGCCACCGGTAACTGCGAACTCTACGCATCACGCCCCATGACCTGTCGCGTTTTCGGACCGCCGGTTCGCTCCGAAGATGGATTGGGAGTGTGCGAACTCTGTTTCCACGGCGCAACGGATAAAGAGATTGCGGCCTGCGAAATGAAGCCTGATCCCGATGACTTGGAATCAGCATTGCTGGAGAAGGTAGAAAAATCCACAGGCATCCGGGGAAATACGATCGTCGCCTTTTGTCTCGCATCCTGACGAATTTCAGCTTTTCTTTTTTTCCAGTTCAGCCCAGCGCGCATAGAGAGCATCGACTTTTTCCTGAGCTTCTTCCATCTCTGCATGAGCCGCTATTAAACGTTCGCTGTCGCTGACAATTTTGGGGTCTTCGAGTTGAATTCGTTTGGCCTGCAATACTTCCTCGGCTTCCGCGACACGCTGCTCAATCGTTTCGTAGTCCCGCGCTTCCATGTACGACAACTTTTTCCTAGCCGGCCCTTGCCGTTCGCGTTCGCCATTGGCGCGCGCCAGAGACTTCCCGCTGCCTTTTCCAATTGCGGGCCGTGCCGTTCGCTCGCGTTCCTCCAACCATCTTTCCCATTGCGAGTAGTCCGCGAACATTCCCACGCCGCCGAGCCCATCGAGCCCCACCACGACCGTAGAAACCCTGTCGAGCATGTAGCGGTCGTGCGTCACCAGAACCAAAGACCCTTGAAACTCCAGCAAGCTTTCCTCAAGTATGTCCAGGGTCGGGATGTCCAAATCGTTCGTGGGCTCATCGAGCAGGAGAACGTCGGCTGGCTGAAGCATGAGCTGAGCGATCAAAACGCGCGCGCGTTCTCCGCCAGAAAGCTTGCCCACGGGTTGATTGAGTTGCTCGCCGGTGAACAGGAATTTTGCCGCCCAGGATGCCACGTGGGTTAAGCGATCCTGATAGATGACTGAATCACCTTCCGGAGCCAGAGCACGGCGTAAAGTAATATCCGGATCGAGTTCGCGGCTCTGGTCGAAATATACGATGCGAAGCCGGTCGGCGCGGCGAATCTCACCATGAGAGGGCTCTGACTCCCCGCGCAAGAGGCGCAGTAAACTCGTCTTGCCGCTGCCGTTTGGCCCCACCAGTCCAACCCTAATGCCGGCGGTAATGACGAAGTTAAGTCCCGCAAATAATTTGCGATCTCCCACCTCGCAGGAAACGTTTTCCAGTTCGATCAGCCGCTTGGTCTTTCGGTCCGTAGCCGAAAAATCAATGAGCGCGCTTCCGCTGCGGCTTCTCGCATTCAAATCGGCAAGCTCGCCCATCAACTCCCCTGCTTTATCGATCCGCGCCTTGGACTTCCTCGTCCGTGCTTTCGCTCCCCGCCGCAGCCACTCGATTTCTCTATGCACCAGATTTTCCAGCGCTTCCTGCCGCTTCGATTGGGCATGCAGGAATTCTTCCTTCTTCTCCAGAAACCGGCTGTAACTTCCGGCGACCCGCAGCAATCCGTCGGGATAGGTGCGGTTCAATTCGGCCATGTCGGTGGCGATATTCTCCAGGAAGTAACGGTCGTGGCTGACCACAACGCAGGCGAATGGCGCCGCCTGCAGCAGAGCTTCGAGCCACTCGATTGCAGCAAGATCCAGGTGGTTCGTAGGTTCATCCAGCAGAAGAATATCTGGCGACTGAAGCACTGCCTCGACGATGGCCAGGCGCTTCTGCCAACCTCCAGATAACGCGAAGGCTTCGACCTCAAGATTTTCGAAGCCGGCGCGGCCGAGGGTCTCAGCAAAACGAGTGCCGCGCTCAGCTTCGGGCACTGCGGCCCGCTCCATTGCACTCTGGGCTACAGACCGCACCGTGTCGCCGGACCTGAATTTGGAGTCCTGCTCCACGCAACTGAGGCGAACACGTTTGCGGACGGCGATTTCTCCTTCGTCGGGGCGTACGTCGCCGGCGAGAATCCGAAGTAGCGTAGACTTGCCCGAGCCGTTTGGCCCAATCAGCCCAATACGATCGCCCTCCGAAACCGTAAACGAGACGTTTTGAAAGAGCGGATTTGCTCCGAAATGCTTCGAAATTCCTTGTGCGTTGATGATGGGTGCCAACGGCTCGATCTCTCCTCGTACCTGTTCTCGAGACTATCAGCAAATGCCGACGAAGGCTCTGCTGGCCGCTTCTGCACCGCAGCTACGCAACTCCTAAAGCTCCGCGGTTTTCTGCCGATATTTCAAAAGCGGGCTGATATCAAGCAAACGCTTGCAAGACCCGGCTCAACATTGGGATTGCACTGGCTCGGAAGCGAACATGAATTCTAACCATCCTGTCCTCGTCGCCGAAAAGCAGCATCAAGACTGGCTTCCATTCCTGGAATTTGCCACTCGCGAAGTTTTCGAAATGATGCTCGGTTGCCAACTGACCAAGTCGGAAACCACGCCTGTGGTTCGCTTTAACGTTACCGCTGTGGTGGGATTGGCCGGGAAACTAAGCGGGGTGATCGGTGTTCGCTGCCAGGAAAAAGCCGCCGCGCTCATGGCTTCACGAATGCTCGGTATGGAGTTGGATAAAGTGGGCGCAGAGATTTCCGACGCACTCGGCGAAGTGTGCAACATGGTCGCGGGAAACTTCAAGAACAAGATTTCCGGTTTGGGCGACGGTTGCATGCTCTCTCCGCCATCCGTCATTACCGGCGAAGACTATACGGTGCACACCCGGCCACCCATGCCTACTCTCGAAGTCAGTCTGCTGTTTGAAACCATGCCCTTGCTCATTACGCTGCATGTCCATAGCTAGGCTAAGGCTGCGAAGCCGCATAGCAAATCCCGATAAGAGTGATAAATAGTTTCGATTTCCGTAAAATCGCAGCAGGCGATAAAGTGAGCGCGGGCGATTTGGGTTCAAATCGAATTCTCAGTCGCCGGCTATTGGGGTTAACACCTGCTTGGTGGAAGTTGGGTTTACAGTTTAGGTTGCGCGTCAACCGAAGCCGGTTAACCTGAGAAGGAACGGTCCAAGGCTTAGACTTGTAGTGACCGGCTGAAGAAGCATACAACTGGGAGAGAGAAAGGTTTATCCGCCATGCATCCGGGCGGAGGGAGTGAGAGTTCAACAACAACACCATGACAAAGGTTGAGGCAGTCATTCAGAACTCCAAGCTGGAAGCGGTGAAGAGCGCGCTGCAGGAAATTGGCGTCGAAGGTATGACGGTGATTGAAGTCCGCGGCCATGGGCGGCAGAAGGGCCACACCGAGGTCTACCGCGGTCGCGAGTATAGCGTAGACCTTATTCCCAAGACCAAGCTGGAGGTGGTGCTGGCCGACACGATGGTGGAGAAGGCAGTACAAGCCATCGTGGGCGCGGCACGCACGGGCAAGATCGGCGACGGCAAGATTTTTCTCACCCGCGTGGATGAAGCGATTCGCATCCGCAATGACGAGCGGGGCGAAGGAGCATTGTAGGAAACGCTATAGGGTGGCTAGCATTGAGCTTCGATTATCGACCGATTGACTCCTCGTCATGACGGCAGCGTCTTCACTGATCAGTGAACTGCGAAGTTGTGTCGCCGACGCGTCGGAGCGGATTGCGCGTGACTTCGCGGCAAGCGGAAACGGTCGAACCGCCGTCGCCCAACGAACGCTTCTCATCGAAGATATTCTTAGGCGCCTTTGGCGCGAGTTCGTTTCCTCTGACGAACTTGGACCTCGCGGCTTCGCGTTCGTTGCCACTGGAGGTTTCGGACGCGGCTGGCTGTTTCCTTATTCCGACATTGATCTGCTCTTCTTGTTTGCCGACCGGGGAAGCGAAGAAAGTCACAAAGAAGAAGTCCAGCGCCTATCGCAGGAGCTGTGGGATATAAAACTCAAGCTGAGTCCCGCATCTCGCACGTTGGCGGAATGCGACCGCTACGACCCTAACAATACCGAGTTCACTATTTCTCTTCTAGACTGCCGTTTTCTGGCAGGCGATCAGGAGTTGTTTGCTCGCCTTCACGACAAGGTGATTCCGAAGCTGGTGGCACGGGAATCGAAAGCACTGCTGCAAGGACTGGCCGAAGTAACCCAGGGGCGGCATGGAAAGTTCGGGCAGACCGTATTCCATCTCGAGCCGAATCTGAAGGAGACCCCGGGCGGCCTTCGCGACTGCAATGTAGCGAGTTGGCTGGCGCTGATCTCGGCCATGAGCAAGCTGGGTGACTGGCCCCATGCCAGTTCGCTGCGGGCATCGGTGCGGAAGCAACTAGAGGCGGCGCTGGAGTTTCTGATGGCGGCTCGTTGCTTTCTGCATTTCCGCCACGGTCGCGACGACAACGCGCTGAGCTGGGAGGCCCAGGACGAAGCTGCCTCACGCAAGATTGGCGCCTCCGATTCAGCAGAACTGACCGCAGCTGACTGGATGCGACTTTATTTCGGCCATGCCCGAGCGGTACAACGCACCGTAATGCAGTTGCTGGAAGAGATTCCGGAGTCGTGGTCCGCCTTACGGCGGCAATTTCAGGGCTGGCGCTCGCGGCCGTCCCATCCCGACTTTTCCGTGGTGGATGGATTGATTTTCCTGCAACAATCCTCATCGCTGCAGGATCCCGAGATGCTGCTGCGCCTGTTTCATTTTATGGCGCATCACGGGCTGAAATTAAGCGCGACCACCGAACATCGTATTGAGCAAGCGCTTCCGTCGCTCGCGGTGACCCCCCCTCGAGGCGCCGAACTGTGGCTGTACCTGCAGGAAACATTGGTGCAGCCACACGCCGGCGAAGCCCTGCGCGCCATGCATTCGCTGCGCCTGCTCACTCTATTATTGCCGGAGTTGAAGCCCATCGATTCGTTGGTGGTGCGGGATTTCTACCATCGATTCACGGTCGACGAGCACTCGATCCTCGCGATTGAAAGTCTGCACCGCTTGAATCAATCGAAATCGGAATGGGACAAGCGTTATGCGGAGTTGCTGGGCGAACTGGAAGATCCTGAGTTGCTCTATCTCGCCTTATTGTTGCACGACACGGGAAAGGGAGTGCCCGGCGGCAATCACGTGGAGGCGAGCCTGGAAATCGCCGGCCGCTGCCTGGACCGCCTGGACGTTGAACCCGAAGAACGTGCGGTCGTGCTATTTCTGATCGGAAACCATTTGGAAATGTCTGCGCAGCTGCGGCGCGATATTTTCAATCCGGAGACGGTGGCGGCCTTTGCCGAGAAAATGGGTACGCCCGAGCGGCTGAAGATGTTGTGTCTGCTGACCTATGCTGACATCAAGGCGGTAAATCCGGAGGCGCTTACTCCGTGGAAGGCGGAGAACGTGTGGCAGCTCTACATTGGCGCGGCCAACTATTTAAACCGCAGTGCGGACCAGCGCGTTCACGGCGACGTGAATGACGAAAAACTTGCGCGCCTGCGCAGCCTCGCTCCGGTGATGAGCGCGAAGTTCAGGGATTTCGTTGAAGGATTTCCACAGAGATATCTGCTGGTGCATTCCGCCGAAGAAGTGATGAGCCACATGGAAATGGCGGAGGGCATCGGACACGATGCGGTGCAGGTCGATCTTAAACGCGGCCGCCACTGGTATGAACTCACGCTGATCACCAGGGACCGGCCGTCTCTGTTCGCGACTTTGACTGGGGTGCTTGCCGCCTGGGGAATGAATATCGTAAAGGCGAACGCTTTCTCGAATCAGGCCGGAACGGTTGTAGACTCGCTCTATTTCACCGACCGCTTTCGCACTTTGGAGTTGAACCTTTCAGAGTGGGATCGTTTCAAGAAAAGCATCTCTGCGGTTTTAGCGGGCGAAGCCGATTTGGATCGAATGCTGCGTGATCGTCAGCGCGGCGAAAAACATGCCAAGGCTAAAGTGGTGGTGGAGACTCGTATTGATTTTGACGACGAATGTTCGTCGACGAGTACGCTGCTGCAGGTGATTGCCCAGGACCGTCCGCGGCTGTTGCACCGGGTGAGTTCGTGCCTCTCGCGGCAGCAGTGCAACATTGAAATCGCATTGATCGATACCGAGGGACAAATGGCAATTGATACGTTTTATTTGACCTCGGAGGGGAAGAAGCTCCCGGCAGCGCTGCAGAAAAAAGTGCAAAAGGCGCTTCTTGACGAACTGAAAAATCTGGATATTGCATGATCGATGCTCCTTAACCCTTGGCGACAGCCTCGACGGGCGATTCCTCCGGCACAGATCAGGTTGCGGCGAAGCGAAGTCAATGCCGAGACCGATTCTGCCCTTTCAGGCGCCCGCTTCTGGAGAACCTGCCAGAGGTTGAATAATGTGCAGCCCGCACTCTGTCTTTGGAGAGCCAGACCAGCGTCCTGCCCGTGAGTCTTCTCCCGGACGCACAGCGCGCGTGCAGTGCGTGCAGCCGATGCTGGGATAGCTGCGGTCGTGCAGCGCGTTGTAAGGCGTGTCACGCTCGCGGATATATTGCCACACCCGCTTTGAGTTCCAGTCGGCGATGGGATTGATCTTCACGAGACCAAATTTTTCATCCCACTCGATTTTGCCGGCACCTGCCCGGGCCGCAGTCTGATCGCGGCGGATGCTCGTGATCCAGGCCTGCAGTTCGTTCAACTTGCGGCGCAGCGGCTCCACTTTCCTCATGTTGCAGCATTGGTCGGGGTTTCGCAGCCACAGCGCCGCACCGTGCGCCTGTTCTTGTTCCTCCGGCGAACTCAATGGATAGACCCTTTCAATCGTGATGCCGTACTTCTGTTCCACTTGATCCATCAGGTTATAGGTCTCGGGGAAAAGAAATTCGGTATCCAGTGTGAAGAGGCGAAAATTCCGCCTAACGCGCGACGCAATGTCGATCAAGACCATGCCTTCGGCGCCGAAGGCGGAAGAGATCGCGACGGCGCTTCCGAAAGTATCGAAGGCCCAGCCCAGCACGCGTTCGGGTGTCCAACTCTCGGCCGCAGTTTGCAATTGCGAGATATTCTCTTTCATGCCAAACGCTCCTCTTGGCGCAAGCGCTCACTGGAAATGGCACTTTGCACGCGCGTGGCTGCAAATGCGCTTTCCATCACTGGGAAAGTTTTTTCAGGCTGACCAGCAGCGTGATCGGCGAATTTAACCACCTCGCCTACAACCAGAAGCGTCGGAGCTGCTAGTTCCGGCGACCGATGGAGATTTGAAATTGTGGTGTGGTGGATTTGCTGTCGAGGAGTGGTCGCCCGCGAAATAATTGCGCAAGGAGTTTCTTTCGCGAATCCGGCGGCTGTAAGGCGGTCGGCCATCTCAGCATAATCGTGGCCCGGCATGTAGACGAGGAGAGTCGATTCGGTTGCGCTGAACTTGCCCCACTCCGCATCGGAATTTCCGGCCGCGCGATGACCGACCGTCAGCACGAGTGTGGAAGATATTCGCCGGTACGTGAGAGGAATTCCGGCCGCAGCCGCGGCTCCCAGAGCGCAAGTCACGCCCGGAACAATTTCGTATGCGATGTTTGATCGGCGCAGGGCTTCGATCTCCTCGCCTGCGCGGCCGAAAATCAGGGGATCACCGCTCTTCAGCCGCACCACTTGTCTTCCAGAATCGGCCAGCGCCACCAGCAGAAAATTGATTTCTTCCTGCCGCATGGTTTTTGTTCCGCAGCGCTTGCCCACGTTCTGCACTTGGGCCGCGGAAGGAACCAATTTCAATATTTCGGCTGAGACCAGGTCATCGTGAAGCACCACGTCAGCGGTTTGCAGCAGCCGTAGGGCTTTCACGGTTAGCAGTTCGGGATCGCCAGGACCCGCGCCCACCAAATAAACTTTGCCGTTCATGCAATTACCCTCCTGTCATTCTCAGCAACTTCGTTGGCAAATCTCCCAGCCGACTCTTCGGCCAATGCCGCGTTCAGAGCCTCACGGCTGGCAAGCGAGTGCAGTAACTCGCGCTTGCGTTGTGGATCGAGATCACTGGCCAGTACCAGCCTTCGCGTGGCTCCGAGTTCCGCGACCCAAGCCGCGTATCCCAGGCCAAACTGCCGTTCAAGCTGTTGCCGAATTCTTTGAGCCAGCGACGGACTCTGACCGCTGGTGGAGATCGCAATCTGAAGATCGCCCCGACGCACCACCGCGGGATAATAGAAGTCGCAATATTCCGGAACATCGACCACGTTGCACAGAACGCCCCGCCTCTCGGCTTCGCGATAAATAAATTCGTTGAGGCCGGGCGACGCAGTGGCGACGATTGCTAGAAATGCTGCATCGAGATCTTCCGGAGTGAAGGCGCGGAGTTCGAGCGTGATCTTTCCATTCCGTGCCCACTCATGAACAGCCGCGCCTGCTTGCAGGGCAACTACGTGGACGCGGGCACCCGTGTCGAGGAGGCCGCCGATCTTGCCTTCGCCGACTTTCCCGGCGCCAACCACAAGGCAATGTTTGCCTTCGAGTTTCAGAAACATTGGAAATAAGCTGCTCATTATTTCTTCAACCCCCGTTTCTTCAACCTTCCACGGCGCTGGGGACGCGTCCCTCGGGCAAATCGCGCGCGACTGCATCCACCGTTTGTCCTGCCAGATAGTCCCGCAACTCCGCATCGCTGTGGCGAGCAAAGAATTGCCGGAGATTTTCGCCGGCATCGCCATCGGCCAGATATCTGCGCAGAAGCCGCTCGATGGCCTCTGGCACCTCAGTCGCAAGGCAACGATAGCCCACCGGTCTTGCGATGGACTGGTTCAACCCCAGCGCTCCGCCCAGGCAGAAGTAATAGGCGTCTACCATTCGCCCGTTTACTTTCAGTTTCTTGCCTTCGATTCCTATGTCGGCGATCCAGTGTTGGCCGCAACTATTCGGGCAGCCCGTTACGTGCAGCTTCAGATGCTGCTCAAACTCTGGCAGCCGCTCTTCCAGTTCTTCCACCAGCCAGCGCGAGAAAGCCTTCGTCTCCGTGATAGCGAGCTTGCAAAATTCGCTTCCGCTGCAGGCGATGGCTCCGCGAAAAAACGGCGAACCCCCTACCGGCAGCCCGATTGCACCTAGCTCTTTGGCTAACTCTTCGGCGCGTAAGCGGGGGACGTTGACGATGAGCAGGTTCTGCATGTTGGTTGTGCGCAATTCGCCGCCCGCGAAGCGGTCGGAAAGATCCGCTGCTGCATCCATTTGTTCAGGAGTAATTCTTCCGCGCAGAACCGCGGAACCCACGTAGCAATAGCCCGCCTGTTTCTGTGGATGGATGCCGACGTGATCGCGATACACATCTGCGGGCGGATTCTCCGGCTCAGCGGGATCGAGTTGAAATCCGATCCGCCGCTCCAGATCTTTTTGAAAATCGCTCGGCGTCCACCCATGTCGGAGGAAAAGAAATTTTAAGCGGGCGCGTTCTCGATGTTCGCGCAATGGTTCGGAGTCCCGAAACAGCTCGGCAATCCCGCGAATTACGGGCAGAACCTGATTCCATCGTACGAAGGCATTCAGCGGAGCACCCAGGTAAGGTTCAGTAGAAAGTCCGCCGCCCACGCGCAATGCAAAACCAATCTCAGACTCGCCATGCAACCTGCGTTCTATCGCTGTCAGGCCAACATCGTTGATCTCCGGATAGGGGCACCACACGCGGCATCCGGTAATGGAAATCTTGAATTTACGCGGCAGATTGTAGAATTCGGCATTGCCTGCCAGCATCCGATCCGCTTCCAGCGCGAGTGACGATGCATCGCAAATCTCATCTGCATCCACACCCGCAACCGGGCAGCCGGTAATGTTGCGCGTGACGTCGCCGCAGGCGCCAATCGTATTCAGCCCGACGCGCCAAAGTTCCTCCAGCACTTCCGGAAGAGCTTCAATCGTGATCCAGTGCAGTTGAATGTTTTGCCGCACGGTTAGATCGGCGGTGCCTCGAGCATAACGGCGCGTAAGAGCGGCGATAGTTCGCAGTTGATCGGATCGCAACAGGCCGTTAGGAATCCGAATCCTGAGCATGAAGAACGGCAGAGCGCGTCCCTGGCCGCCTTGGCCGCCGACCACGCCCGCGCCATCGCCCTGTGTGTACACTCCCCACCAGCGGAAATATGTGCCAATCCACTCGGGGGGAATCGAGTCGAAGCCTTCGCGCGCAAAGCGGCGAACCTCGGCCAGTCCTTCCCAGGGATTCATTGCGCGCTTGAGGCGCTCGGACTTTTGTGCTTTAGTTTCTGCAACTGCATTTGTCATAAGTCGCCGCCAAAAAGAAAAACCCACCGCCAGAGGATGTCTGGTGGTGGGTTATAACTGCCGATAACTATGAAAGTCTTAAGTCAGCAATTTACCTCCGCCAGAGCACACGAATGCGCAACAACAACATGCACACATGCACTCCTGACGAAAGTTGCTGAAACTGATCATGCTGGTTTGGATGCTAGGCTCGACCTCGTAGATTCGTCAACTTACTTTCGATGAATAATTTCGATCCAAAGCATCTGATTTTCGCAATGGAGCCGGCTTCCCGGATCGAAGGCTAACTTCTCACTCCTCCGTCCCGAATTTCTTCAGATCTTCGGGTCCATCCGCCAGCGCCACGGCTTCTTTGCCCTGGGCCAACTCCCGAACTTTCTCCACCACGTCAGGATTGGCCAACGTTGTGATGTCTCCAGTGCTCATGTTGTTGGAAAGAGCTGCGAGAACTCGACGCATCAGCTTTCCTGATCGTGTTTTTGGCATATCTGGAACAATGAGAACCCGCCGTGGGCGGGCAATCTTGCCGATCATGGTTTCAATGGCCTTGTTGACTTTGTCCACAATCGCCTGACTGGCCTGCAGGCCTGGTTGCAGCGCGATATAGACCTCGGGCACGCGGCCCTTGATCTCATCTACCACTGGAACCACCGCCGCTTCCGCTACCTCCGAAACCGTCAGGCAAGCCGACTCGATTTCCTTAGTGCCCAGGCGGTGACCGGCCACGTTGATGACATCATCCACGCGTCCCAGTATCCGAAAATAGCCGTCCGCGGCCAGCACAGCTCCGTCCGCCGCAAAATAGGGCCAGTCGTGCCAATCCTTGCTGTTGCGATCCTTGCAGTATTTGCTGTAGTACTGTGAGACGAAGCGGTCGCGGTCGCCCCAAATGGTCTGCATGATCCCCGGCCAGGGATTGCGAATGCAGATGTTGCCCGCCTTCCCCGACCCGGCAGCCACCGGTTCGTTATTTTCGTCCATGATTAAGGGATAGATTCCCGGCACGCCTGGACCCGCGCTGCCCGGCTTCATTGGGTCTAACGCTGGTTTGGTGCTGCACAGGAATCCGCCGTTTTCGGTTTGCCACCATGTATCCACGATCACGGCCTCACCTTTGCCCACCACGTCGTGATACCAGCGCCAAACCTCTGGTTCGATGGGTTCGCCCACCGTGGTCATGTGCTTGAAGTGGTAGTTGTACTTGGCGGGTTCATCGTGACCGGATTTGCGCAACATGCGAATGGCCGTAGGTGAAGTGTGGAAGATGTTCACATCCAGGCGCTCGGCGATTCTCCA
>PKVZ01000041.1 GCA_003131635.1 Acidobacteriaceae bacterium
GTCGGTGCAGATCACGCCGCCGGCCGCTCCGCCTCCGCTGTTGGTTTCATTTCAAGGCGGGATGCTTACCATCAGCTCCAACAAGGCCAGTTTGTCGGAAGTCTTGTTCGCAATACATCAGCGCACCGGAGCGGAGATCGCCATTCCGGCCGGAGCCGAGCAGGAACAGGTTGTCGCCGAAATCGGCCCTGCATCGGCGCCGGAAGTTCTATCGCGCCTGCTGAATGGCTCGAAGTTTAATTTCCTGATTTTAAGTTCGGCCAGCGACCCGGCAACCCTCGACCGCGTAATTCTCAGCGCGCGGCCGGAAGGTCCCGCGCCCTCGTATCATCCTCAGCCACAGGCGCGAGTTCAATCCGAAGACGATACCGAAGCTGAAGTCCCAGTCAAAACGCCGCCAGCAGCGCCAGCGCCGGCTACTCCCAACCTGGGCACGGAGCGCCAACCGCCCACAACTCCCGACACCAAGGCTCAGCCGAACAACGACGTTCCCGACTAAGGCGCGAATTCGCTAGCTTGAGGGTACGGGCGTGATGAGCCGCACTGGCACAGGAGAAGTTCCGAACAGGGGCTGGGCTCCGCCCACGCCATTGCCGCAGCCGGAAACATTCATCACCGTCACATACACGTTTCCGTTGACGTCGACCACGTTGATGAAGACTTGCAGGAAGCCCACGATGGTGACGCTATTAGGACCAGCCTGTGTGATGGTGTTGTTGGCGTCATAGATCGGCAAAGAGACGATCGAATTGCTGCTGCTAATGACGCTATTATTTGCCACCCCAGCCCCGATCAGGGGATTGCTTGTGCCCACCTGAATTTCAAACGGGTAGTATGGCGCGGCCCCGCCCGTCAGGGTGCCTGTGGGTAGCAGCGCATCTTGACCGTTTAGCTGGGTAAGGTCTGTGCCTGATTGGTGGGTGAGGCACTGCACTCCATTCGTGGTGTCGCTAATACCTGGATTCTCTACCAGGTTGACCACAGCCTGCTGCGAGGATTGACCGCAGGCATAGACCGTGGTTTGATCGCATCCCGCGATGGATTGAGCGTAGCCCGGAGAGCTAGCCGCAGAGCACGCGGCAGTGCCATCTGCGGGCACCGCCGTCGCAGCGAATGAGGTTTGCCCCGGAAGGTATTCAAGATCTGCCGCTTGTGCTGGAGGAGAATATGTGTCGTAGAAATTTGCCTGAGGTGGAGTGCTGCGTAGGTTACATTGCGGCGGTGGTGGTAGTGGCGGACCCTGACTACAATCTGGCATCAGCCAAAACCTCTCGCCGATAACGCCGCCAGGGTAGGTGCCTGGTAGGGAGATTGACCCAGTCCCCAGATCGACGAACTTGTTACAGGCGACAGTGCAGTTAGGTCCGTGAAGCGGATCAAGGTTCGGTACAATCCAAGGCTTTACGCACCGCGGCTGAACCGGGATAACGTTTCCTCCCTTGGAGTCCGAGGGATTGAAAGCCTCTGCGTATGCGGTCGCGCTCACGCCGGAGTTCGAAGATGGCCCATTATTGACGATTGAAAAAACGCGGGAGAAGAAGTTGGGCAGACTGGTCTGCTGCACATACACCGAAACCACGGGATTAATGCCAAAGCCAGTGGCCGCGGCCGTACAGTCCTTGTTCTTGCCCGTGCCCGCGGAGGTGCCGTAATAGACGTTAACTGTCGTTGGCGGCGAGCCGCCAATCAGGTTCTGATTGGCGATATTCGTGGCTGCCAGCGAGGCATAACTGCCGGGACCTCCGCAGAGCTGGCCCCAATTTCCGGAGCCGTTCGTGGGATCGGTGGTAACGCCTTCGGTTGAGATGATTTGCGCCGCGGCCAAGGCCGCGGCGTCGGCCGCACGCTGGGCTTCTGCTTTGGCTTCATAGAGTGCGCCCAAATCAATGGAAAGAGCCGCGAAAGAAAGGATGGCGACCAGAGATAGCGCGACCAGCGGCATCGTAACCCCACGCTCACTGCTGGAGCAGGGAGCGCGTTGTATCAGTGGTGGCAGCATTCTGGGGCCTAACTCCTTTTTCTCAATCTCAATTCTGATTGAATGCGACCGCAGTCGTCGTAATATTGGTGGGTCCGATAAAGCTGCTGAACAGCCCTGCGGCGCTGGTGAATTGCCAGACGTAAGGGTAAACAACGGTGACACAAGTACCGACCAAGCCAACGGTTACGGGGTTCTCGGTCAGGTCTACGCCTTGCAGGGTCACGCATCCCCGGTTAATAGTTAGCACCAGACCAGTACCGTTTTGACAGCCGGTTAGAGTGGGTGAGGTCCAGGTCAAAGCGGCTCCGGTGGGGCTCGTTCCCTGCAAGCCGCAATCGTTAAGTTTCTCCGACAGCAGGTAATTGTCGACGACTTGATACGCGTCGCTGACAGAAACCGGCACGGTGGAAGTGTTGCTCAGATCGTTGGCGGGATCGGCGGCGGCCACGCGCGCGCCTTCTCGCGCAGCATTGGCCAATTTGTGCTTCAGCGCAAGCGCCCCGCTGAAGTCGAAAATTCCTACTACAAACAACACCAGCAGCGGGGCGGATAGAGCGAACTCAACGATTTGGGAGCCACGGTCCTCCGCGCGGATCCGCCGGACTCCAGTCTGGCACCGGCGAGAGAGAAGGCGTAACCTCATTGACTCTCCGCCCTCATTTGCGCTTGCGCCCGCAGGTTAATGGTTTGGCTGCTCAGAGACGTGAAGGGGAGCCAAAACGTGTAAGGGTACTGGAGGCTGACGGAAATCCCGCACTCGCCTGCGCCTCCCGGAAGGGGATTACCGGCGACGGTCGAAGACAATTGGACAAGGCCTTCGTTTAGAGTGTTGTTAACGCCCGTATGACTTACCCCCTGCACGCAAATATTGCTTTCCTCGCTATCGCAGAGCACTTGCGGGGTTGTGCAACTGGTGGCGCCGGCACTGGCACCCAAACCGCAGGCGCACAGCGTGGGCGGTGGGGTTGGCTGCTGCAGGAGGTTAGGATTGATGTGAGCCGCCTGCAGGTCATTCTGAATGACGGTCCACGCGTTCACTGAAGGATCAACGCTCCCGCAGGTGGCGCAAGCGGGTGCCACGGCTGCTCGCGCGCCGTCCCGGGCCGCATTTGTGATCGTGCCGTAAGTTCGGAAGGCTTGCCCAAACCAGAAGATCCCGATTAAGAGCAAGAACAGCATAGGCAGGATCATCGCGAATTCCGCGATTTCCGAGCCCCTCGCGCTGCGTGCCAGCCTACGCCAAGTTGTCTCAGCCGATTTTTGCACAGCTAGCGTGCTCCCCACATCTTCCAGTTCAAGATCCCATACAACAAAGTGGTCAAAGCCAATGCTACTCCATAAGGAATCTTTAGCGACTGAGGATTATCCAGCGAAACCTCGGCTCCAGGCATACGAAAAGTTAACATCGACCCCAGCATCCGGCCAATATTACGGAGGGTTTCCATCAACCGCCGCTTGTAGATCACCACCCCCAGGGCCATGATTCCGGCTACAAAGATCGATCCCATCAGCAAATCAAGCAGCACTCCCGGACCCACGAATGCTCCCAAAGCTCCGGCCAGCTTCCAGTCGCCCGCGCCCAGGCTGCGTAGAAAAACAAACGGCAAGAGCAGCAGCAATCCCAATCCCGCTCCCAGCAGGGCAAACTTCACGCCCGCCAGTCCTCCCACTGCGGCATTCGCCACGATCCCCACCACCAGCGCCGGAACGGTCAGCCAATTCGGAATACGACGGCTGCGCCAATCGGTGACGCCAGCCGCTGCCGCCAAAGCTACCGCCAATCCCAACACCACCGGTTTCAAACGATCTCCGCCCGGCTCCGAAATGTTGCTGGCCGAGCCGTGGCTTGCGGAGGTTGTTGAACTCGCTTCATTGTCGACGGCGTCGGGACTTGCGGGGAAAGGACAGTTTCTCGGTACCCGAGCCGATTTACAGGTCCCGCTGACGCGGATTTTCACATAGCCCGGCGGCGAAGTCAATGAAAGTAGCGCCAGCATCCTGCTGGCCCGAGAAGCGTGTGGGACGCGCGCTCTACGATGCTCGAAGCAAAGGCCCGAAACATGTCCGGGCCCGAGAGAATCACTTCCGTTCTAGCGGTTGAACGCCCCGGCGGTGTTATGCTCAGCCACGATGCGCTTGGCGTTGTCGGCCAGCGCTTTGGCCTGCGGCAAAAGCTCGAGAGCCTTGACCACTTCCGGATCCGATTCCGCCCGGACTTTGAGCCCTTCATCCTGACCGAAAGCATCCACGAAGACTTCGGCTTTGATATTGGATTTGATCCAGTCGTTGTTATCGACCAGATCCGCCTGCGTGTAAGGGATATTCGCTTCGTCGAGTGACTTGCGGAAATCCTGCATTACGGCATCGTCCACTTCGAAAGTCTTGGTCGGATGATGATTCACCACGTAGCGCTTGGCGTAGTTGAAAAAAGCGTAATGCTGCAGCAGCGTGTCTTGAAAGTGGTTGCCCTTGATGGGGGGAATTACAACATCCGGCGTGATGCCGCCACCGCCGTAAACCGTACGGCCACTGTCAGTGAGTTTTACTTCGCGATTGGCATTGCTGCCCGATTCAGCATCGCGATTGTAGTAGTAGTCGTAGAGCGAGATGTTGCTGTAATCGCGCTGGATGAGCCGTCCGCTGGGCGTATAGTAGTGCGCCGTGGTTAGCGCCAGCCCGGTATTTTCAGACAGTGGATAGACGGTTTGAACCAGTCCTTTGCCAAACGTGACTTCGCCCGCGATCAATCCGCGATCATGATCCTGAATGGCTCCGGAAACAATCTCCGCCGCGGAAGCCGTCAGTCTGTTTACCAGAACGACGAGGGGATAATCTTTCCCCCCATTTCCATGCTGCGCCACATAACGCTTTTCCGCGGACGCACGTCCGTGATGCGAAACGATCAGTTGGCCTTTCTTCAGAAACTTGTCCGCTACGCCAACGCCTTCGCTAAGTAAGCCTCCGGGGTTTCCGCGCAGGTCGAGGATCAAACCTTTGAGATCCCCCATTTCATCGAGCGCTTTGGAAACCTCTTCTTCCGTGGTCTCGTTAAACCCGGTCACGTGGAGGTAGCCAATACCGGGCCGGATCAGGAAATGCACGTCAACGCTATAGCGCGGAATCTCGTCGCGTACCAGTGTGAACTCCATCGGCTTCTCCACGCCTTCGCGCGAGATGCTGATGTGCACGGTTGTGCCCTTGGGTCCTTTGAGTAAGTCGGCGACGTCGCCGGTGCTCATATTCTCCGTCGATTTGCCATCGACTGCGATGATCACGTCGCCGGGATGAATGCCGGCTTTGTAGGCTGGTGTTCCGGTGAAGGGGAAAATCACAATGACTTTGTTGTTGCGCGGTCCCACCGTCATGCCCACGCCGTAGTACTTGCCGCGCTGGTCCTCGCGCATCAGCGCGTAAGACTTGGGGTCGAAGAAATTCGAGTGCGGATCAAGCGCGTGCAGCATCCCGGGAATGGCCCCGTTGTATATCGCTTTATCCGGATTGACCGGCTCCGCGTAATTGTCCTCAATGACGGCATAGACATCCGTGAACTGCTTCAGGCTGTCCTTGACGTCGGAGTCGCTCGAGGGCGAAGAGGAGGCCTGCCCCGTGCGTTGGGCGAATAGAATGCCCAGAAAGCCGCAGGCAAGCAGAAAAAAAACTACCAGGAAGAGTGATCGGCGTGAACTACGTGCCATTTTGAATATTTCCTTCGATTGAGGGATCTCGATCTCCCCGGCTACCGCGCTGAATAGTCGGATTATATCATTAGCTTTACAAGCTTTAGTCTGTCCCGGGCCGGGAAGGTTACCATCGGTAACCGTCCTGGCAGGTCTTTATTTTAAGATGCGGCCGGAGGCGGTTTAGGTTCTAGCTTTCAAACTCTACTCCGCGCCGACGGCCCCAAAGACTCTGGCTCATGCTCAGGCCCAAACATTGCCGCCTTGGCACTCCCGCATTATGATGAGGCCATGAGTTTTTCCGAGACGATCTTCCTGTTCTTTCTGGCCCTGATTATTTTCGGGCCGAAGAAGTTGCCGGAGATCGCCCGACAGGCCGGACGTCTGCTCGCCGAACTGCGCCGCGCCTCGAACGAATTCAAATCGCAGATTGAAACCGAGATTGCGCATCTGGAGGTCGAGAAGAAGCAGGAGATTCTGCCTCCCGCCGTGCCGCCACCAGGAGCAGTCGCCAGTTTAAGTTTGAATCCCGCCGCGAGTGAAGTCGCTGCTCATGAATTGCGCGGAACTTTAGCGGCTCCGACTGACGCGGTTATCGCTGACTCGACGCCTGCTGATTCGAGTCCAGCCGCGGCGAACGCGGCCACCGAGACTTCAACTCTCTCATCGGTCGAGGCTCCCGTCGGCTCTTCAGGTTCTGATCCTGCAAGTTCTTCCGCTACGCAGGATTCGCATGTTTGAAAATCTGACCGGGGCCTCCGGGGACGACCCGAAGCGCGACGCCATGCCCACCATGGGCTTTCTCGATCACCTCGAGGAATTGCGTAATCGCCTGGTGTATTGCATTGGAGCCGTGGCCGTTGGATTCTTTGCCTGCTGGGGCTTCCGCGAAAGAATCTACGGGGTCATGCAGAGGCCCATCATGGGCGCGCTCAAAGCTCACGGCATGTCAGAGAAACTTGTTTATCTGAATCCCGTGGAACCCTTCAATCTTTACTTGAAGATTGCCGCGCTGGCCGGTCTTTTCCTGACTTCTCCCTTTGTGCTCTATCAGGTTTGGATGTTCATCTCGCCCGGTCTGTACCGCAACGAGAAGCGCTATGTGATGCCCTTCATGGCTTCGACGATAGCCTTGTTTTCGGCCGGAGGATACTTTGGCTACAAGTTTGTTTATCCCCGGGCCCTAGATTTCCTGATCGGTTTCGGAAGTCAGTTTCAACCCATGATCACCATCGGTGAATACACATCGCTGTTCCTGAGCATCGTCCTGGGCATGGGTTTAATTTTCGAGCTGCCCATTCTGATTTTTTTTCTGGCGCTGATGGGCATCGTGAGCGCCGGTTTCATGTGGAAGAACTTCCGGTATTCCATCCTGGTCATTTTTATCATTGCGGCCATCGTTACCCCGACTCCCGACGTCTTGAACATGTGTATTTTTGCGGCACCCATGATCGCGTTGTATGTGGCCAGCATTGGAATCGCTTATGTTGTCCATCCCAAACAGCGCCGTGCTCGTAAAGAAAAAAAGGCGGCATAATACTTCGGCGTCGTTCGGTACTTGTGCATTGAGTTTGTTTCTTGAGGTTTATTCGGTGATAAGCAGGCAAATCGTGCTTCGTGTTTTGTTGCTGTCTATCGCGGTCGCTGCGTTGGCGTGCGATCGCGACAGCGATGCCAGTCGAGTGAAAGCGCAGACCCAGCCTGCGGCTCCGGCCGCCGCACCGCCCGTCCTAGAACTTTCGCTTCCACCCGACAGCGGTCCACCGCCGACCATCGATTCCGCACGTGCGATGCAATATGTGAAAGAGATGGTAGCCTTAGGTCCACGCCCCGTCGGCAGTGCAAATCACAAGAAAGTCGAGGATTTCATCACCTCTCATTTGAAGGGCGACATGGTAGAGGATGACGTGTTCATTGCGGGTACGCCCGAAGGAAAGTTTCCTGTGCGAAACATCGTTGCGAAATTCTCCGGAACAAAAGACGGCATCATCGTAATCGCCAGCCACTACGATACGAATTATCCGTTGCGCAATACATCCTACATTGGAGCCAACGATGGCGCGTCTTCCAGCGCACTTCTGCTTGAAATTGCGAATCAACTGCGCGGCAAGAGGCGCGATGGCTACAGCGTATGGCTGGTGTGGGATGATGCCGAGGAGGCGATGAAGCCGGACACTGAACTGCCTTTCGAGAAAGATAGCTTGTATGGAATCCGTCACCTGGCAGAGAAGTGGCAAGCCGATGGCACGTTAAAGAAGATCAAGGCATTCCTGTTGGCGGATATGATTGGCGACGCGGACCTCAGCATTGATCGTGACCAGAACTCAACCCCATGGCTGGAAGAGGTGGTGTATCAGGCGGCCTCCCGCCTGGGTTATCAATCTCATTTCTTTGCCCGCGACAACCAGGTGACGGACGACCATATTCCCTTTATGCAGCGAGGCGTACCCTGCGCCGACCTGATTGATTTTGACTACGGTTACAACAACGTCTTCTGGCATACGCCGCAAGATACCGTCGATAAGCTCAGCCCTAAGAGCCTGGAGATTGTGGGCGGCACTATTCTGGAGACAGTCCGCATTCTCGACAAAATGGACCCGCTGCCGCCAAAGTGAGATAAAAAGTGAGATAAGCTGAAAGTATTCTCAGCGATCTCAGCGGCGGGTCTTCCGCGCACTCTGCGCTAAAGCCTTTTGCTCTTTTCCAGAAATTCGTTTCTAATGCACCCGATATGCGAAATCTGAAGTCCGCTTGTCTGTGCTTGATTCTGAGCGCCGTCTGCCTTGCCGCAACTCCGCCCGCTGACCCAGACGATGCGGCCCGCATCATTCAAGCTGCCCTCCAACCCTCGCCAATTCAAAGCAACCTCCGCCAGCTCACGGACGAAATCGGTGGCCGCATCCCCGGCACGCCTGCTATGCAGCGCGCTATCGATTGGGGTGTGCACATGTTCAAGTCGGCCGGCGCCGATAGCGTTCATACTGAACTGTTCACCATTCCGCACTCCTGGGCGGAGGGCGCGACGGAGATGACCGTCAGCGCCACGGGCACGGCGTTTGATCCCAGGCTCACGCAGATTCCGAAAGTCGACTTCCGGGTTCGGTGTGTCTCCATCGCATGGGCGCCCGCCCTAGCTCCGGTCAGGCATGTGCCGGTCGTCGATGTGGGCAACGGCAGTGTTGAAGAATTCAAGAAGGCAGGCGACATTTCAGGGAAAATCGTGTTGGTCCATTCGGTTGTCCTGAAAACCTGGGACGATCTTTTCGCCGAGTATACGAACGCTCCTCCAGTTATCAACGCGGCAGTGAGGGGCAAGGCAAAAGCAGTGGCTTTTATAGCTACTCGCGAACACGACATTCTTTACCGGCACACAAATTCTTTCGCTGGCGAAATCGACCGCCTACCGCAAGTGCTGTTGGCACGCGAAGATGGGGAGCGCATCGGGCGCTTGCTAGCCTCAGGGCATCCAGTGTGGGCGGACTTGAGCATTCCAAATCAAATCGGCGGACCGATCAAGACCGCAAACGTGATCGCTGAAATCAAAGGAAGCGAGAAGCCCGAAGAATTCGTCATTCTCGGAGCTCATCTGGATTCTTGGGAACTAGGTACAGGCGCTCTCGATAACGGCTGTAACGCGGCGCTGGTAGTGGATGCGCTGCGTGCAATCAAAGCTTCCGGCCTGAAGCCGCGGCGCTCCATCCGCTTCATTCTATTTTCCGGCGAAGAAGAAGGCTTACTCGGCTCGCGAGCTTATTCCGCCGCTCACCGGCCAGAACTCGATAAAGCCGCCGGAGTCGTCATCTACGATTCCGGAACGGGCAAGACCACGGGATTTTCTACCGGCGGCCGAAAGGACGTGCTCGACACCGCCAAGAGCATCATCGCGCCACTGCGACAGTTCGGGGTCACGGAACTAAAAACCGACATGGAATGGGGCACCGATCATTTCGATTTCATGCTGGAGGGCGTCCCGACCTTCGTTGCGGATCAGGAAGAGGCGAACTATCTGGTGAACTACCATGCCGTCTCCGACACCTACGATAAAGTGGACTTTGCGCAACTTAAGAAAGACGTGGCCGAGGCCGCCGAGTTTAGCTTTGCGCTGGCGAATCTGCCGGAGAAGATCGGACCGCGATTCACGCGGTCACAGATTGAGGAGTCCATGCGCGAAACCCATAGCGACGAAATGTTCAAGGCCTTCGGCTTGTGGGATGCCTGGGAAAGCGGAACCCTGGGCCGGCAGAAGTAGTCCACAATCGGCAATGATTTGATCTATTTCTGGATCATCTTCAACCTTTTCGCGATCGGCATGCTGGTGTTGGACCTCCGCGTCTTCCACCGCCGCGGCCGCGTGCGTTCGCGCCAGGCGCTGGCTCGCAGCGCTCTATGGCTTAGCCTTGCGGCAGCCTTCGCTGCGCTGGTCTTTTTCTGGCAGGGTCGGCAAGTTGCCATCGAATTCGTCACCGGTTACGTACTCGAACTCTCTCTCAGCGTTGATAACCTTTTCATCTTCCTCGTGATTTTCCGCTATTTCGCCGTTCCCGAGGAGTACCAGCACCGTGTGTTGTTCTGGGGAATTCTCGGCGCGCTGCTGATGCGCGGTTCCTTCATCCTCGCGGGGATCGGGCTCCTCCAACGCTTTCAGTGGATTTTTTACGGCTTGGGCGCGCTGCTGGTTTACAGCGGAATCCGTTTGGCATTCGCCGGCGAACATAAGGTCGACCCGTCCAGAAACCCCATCGTCAAGGCGATTCGCCGCTTCATGCCGGTGACCGATACCTACCAGGCAGGTCGCTTTTTTGTGCGTGGCTGGCAGGGAAATCCGGAGCTTTATGCTACCCCGCTGCTAATAGTCCTCGCGGTAATCGAGACCACGGATCTGCTTTTTGCCGTCGATTCCATCCCCGCCGTCCTGGCCATCACTCTCAACGCATTCATCGTCTACACCTCGAATGTTTTTGCCATACTCGGCCTGCGCTCGTTGTTCTTCGCTATTTCTGGACTGATGAAAGTTTTTCGCTTCCTTCACACCGGTCTGGCGCTGATTCTGATCCTAATGGGATTGAAGATGATCACAACGGCTTACTTCAAAGTTCCGACCCTGGTCATGTTAGGCGTGGTGGCGGCTGTGCTGACGGTTTCGATTGTGGCTTCACTGCTGTATCCCGCCCGAGAGAGACCGATGCGGGCTTGACACTCCGGCCTTGGCGCCGAGGCGTTACTCAGATCTCGTTCTATACAAATCTCTGAACTTCTCCCTTAGCCACCGAGTGCTTAAGAAATTTCTTGTCATCGTGCGCGGGATAGTCCGTGCAATAGTGCGCCCCGCGACTTTCCTCGCGGGCCAGCGCAGCGCGAACCACCAGCGATCCAGCGAGATGGAGATTCGCAGCCTCCCATGACCGCCGCGTCCTCGGACGCGCCACCCGTGGGCCCAGCCCCTCCAACTTCTTGAGTGCCTCCTGCATTCCTACCCGCGTACGCACGATGCCGGCGTCGTTCCACATAATGTCTTGAATCTGGCCAATCAGTTCTTCGATTCCCGCGTCTACGGGGCCGTTCTGCGACGCGGCTTTCTTCGTCGCACTCGCTGAATTCCGAAGCTGTTTCAATTCCTTGCGCATAGCTTTTCCCGCACGCGCCCCGTATACCAGACCTTCGAGCAGAGAATTGCTGGGCCGTCGATTCGCCCCGTGGACGCCGGTTGCAGCTACTTCGCCAGCGGCATAGAGGCCCGCGATACTTGTCGCGCCATTCAAATCGGTGCGTATGCCGCCCATCGCGTAGTGGGCTGCCGGGCGGATGGGGATTAGATCTTCCGTGATGTCGACGTTGTATTGCATGCAGGTCGCGTAAATTCGCGGGAAGTGTTTCTGCACCTGGCTGGATTTCAGATGTGTGACATCGAGGTACGCATAAGCATCCTTGACATGACTTACCTCCATTTCATGCATAATGGCTCGCGCCACCACGTCGCGCGGGGCGAGTTCGGCCAGCGGATGATATTTCGCCATGAAGCGATCCATCTCAATGTTGCGGAGATATGCACCTTCGCCGAGCAGCGTCTCCGACAGCAAAAATCGCGGGGCTTTCTTCAGCCAAAGCGCCGTGGGATGAAACTGAATGAACTCCAGGTCGCTGACTTCGGCGCCGGCGCGGAACGCCATAGCGACTCCGTCTCCCGTGGCCACTTCGGGATTGGTCGTATTGCGATAAAGCTGCCCCATCCCTCCCGTGGCCAGTAAAACGGCGGAGCACACGACCTGTTCGGGCAGTCCTTTCTCACTGAGCAGAGAAATCCCTGTAACTTGTCCGTTATCGGTTTCGAGTTCCGTCGAAAATTCGAATTCCCGTATGGAAATATTCTTGAGTGTCTGCGCCTTGGCATGGAGCGCCCGCAGAATCTCGCGCCCGGTCGAATCGCCTTGCGCGTGCAGTATCCGGTTGCGGCTGCTCGTGCCTTCGAGTCCAAAGACGAGTTTAGTTCCGCTCCGATTAAACTGCGTTCCCCAAGCGATCAACTCCTCGATGCGTTCCGGCCCTTCTGTCACGAGGGTTTTGACCGCCTCCGGAAGACAGAGGCCGTCGCCAGCAATCAGCGTGTCTTGTAGGTGCAGGGTAATCTCGTCTTCGTCGCTGAGCGCGGCTGCGATGCCACCTCGCGCGAATTGCGTCCGGGCATCCGCAGCTTTCTTATCCAGCACCAGCACGCGTCCCGCACGCGCCAGTTCAATGGCGGCGCGCAGCCCCGCGACTCCGGCGCCAACCACTACGAAATCGGTCTCGGCTGGAAGACCTTTCATAGACCGGCAAATGTTAACACTTCCCGGTCCAACTCCACCAAACCTATCCGTCGCATAAGCTATTATGGAACTCCATGGCGCAAGTCACCATCCATGTCCCGCCGAGACCCTACCAGGCTCGGATTGAGAACGGCTTGCTGGCGCGGACCGGCGCGTTGCTAGCCGAATTACTGCCGCAGGCCAGCAAACTTTTTGTCGTCACAGCCCCTCCCATTCGCCGCCGCTGGGGTGCCAAGCTCTTAAGTTCGCTGGCCTCCGCGGGTTTCAAGCCGCAAGTTTTGCAAATGCCTGACGGCGAACCTGCCAAGAAATTGGCGAACATTGAAACCTTGGCCGAAAGATTAGTTCGGCTCGGCGCTGATCGGAAAGCGGTTCTCCTCGCGCTCGGCGGAGGCGTGGTCGGCGATGTTACTGGCCTCCTAGCCTCCCTCTACATGCGGGGGATTGACCTGGTGCAGATTCCCACCACAGTCCTGGCCCAGGTGGATGCATCGGTTGGCGGCAAAACTGGAGTGAATCTCTCGGCTGGGAAGAATCTGCTGGGGACGTATCACCATCCGCGCATTGTTCTCATTGATCCGGAGGTTCTCCACACCCTTTCGGAGCGCGCTTATCGCGCCGGACTCTATGAGGCGCTCAAATGCGGCATCATTGGAGATTTCGATCTTTTCTTGCGCTTCGAACAGAAACGCTCTCAGATTCTCAAGCGCGATCCCGTCGAAGTAGAAGGCCTCATTGCCCAGAGCGTGAAGCTGAAAGCGGAAATCGTTTCCGCCGATGAACAAGAGGGTGGCTTACGGCGCGTTCTCAACCTGGGCCACACCATCGGCCATGCGCTGGAGGCCGAAACCGGCTACCGTAGCCTGCTTCACGGCGAGGCTGTCGCTTGGGGACTAATTGCTGCGACCAATATCGCGCTGACCGTTGGCCGCACTGACAGCGTGACTGCCGGGCGCATCGCGGATGCCGTGCTCAGCCTCGGCCGTTTGCCGGAGCTCAAGGTAAGCGCGCGCAAGATTCTAGCGCGCCTGCAGGCCGACAAGAAAACACAAAACGGAGCGGTACATTTCGTGCTCCCCCGGGAGATCGGGAAGGTTGAAATCGCTTCCGATGTTCCGGATAAAGTAATCCTCGATGCTGTCGAAGAGCTGCGCCGTTTGTCTCATGGTGGCTGGGTTTGGAAAAAATGAGTCGTCTGGCTCAACCTGAAGGGTCGATCGTTGTGGGTGCCGCTCCGGAGGGCGCGAATGACACTCGCGCTGCGGCGCGAGCTGTTCGTGAGATGTTCACCTCGATCGCACCCCGCTACGACCTGCTGAATCACGTATTGTCATTCAACGTCGATCGCCTGTGGTGGCGGAGCACCGCCCGCACCTTCGCCCATGTTTTCTCCCAGCCCGACTCCCGGATTCTTGATCTTTGCTGCGGCACTGGCGACATGACCTTCGCTCTGTGCAAGCAGGCGAGGAACTATCGTCCGTGCATCTTAGGCGCCGACTTTTCTCACGCCATGTTGCAGCGTGCTCGTTCGAAATCTCCGGGCAAGGTTGCGGAAGACGGCGATCTCACCGTGCCTCGCTGGATCGAAGCCGACGCGCTTTGTCTTCCATTTCCCGGCCAGCACTTCAACCTCGTGACCTCAGCCTTCGGCTTTCGCAATCTCGCGGATTATGATGCCGGACTGCGTGAAATCGTGCGCGTGTTGAAGCCTGGAGGCGAGTGCGGCATCCTCGACTTCAGCGAACCTAAAGGCCTGATGGGCCATTTGTATCGAATTTATTTCAAACAGGTCTTACCGCGCGTGGGCACAATGATTTCCGGCGTACGCGGTCCCTACGCCTATCTTCCCGATTCGGTGGAACGTTTCCCAGAGCCGCAGGAGGTGCTGGACCGCATGCGCCGGGCCGGCTTCCGCGAAGCCAGTTGGATTCCTTATACCTTTGGCATCGCCGGTTTGTATCGTGGAAAAAAGTGAGCGCTGTTCTGCAGATTGGTAGCGTGTCTTATTTGGCGACCGCACTTTGCGTCGATACTGCTCCCCTCTTGAAGCTGTCCGCGAAAGCGTCGGCAATCGTATAACGAATCACGCTCTCGTACTCACCGCCCAAAAATGTTCGCAGGCGATCGGTATTCATGATGTACTCACCCGTCATGTAAGGCAGCGCATCCGGCGGAATTGCCGAGATCTGTTGTTTCCACAGAAACTGCAGCACCAGCCGCATCGCCCATTTGCTCGGAACCCGCACCAGTTTCGCTTGCGCCATCTCAATGCAGCGGGCAAAAGTAAGCGGCTCGCCGCGTCCGGCGACATTCAGAATCGTCAACCGCTGCGGCTCCGGATCCCGGTGCAGAATGTGCGCCAGCAAACGCGCCATGTCGTCTACGTGTACGAACTGGATTTTGTTGTCGAGATACTGTTGCCCGCGCGGCAGCATGCAAGGCAGCCTTTTGCCCTCGCTGCGCATTTTTTCGGCCCGCGAGCCTTTGCCGTTGGGCGAGCCGCGAAACGCTCCTAAAAGGTAGTTTTCCACGCTGGCCCCGGCAAAGATATGCGGACGCAGAATGTACACACTGCATCCGCGCAACGCCGAAGAACGCTGCTGCACTACTTCGTCGCACTGCTTTTTGTGAATCGCATAGGGCAGGGTATGCGCCGCCCTGGGCGACTCTTCGGTTGCCGGCGACGGAAGGTTGGGCCCGTAGACTGAAACACTGCTGGGAAAAACGAACTGCTTGATGCCCGCATCGGTGGTACGATTCGCCTCGGTAATGGCCTCCATCACCCGAGCTGTGCCGGCCACGTTGATTTGCCACATACGCTCTGGGTCGAGCACGCCCGAGCGCACCGGATCGATCACAAACGCAAGGTGCACCACCGAAACCGGCCGTATGTCGCGCAACAGTTCATAGAGAACCCGTGTATAGGATTCATCGCCCAGATCCATGCGCTCAAACTGCAACGGGAAACCGGTTTGGGGTGGACTCACGTCCACCCCAATCACCGAGAACTCCCCCAGCAGCGGGAGCAACCTGGATCCCAGGTTTCCCGCAATACCAGTGACTACGACAACAGGCTTCGCGATCGCCATCAGTTTGGCTTAGAGGGCGGAACCGGTTGCGCCGGAGGCTGCGACGGCGAGGTTGCCGCCGGAGGCGCCGCTTGTGGTTGTGCCTGAGGTTGCGAACCCGGAGCCGCATTAGGACGCGGCATGCGCGGCGGCATCGGGCGACCTCCGGGCCCCGTTGGTACGGGTGGACCAAAGTACGCTTCGTTGGTGTCGGCGTGATATGAGTTAGTGTACTTGTCCATCATTTCCTTCATTTGGTCGTTCTTCAGTTTGTTGTGGATTTCGGTTTTTATCTTATCGTCCATCGGCAAAACTTCTTTGCTTACCACCTTGTAAATATAGTGCCCACCATTGTCGGTGATCACCTGGGAGACCTCGCCGACTTTCAGATCGAACACGGCCACGTGCGCTGGAGGCAGTCCGGTGCGCCGCACCGCAGGCAAGTTGACCGTGGGCGAATCCATTTTCATGTTGGCGGCTTCGAACGCCTCTTTCTGCAGCTTGGTAACATCCTCACCCGCGGCGGCGCGTTCCCGCAGACTGTCGGCGAGTTTAGTCAGTTCCTGCTCGCTTTGTTCCTGCTTCGCTTTATCCGTCGCTCCCTTGGCTTTCTGCTGCTCGTCGGTCAGCTTTTCTTCCGGATTGGCTTTCTCCGCAGTTTCCTGCTTGTAGCGCGGAATGAAAAGCCGGTCCAGTGAAAATTGTTCATAAGCCTCAGGATTTTCCTTGTAATACTTCTCAATCTCCGTTTCCGGAACGTTATCTGCCTTCTCCTGCACCGAGCGCTGTAGTTGCGTGGTCAGGATCTGCATCTTGGCAACCTTCAGGGTTTCCTTATATCCCTCACTCTGCTCCAACCCCTGCTTCTTGGCCGCCTCTGACATCGCCATAAACTTAGGCAGCGCTGCTGCCAGTTGGCGTTTTAACTGCGGCGTGATCGTCGGCGAAGGCGACAGTCCCTTGGCAATCTTCTCAAACTCCGCGCGCGTGATCGTGGTCTTGCAGTCCGCCGGCTTCTTCGCCGTGGATGCGGCCCCTTTGCTGTCGCCAGCCTTGGAAGCCGCAGGTTTCGGGGTAGACGGGCACACGCCATAGACCGTCAGCACCACCGCGTTTTCCGGCACCTCCGCGGCGGGCGGCGCGCTCGCCTGACCGCTAGCATTCGGAGCACCCTGGCCCGGACCTGCCGGCGCCGGAACAGGTGCTTGCCCCGGTGGCGCTTGTCCCCAAGCCATCGTTCCTAACAACACACACAGCAGCCAACTCTTACGCATAAAAGATTCCTCCAGGATTGGTACATCAGGAAGTTGGAAAAACTCGAACTGGTAATCCTAGCATAGACGTTCTTCCTAATACTTGCGATACAGGCCGGTAGTGGGCAGTTTCGATAGACTTGCTCCAGCATCCACCTGTAACAGCGTAGAATTAGCCTTGCGAGGTGCTTTTGTGATAGACCACGAAAAGCTCCAAAAAGGACGAGGCTGGGCGTACCTTGCCGGGATAGTTATTTTTGTGGTGGTTGCGGTTTGGAAAATCGCGGCCCACTGAAAGCGACACTTCTATGCCTGTCGGGTACAGCTAGCACCGCTTTTGGAAGAGGGCGACTGACGCACTGCCGGCAGGCCCGCGTGCCGCAACCAAAAGCGGCTGATTCTGTTTGGCGCAATTCCACGTTAGCGGCGATAATCTCACCATGTCCGGGACTCCGGCCCTTTATTCGCCCAATGCCATGCGCGCCGAAAAGCGCGCCGTGGCTGGAAACTCTGTACTTGCCGCTCTCCTGATCACTGGCGGCAAGATAGTCGTCGGCGTCACCACCGGCAGTCTTGGCATCCTCTCCGAAGCCGCGCACTCCGCCCTGGATCTCATCGCGGCCCTGCTCACATATTTATCCGTTGGAGTCTCCGACAAGCCGGCAGACGCCGATCACCAATATGGCCATGGCAAAGTAGAGAATTTCTCGGCTTTTGTCGAAACCGGCTTGCTTTTACTGACCTGCATTTGGGTCATTTACGAGGCCGTCGTGCGGCTGTTCTTTCGCCGGGTCGAAGTCGAGCCTTCCGTATGGGCATTCGCGGTAATGCTTGGTTCCATGGCCGTAGACTGGTGGCGCTCCCGCGCTCTCGGCCGCATCGCAACCAAGTACGAAAGCCAGGCACTCGAAGCCGATGCGCTGCACTTTTCCACCGACGTATGGTCCGCGGGAGTCGTCGTCTTCGGATTAGCTCTGATCCTCGCGGGGCGTGTCTACCACGTAGAATGGCTTCGTCTCGCCGATCCCATCTCCGCTTTGTTCGTCGCCGGCGTCGTCGTTTCCGTCAGTTGGCGGCTGGCGCGACGCACTACCGACGCCTTGCTCGACGCCGCTCCCGCCGGAGTTCGCGCCCAGATCATCGACGCCGTTTCGCGGGTGGATGGTGTACTCGAAATCGGCCGCGTTCGCATCCGCCGCGCCGGCAATCGCTACTTCGCCGATCTTGCCGTCGGCTTGGCGCGTACCGTTACCTTCCAGCGTTCCGAACAGTTAGTGGAAGCGGTCACCGCCGCTGTGCGTGGCATCCTTCCCGACGCCGACGTCACTGTGCAACCATTGCCTCGCGCCCAACGGTCGGAAAATATCTTCGACCGGATTCGTGCCGTCGCCACCCGGCACAACCTGAACGTGCACGACATCAGCGTGCAGGATCTCGCCGGCAAACTCCACGTCGAGCAGCATGTCGAACTGGACGAGCGCATGTCCCTCAAAAGCGCTCACGATCAGGTGACCGACCTCGAAGCCGCTATGCGTCATGATGTGCGCGAGATCGGCGACATCCTCACCCATATCGAGAGTGAACCCGCCACCATCGAGACCGGCGATGAGCCGGTGCGGGACGCCGACCTCGAGCGTCGGCTAAAATCCCTCGCCGGAACATTCCCGGAAATTATCGACATGCACGACGTTCACATTAAGAAGGTCCGCGGACGCCTTTACATCTCCTGCCATTGCACGTTCTCGGACGAACTCTCGCTCGCGCGCGTTCACGATATTCAGACCGACCTCGAGATCCGCTTCAAGCAGGCCGCGCCTGAGCTATTTCGCGTGCTGATCCATCCCGAGCCGAGTACGGATAATCGCAGGTAGAATTTACGGAAGAGAAAACATTATGAATAACGCTCGTGCCACCTGGACTGAGAAGCAACGCTTCAACGGAGTGTCAGACAGCGGCCACACCATCGTTGTCGACGGCGACAAGGCCGCCGGCAATAGTCCCATGGAACTCGTTCTCATCGGCCTGTGCGGCTGCACTGGCTACGACCTCGTTTCCATTCTGCAGAAGAAGCGCGAACCTTTTACCAGCCTCGAAGTTCGCGCCCAAGCCGAGCGCGCAGCCGACCCGCCGTCCGTCTATACGGAAATCAAGTTGATCTACCGCGTCGGTGGAAAAGTGTCGCATAAGGCGGTTGAAGATGCAGTTCGCCTCTCGAAAGAAAAATACTGTTCGGTTTCAGCCATGCTCGCCAAAACCGCGAAGATCACCGCCGAGATCGAATATCTGGATGAACACAGCGCGTAGATTTTGGGTGGCGCGGCGCTTCCAGCGCTGCGATTAGAGACATAGAACTATGTGGCTTTAGCCCCTGAGGTATTTGGAGGGAGTTTCCGTCTCAGTATCAACTATATAAAACTCGCTGTTACAAAAAACGAACAAGCCATCTAGGCGTCTCAGAGTTCCGCTGAGTCATCCGCACTAGCCGCCGCTGGTTTCTATTTCTTTGGCATCAATGACTTATGGGCAACTTGGCGACAACGGTTTCCGGATTCTGGAACAGAACCACCCTGCTTAGGAGCTAGCCGCCGTACCTGTGCTACACACTCACCAAGGGTGAAGGGCGGCGCTGCTGATGCCGCATCGCCTGCCTCCACAATTGCCGCATGGGAGTAATCTTATGACTCGGTCGAAGTGGGCTCTGTGGATTTTCGTTGCGTGCCTATA
>PKVZ01000140.1 GCA_003131635.1 Acidobacteriaceae bacterium
GGTATCGCGAACGCAATGCCGTTGAATGGTTCGGCGCGCGCGGTCATCCCCGGAGACCTGCAACAATTGATTTCGGTGGATTACCGAGCACTCAAGGACTCGCCAACCGCGACCGCCTTGAAGCAGCAACTGATGCCGGACAACTTGAAGCAGTTTGAAGCGGCGCTGAAGGGGATTGGGATCGATCCCGACAAAGATGTCGACTCGTTGACCTTCGCTTCGTTCCGCACGGCGAAGCAGGGCATTAAAGGGGTGGGCGTGGCCGCCGGGCCGTTCGCCATGAAGGCCGTGCTTAAGAAAATGGTTGCCGCGAAGATTAAGCCGGTCAAGTACCGCAACACGGCGAACATCTACCCGATGGATGGTGGAATGGTGATGACCTTTCTGGACGACAGCACGCTGCTGTTCGGCGATTCTGTCGCGATACGCATCGCTTTAGATGTGCGGGACGGCCAAGTTATGAGCCTCGACACGAATCAGACGATGGCTGACATGATGTCGAGCGTGGATTCGGCGCCGGTTTGGAGCATTCTGGATCAACTGGGAACGCAGAACGTGATGCGGTCGGCGTTGGGCGATGCCTCCAAGGTCGCCGACTATGACACCATCAAGAAGCGGTTTCTCGGTTCGCGTTATACGATGAGCTTTGATGGCGGAGTGAATTTCGATTTGACGGTGGTATCGTCCGATTCGGTGAGCGCGGCTACATTAGCCTCGGCTGGAAAGTTGGGCCTGCTCGCCAAGAAGATGAGCGCCAGCGCGCCTGAGAAAATAGCGCTGGACAATACGACCGTGGATTCCGACGGCGCGAATGTGAATTTCCATTTCAAGTCGACGGACGCGCAGTTCCAGTCNNCTGAGACACGGAGAAAACCGGGTCTCAGTGTTTTTTTTCTTAGATTTGTTTTTGTGGGTTTGCTTTCTCCGTGCCTCCGTGTCTCCGTGGTGAACTCGCGGTGCGTTTCTCGCGAGCCCAACCTTCCTTCGTGATTTGACGTGAGCGTCCGATAGCCAGCGCATCTTCGGGGACGTCGTCGGTGATGCAGGATGCTGCCGCGACGTAGGCACGTTTCCCTACGCGCACGGGGGCGACCAGGGTGCTGTCGCTGCCGATGAAGACTTCGTCTTCGATCACGGTGGTGTGCTTGTGAACGCCATCGTAGTTGCAGGTGATGGTTCCGGCGCCGATGTTGACGCCGGCTCCGATTTCGGCGTCGCCGAGATAAGTAAGGTGGTTGGCCTTCGATCCTTTACCCAGCTTGATCTTCTTGGTCTCGACGAAGTTGCCGACGTGCGCGCCTTCTCCGATGTCGCTGCCGGGGCGCAGGTGGGAATAGGGGCCGAGGATGGCGTTGCGTTCGACGCGGGCGCCCTCGAGGATGCAGCCGGGCCGAAGGAGAACGCCGTCGGCGACTTCGGAATCTCGGATCACGGAATAAGACCGGATGCGGCAACCGGCGCCGATGCGTGAGCGGCCGAGAATCTGCACAAAGGGTTCGAGCACGGTGTCGGGAGCAATTTCGACGTCGTTATCGATGACGCAGCTTGCGGGATAAAAGATGGTGACGCCCTCGGTCATGAGTTCGTGGCACTTGCGCATGCGCATCTGGTAGTCGATGAACGAGAGTTCGACGCGCGTGTTGGCGCCGAGAACCTCGGCGGAGTTCTGCGTTTTCCAGACGACGACGCGCTGCCGCGCCTGGCGCAGGAGGCTGGCCATATCGGTGAGGTAGTACTCTGCGTGAGGGTTCGCAGTGGAAAGTTTCTTGATGTGCGCAAACAATTGCGGCACGTCGAAGACGTAGAAGCCGGCGTTGACCTCGCGAATCTTTTTCTGGGCGGGGCTGGAGGATTTTTCTTCGACGATGGCCTGGACCTCGGAGCTTCGAGGATTCTTGCGAATGACGCGGCCGTAGCCGGTGGGATGATCCAGGTCGGCGCTGAGCAAGGTCATGGCGGCTTTCTGGTCGAGGTGGAAGTTGAGGAGCTGGGCGATGGTTTGCGGGTTGATCTGGGGAGCGTCGCCGGAGAGAACGATGACGTGGTCGTAAGCGGAGAGCGCCGACTGCGCGACCATCAGGGCGTGGCCGGTGCCGCGCTGTTCGGATTGCAGGACGAAGTTTACTCCGGTGTTGGCGAGGGCGGCGCGGACGCGATCGGCCTCGTGGCCGATGATGGCGAACACATCTGCCGGCGGGACGACGCGAGTGGCGGCGGCGATGACGTGGGCGAGCAGTGGCTTGCCGCCGACTTCATGCAACACTTTTGGCAGCTGCGATTTGAGCCGCGTGCCTTTGCCGGCGGCCATGATGGCGATGGCGACGCGGGGCGCGGGAGTCGAAGAGGCTTTCGAGGAAGGTACGGCGCTGGATTTCTTCATTCGCCCCAATATACCCTGACCGGGAAAAGTACAGAAGAGGGATGCCGAGTTCTGATTCGATTCGAGTAGCTATTTTCCACGGCACAGAATAAAATCCTCGGGCGAAAGCCTCACCCCCGTTCGCTATGTACATCCCTTAAACGTGGAGGAATAGATGCCAAAGTATGTGATCGAGCGCGAGATCCCCGATGCCGGAAGTTTAACGTCGGAACAGGTTCTGGCGATTTCGCAGAAATCCTGCAGCGTGCTGAAGAACCTGGGACCGCAGATTCAGTGGATCGAGAGCTACGTCACGCAGGACAAGATTTATTGTGTCTATATTGCGCCGAATGAGGCAATGGTGCGGGAACATGCGAAGCAGGGCGGTTTTCCAGCGAACCGGGTTTCGGAAGTGAAGCGGATGATTGATCCGACGTCGGCGGAGGGGTAAGCGGCTGGAGACGCGCCCTTCCGGTCGAAGTTCAACGCCAAAACAGAGTTAAGATCCAAGGTCAGAGGCGATAATCCTGAATCCGGAGTATCGACTGGAGCAACCCATCCAGACGCGTTCTTCGATCACACCAGATTCACTCTGTGCTCAAGTAGATTCGTTACTCCAAGTAAGCGATCATCCAAAGCGCCCCTGATGGTCTCAAGGCTGCGCATGATTCCGCGACCCTGAGCCACTTCTTCGTCGGCCGCAAGTGCGGCTTGGGATAACGAATTAAGATTGTCGATTATGGGGAACCGGGTATCGCGATCTGCGTCCGGATATTGCTCGACAGCCCGCAGATAGAATTTGTGAGAGAGCCACATGCATACTGCGCCACACTCCTTGTCCAACGCATTCTGCGCGAGGGCGTTTAAAGCTGAACGGCTCTGCTGAAACGGCTGGGGGGCGAACTGAGGAACCATAAGTGGTGGCAGCAAATCGGGGGAAGCAGGATGCGGCTGGAAGCCGACCCGATAGTTCCACTCGGGTTGGGGTATCGGCCCCGGTGTCCAGGGAGGGGCCATGCTTTTTAGCATTTTTACGTCAGCACCCTTGGCGCCGCTTTGAGGAATATACCCGCCGGCCGTGCCTTTCCGTTCGGAACGCTTCCAGAACATGCGATCAATCTCGAAAAAGCGCGGGTCCCCCGCGCTGGTGGTGTAGGGGACGGCCTGCTGGACTAGATCTAACATCATGAGGTTGATAGGAATGGCGCGAATATTGCGAGCCCCTTCCGCAAGGAAGGCGGCTACGACCGCAGTCCTTAATTCGCTGTTGCCGGAATCCTGCGGTTGGCCCTGAAGAGCGCCGCGCATGTGCTCGGCAGCTAGGGGGTAAGGAGTTCCGTGAAGAAAGTTAGCGACATCTACATAGGTCGGAGGAAAGAAAGCATCATTTTTCGTGAAGTCATGCGGCACGTCGGTGTTGATCGTTCTGGCGTCGCTGTCGTATTCCCCTTCATAGCTCACGTAATACATCTGCTGCTTTTGATGGACCTCTGCGGGATTAATGGTGCGGCTCACTCGAATCCGCATGATTGAGTTACCGATTCTGATCCGAACGTACTCGCGGCCTATGGGAGCGGCAATCACGGTGTCGCGGGAGGCAAGGGCCTGGCAAAGGCCCGCTAGTGCGGCCCAATCTCGAATTGTCTTTGGGCAATAAATTATTCTAGGGTGGAATACCGTTGGGGCAAGCGGTTCAACATAAGGTACATCGGCCATACTGCTGGCCTGCTTTAGCGCTTCCGTCTTTTGGTCAAGGTAAGCAATGACGGCGCTGGCGGGAATGACCGCATGGATATAGCGCGCATTTACGTGACTTGTAGGAAGTACGACGAACCTGAGGGATTTCCAGCCCATGACTTCCGCCTCCGTAAAAGTTGGTTCTTCGGGGGTAAACTGGTCCGAAGGATAACTTAGGAGTCCTTTTTATCGGAGGATTCTACCAACAAAAGAAATGGTGGCATAGAGGAAATCAGCTGTGCGGTACGGCTTTGAACCGCAGTTGATTATGTTGCGCGTGAAACGGCGCGGCTGACGTCGTGCCATTCAAACCAAATCTCCTTACTTTTAGAGGCCGAGTCCTCCATCGACAGCCAGAATTTGGCCGGTGATGAACTGCGGAGCGGTGGCGAAGAAGAGAACGGCGGCGGCGATTTCGTCGTCGCGTCCGTTGCGCTGCATGGGAGTTTGTTTGGCCATGCGGCGCATAAATGCGGCGGCGGATTTCTCTCCCAGATCGATCATGCCGGGGGCGACGGCGTTGACGGCGATTTCCGGAGCCAAGGCTTTGGCCATGACTTTAGTGAGCATGTGCAAGGCGGCTTTTGAGGAACAGTAATGCGCGTGGGTGGGCCAGGGACGCAGGCCGCCGAGAGAACCCATGTGGATGATCTTCGCTTCGATTGGGGCTTCGATTTTGTCTGCGGGTTTCGATCCGGTCCGCTTGCGGCGCATCCATTTCAGGGCTTCGCGCGAGACCAGAAATGGTCCGCGAGTATTGGAGGCGAATATGTCATCCCACTGGCGGAGGGTGAGGCGCTCGAATTCGGCAGTGGCGTAGTTGGCGGCGTTGTTGACGAGGATGTCGATGCGGCCGAGTTCGCGTCCGGCGTCCTTCATCATTGACTTGACGCTGGCCTCGTCGGTTACGTCGCAGCGCAGGGCGAAGGCGCGGATGCCGAAGCTGGAGAGATCGACCACGGTNNGCCTGAGCGAGCGCGAGAGCGGAGGCGCGGCCGAGACGGCGGGCGCCACCGGTAATCAGGCAGGCCTTGCCACGCAGGGACTGGAGATCGGGAGCGAGCATTTTCGGATTCTACTCCTGGGGTTTATTCCGGGAACTGGTCTGAACTGGTATGACCATTATTCGCTTCTTTTTTCTTGCCAGAGGGTGATGGGGCAACGGTACAATCGCGGCGTGCCGGAGTCCCGCCAGGTCGTGGTCTACTCGCGCAAAGGTTGTCACCTCTGCGAAGTGGTGAAGGAAAGTCTGGCAAAGCTTTCGCGGCGGGGCGGGTTCACCTGGCAGGAAGTGGATGTGGATAGCGACACCGAACTGCGCCGGCAGTTCAATGACGAAGTGCCGGTGGTGTTCATCGACGGGCGCAAGGCTTTCAAGTACCGCATGGACGAAAGGGAATTTCTGCGCAAGCTGGCGAGCTAGGCCACCCTCAAAGCTCTTATCTGTTTCATTCCTGCTGTGTTCTTTAGTCATCGAGATCAATAGTTACCGAATGACGGGCCCGCCTCCGTCCTCTGCCCAGGCTGAGATCGTCCGAAGGTCGCAACCCATTGGTTATCTGGTGGGCTGCTCACGCGCCGGATAAAGTGCGACTCAAGGACTCTCCCTTGAGCGTCCTCTTGATGCCCTTCGAGAGGTGGATAGATGGGTCCCGCGCGGCAGGAAAATCCGAAGAAAAAAATTTTGTTGCAGGGCGGGGCCCTGATCGGCGCCGTGTTGTGCCTTTTGTTGTGCAACGCGTGCACCGGGGTTTCTGTCCCCGCTAGCGCGAGTACCACCTCGGGTAGCACATCGACTACTACGTCGACGCCCAATTCAACTCCGGGGCTGACGGTTTCGGCAACGCTTCCTTCGGCAGCGGTTGGGTCGGCTTACAGTGCAACCTTGTCGGTAACTGGCGGCACCGCTCCTTACGCTTTTGCGCTCGCGTCCGGACAACTGCCCACAGGAGTACAGTTGGGCGCTACGAGCGGAACCGTTTCCGGTACGCCAAGCGTGCCGGGAAATTTCGGGTTTGCCATCTCGGTTTCGGACGCCAAGGGAGCATCCAAGCAGCAATCGTTACAAATAACTGTGGCAAGCGCCCCGGTGACGACCGGAGGGAACTCATTTTCCAACCTGCAGCAGAGTAGCGGGTGGGCAGATTACGGGCAGGGGCCGCCAAGTTTCGTGGACTGCTCGCCTTCGCCCTGCGACGGCATTAGTTACTCCATGGAGCAGGGAATCAAGTCGCCTTCGATGAGTGGATCAGCGGCGCAATTCAACCTGGGTGGGACGACGGTATACTCCGATGCGCTGTTTAACAACCATTTGATTGGAGCATTCTCTTCGCAAGGCATGCCCGATCCGAATCAGACATTGGTTCCCACCTATCACAATTTTACCTACGACGTATATTTTTACGGCACCAACCTCGAAGTGTCGCAGGCGGTTGAGTTCGACATCAATCAATTCTTTGACAATCTGGGTTTCATCTGGGGCCACGAGTGCCGCATTGCAGGCGGTAACGAGTGGGATATATGGGACAACATCAACCAGCACTGGGTTCCGACTGGGATCGCCTGCTATCCGAATGAGAATTCGTGGAACCACTTGACGATTCAGGTGCAGCGAACCTCTTCGAATCAGTTGTTGTACCAGTCCATCACGTTGAACGGCGTGACCAGCACGGTGAACCAGTATTACAATCCGGGTGCTGCGGTGAATTGGTACGGGGTGACCGTCAACTACCAGATGGATGGAAATTACCAGCAAGCGCCGTATACGGTTTACCTGGATGACTTAACCTTTAGCTACGAGTGAGAGTTTTCGCGCGTTAGCTTGCCTGGGCGTAGCAGTCCCGCCAGCCTCGGCATCCGAAATAACTTTGGTTTCCGCTACAATCATCCCGCCCATGTTGCGCACCGAACTCTACGCTGATCCCCGGAACGTTTTTGTCCACGAGGCGATTCTGGCATCGTGTCGTAAGAACGCGCAGAAAACCGCGCTGGTGGATACTTCCTGCGGGCGGCGGATGACTTATGCCGAATATGGAGAGACGGTGCAAGCGCTGGCGCGCGGGTTGGTTGCGGCTGGGGTGAAGCCGGGAGAAGTGGTTGCGATTTTCCTGGCGAACTCGTGGGAGTTTTGCGCGGCTTACCATGCGGCTACGCTGGCGGGGGCGATTCCGACGTTGCTGAATCCGACGTATCGCGAGCGCGAAGTGCGGCATCAGTTGGGGAATTCGGGAGCAGTGCTGCTGGTCACGGATGGGACGAATATTGAGGGCATGAATCTGGCGGGGCTGCCGAATTTGCGGCGGGTATTTTGCACGCGCGAGCAGGGAAGCGGAAGCGAGCCGTTTTCCGATTTGCTGAAGCCGGTTAGCGCGATGCTGCCGCAGCCTGAGCAAGGATCGCAAGAGACTTTGGCGGCGCTGCCTTATTCCAGCGGTACTACGGGGTTGCCCAAGGGAGTGATGCTGACGCATTCCAACCTGGTGGCGAACGTGTATCAACTTCTGGGACGGAACGCCTCCCGGTTCAACTCCAGCGACAACCTGCTTTGCTTCCTGCCGCTGTATCACATTTACGGGCTGAATGTGATTGCGAATCCGGCACTGATTCTGGGGGCGACGCTGGTGCTGATGCCGCGCTTCAACGTTGGGCAAGTGGCTGGATTGCTGATAGAGGAAGCGATTACGACGATGCCACTGGTGCCGCCGGCGATGAATGCGCTGTGCCAGGCGGCGGAGGCGGGACAGTTCCCGAAGAATCACAAAGTGCACTGGGTGAAGTCCGGAGCAGCGCCGTTGGCGCCGGAGCTGCCGCGGCGTTTCACGGCGCTGACGGGGATTCTGGTGTGCCAGGGTTACGGGATGACCGAGGCTTCGCCGGTGACGCATGTGGGATATCTGGAGCAGGAACTTTACCGGCCGGATTCGATTGGGCATCCTCTGGCGCAGACGGAGTGCCGGGTAATTGGGACGGAGAATTGGGCGGCTCCTGCTGGCGGCGCGGCAGAAGTTGCGACGGGCGAGCCGGGGGAACTGGTGATGCGCGGTCCGCAGATCATGAAAGGATATTGGAAGGAACCGGATGCAACCGCGGCTGTGCTGCGCGAGGGATGGTATTGGTCGGGTGACATTGTCACGCGCGACAGCGAAGGTTTTTACCGGGTGGTGGATCGGCGCAAAGAAATGATCAAGTACAAGGGATTCCCCGTGGCGCCGGCGGAGGTGGAAGCGGTGTTGCTGGAGCATCCAGCGGTGCGGGAGTGCGGCGTGGTGGGGCGGGCAGATGCGGAGGCGGGAGAGATTCCGGTGGCGTTTGTCGCTCTGCGTGACGGCTTTGCGACGGGCAAGAAAATGGAAGAAGAGTTGTGCGGGTTTGTTGCCGAACGGCTGACGCGCTATAAACAGCCTCGCGAAGTGCATTTTGTGGAGGTCGTGCCCAAAACGGCCTCGGGAAAAATTCTGCGCCGGGAGTTGAGGCAGTTGATTCGGTGAGCAGTCGTGAGTCCGGCCGCCAGGCGGGGCACAACGCTAGAAGTGACGTGGGTTTGTTGTTTTCAGGAGCATGCAAGAAAGCGATTCGGTTCATAGATTCTTGGGGATACGCATTTCGTTGTTCTGCGGCTGAACTTAAGGTAGTATCTCTGCCTCATGTTCCGAATCCTGCTAGTGTTCGTGCGGCGGTTGTGGCTGCCGCTGGTCGTGTTCGCCTTATTCAGCCTGATGTGTGTGCTGGTATACCGGCGACTGGAGGGTTTGATCTGGCAGGATGCGCTTTTCTGGATGATCCAGCCGCACGCGATTGACGCCAAGCGGGTTCACAATTCGACTAAGTTGTTTTCGATTTTTGTGTATTGCGGCGTGTTTGGGTTTCAAATCTGGGTGGCGGAGCGGGTGGCGGTTACGATCTTTAACCGGCAGGGAGTGGAGGCCTGGAGAACTATGGTGAACGACGTCAGCATTGAAAAGCTACGCGATCATTTCATCATCTGCGGCTACGGGCAGGTTGGCCGTACCGTGGTGGATCAGCTAACCCGATTGAAGATTCCGTTCGTGCTGATCGAGACCAACGAAGGATTGTGCAGGGAACTGCTGAAGGACAAAGTGCTGGCCATCCAGGGCGATGCTAAACGGCACGATGTGCTGCAGTCGGCGGGAATCGAGCGGGCGCGAGGGGTGTGCATCGTGATCGACAATGACGCCGACAATCTTTACATCACGGTGACGGCGAAGGCGTTGAATCCCAAAGCGAGGATCATTACGCGGGCCGGGCAGTCCCGGTATGCGCAGGCCATGCGCAACTCCGGGGCGGACGAGGTGATCATCCCGGAGTACGAAGGCGGGCTGATGACGGGACGAATGATCGCGAAATTCTATCCCGACGCGCACACGCATCTGGCGTGAAGACGATCGCTATTTTTGCACGCCGCTCTCGCCAGAGATTTTCCTGGTGACCAGGAAGCTCCAGATGGCCTCATTGGCGTTGAGGGCATTGCTGGTTTTGCCAACCTCTTTTTCGGAGGTATATTGTTCGCCGCCGGGCCAGGTATTACCGCTGTTCTTTACGCTATAGAGCACGACCTGAGCGTTATCCTGGCAGCCGCTGTAGGTATAGGTTTTAGTATCCTTGCCGCCCTTCTCCGCGGAAGGCAGTTTGTCCTGGGCAGGCTTCTCTCCGCAGCGGTCGAACTTGGCCCACGTCTTGGCGCTATCCTCGGCTGAGAGCACGTGGAAGCGGCCCGGTTTGTAGTTGCCTCCGCCATCGGGGACGACGGGGTCTTCGGTGCCGTTGATGAAAAGCGCAGGCACTGCCCGTGCGGGCAGGCAGATCATCGTTTTGGGCATAGCCGCGCCCACCGCGGCGATGGCCGCAACGCGATCGGCCATGCTGCAACCTGCGCGCAATGCCATGAAGCCTCCGTCGCTCAGACCAGTGGCATAGATGCGGTGCGTGTCTACCGAGTACTTGAGTGCGAGTTGGTCCAGCATCTGGTTCAGGAAGGCAACGTCATCCGGGGGCTCAGGCCGGTTTTTGGTTTCCTCGGGAGTCTGTCCGCCGCTCTGACCGCCGCCGGGATAGCCACCTCCACCGCCACCTCCACCTCCGGGGTAGCCTCCACCGCCGCCTGGCCATCCTCCGCGACGGCCACCGCCTCCGCGGCGGGGCGCGAAGGGAGACGGCTCCTCGGGTCGCACTCCAACATTCCACTGTCCATGTGCGGCGTTGGGATATACCGCGATAATGGCGTCTTTATCGGCGAGCTGGTTGAAGTGAGTGAGCCGCGCCATGTCACCGGCATCCTGATTTCGACCATGAAGAAGAATCACGACCGGATAGTGTTGTTGCTGGTCATACGCGGGTGGCAGATGCACAGCGTAGGTCCGCGTCACATCATCGATATCGATCTTTTCCTGTGAGTCCCGTGGCAGGGTGTTCTTGTCTGGAGCGTCCTGTGCCGGCAGGGAAGCCACGGCGAGCAATCCCAGGAAGCAGGCGGCCGTTGAATACGTGAGACGTGACCTGCGGAGTTTCAAGGACCAGGCTTTGAATGTCATGCTTGCATTTCCTCTTGCTGTTTTGTTGGAGATGGTTGGTTTATAGGATTTGCTTTCGACAAGCCAAGGGCGCTCGTTTGGATAAAGAATACGGGATATTGGTCGTCACTGGCATAAGAACCTGGAGGGTCCTAGGAGGTTGCTAGCGGAGAGGTGAGACTTTTGCAAAGTTTTGTAAGCGGGCGGAAAGTATGGGGAACATTCTTTTGCGGAAGTCCGTAGCTATGGGTGACGGGGGCGCTGGGATCGAACCGGCGCTGAATCGAAGTTCAGGAGGCATTTATGGACGGCAACTTTGTGGGATTGGCGGCGGTGGTAATGGCGCTCGGGATCCCGATGGCGGCGATGTATACGTTTTTTCGGGTGCGAAAGCTGCGCAGCGATGAGCGGATGGCGGCGATTGCGCGCGGCGCGGACGTGCCGATGCAGGTGGAACTATCGGAGGCGGCGCGGTCCCGTCGGTCGGGAATTCTGCTGGTGACAGGGGCTCTGGGTTACATCGCGACCTTCGCGCTAATCGGGCGGGTTGAGCCGGATGCCATGATCGCGGCGACCTTCGGCATTATTCCGCTGGCGGTTGGAATTGGTTTTTTTGTGGATCACGCGCTGATCCGGCGGGATGCGAAGGCGCATTGAGATTCCGCGAATGCCTCAAGATCCGGTGATGAACTTGTGTTGAGCGTCGGTCAAGGGAACGACGCTCAAGCGCCCTTGCCGCACCAGCGGTGAGTCGGCAAAGAGTTTGTTTGCTTTCACCTCGGCCAACGTCACCGGTTTCGCAAGTGTTTTGCCGATCTTGATTTTCACCTGCGGATTCCTGGGGTCGCTCGTATCCACGGAGACTACGGTTGCGGTGCCCACGGCGCTTTTCTCGTCCCCGGTGTGATAGATGATTAGCTGTTCCCCGGGCTTCATGCCGCGTAGATTCTTGAGCGCGACAGGATTCGTGACGCCGTCCCAGATGGTGGTCTGTTCGCGCTGCAGATCGGCAAAGGAATATACGGTAGGCTCGGTCTTGAGAAGATAGTTCATGGGCAAGATTCTATCGCAGAGTAGTTTCTGGTTTCCTGTTTCTGGTTTCCAGTCTTGAGGGGTATACCGCAGGGAACACGCGAAAGGCCTTTGAAACCGGAAACCGGAAACTCCGCCTAGCTACTGTGGCTTGGCGTTGGGGTCAGGCGGCGTCTTATCGTCCTTCTTGTCGTTGCCCTTTTCTTCGGGGTGGTCCTGGTAAATGGAGTATTGGCCCTGCGGGCGTTTCAGTTTGATGGTGAAGCTCAGCTTGGCGCGGTCGATGTTATAGTCCTCGCCGAAGGTCTGGAATCCGCTAGCCAAGACTTGCACGCGCAGTGTTCCATAGGGGACGCCGTCGAAGCTGGTCTTGCCGTCGATGTCAGTCTTAAGTTCCAGTCCGCCTCGGCTTTGCTTGCCCTCCTCGCTTACGGGATGCATGATTACGGCGGCGTTGCGCACCGGCTTGCCGTTGTCGTCTTTGATCACGAGAAAATTCAGAACAGCCGTGGGGTCTTCAGCTTTGTCCCGCTGAGCAGAAGCCACGCCGGATAGGGCGAGAACCAAGAGCAGACAGGCAACCGTTTGCGTTTTTATTCCGGGCGTTAATTCACGGTTCGAGAAGAAACGTTTCTTCATATCTCGACATTCTAGCGGCTGCAGACCTTATGGGAAAGAGAGAATTAGCGCACACGGCCATCGCTTAACAAACTATCGCTTAACGGACTGTGGCTTAACCGACTATGGCTTAACGGCCGATCGAGTCCTGCGATCGGTTAGGGGTTGAGATCCAAGTTGCACCAGATCGGTGGCGACGCGGGCGGTGTTGTGGCGGGCTACGCCAGCCTCTTCCAAATAGTCTCCCAGGACGGGGATCACGCCCAAGGCCTCGATGGCATCGAGATCGGCAACGATCTGGCACGCACCCTCGAGCGCGTACTTCGCCTTGAGTTCATCGGATACGGGTGTGCGGTTGATCAGAGCATAGTCAAAGATCTGTTGTCCGGCATGACGGTTGAGGGCGCGGATGTGATCGGCGGCAGTAAGGCCGAGGCTCTCGTTTGCCTGGGTCATCAGGTTGCAGATGTAAACCTTGGTGGCCGGCGAGTTGACGATGGCCTCGGCAATGCCGTGCACCAGCAAATTAGGGATGAGACTGGTAAACAGCGAGCCCGGACCGATGCTGATGATGTCGGCGCGGGCAATGGCGTCGAGCGTCTGCGGCAAAGGATCGACATCGGCGGGAACCAGGAAGAGTTCCTGGATGCGAACTTTGCTGGCGGTGATTTTAGTCTCGCCGCGCACGCGAGTACCGTCTTCCATCAGGGCTTCGAGTTCGATGTTTGACGTGGTGGCGGGATGAATGTGGCCACGGGTCACGAGGATTTCCGACGACAGCCGCACGGCTTCGGAAAAGTCTTGCGTGATGTCGGTAAGCGCGGCAAGAAATAAATTGCCGAAGCTGTGGCCTTCCAGGCCGGAGCCTTTGTCGAAGCGATGCTGGAAGAGCTGAGAGAGCAGAGCTTCATCCTCACTGAGGGCGACGATGCAGTTGCGGATATCGCCTGGTGGAAGCATGTTGAGTTCCTTGCGCAGGCGTCCGCTGGAGCCGCCGTCATCGCTGACGGTAACCACGGCGCAGAGGTCGCGAATGATAGGCGCACCGGGAGGCGCCGCAATTACCTCTGCCGGCGTGAGCGCGAAGCGCTTGAGTCCCTTGAGCAGAGTCGACAGTCCGGTGCCGCCACCGATGGCGACCACGCGCAGTCCGCGCTCGCGCGGAATTTTCTCCAGATGTGAGAATTCTGCAGTTTTGGTTTCCATCGAGTGAATCTCGATTGCCCGGCTAATACGAGTCGTCTTCCCGGAAGGAGCTTTCCGGCGACGAAAGATCGGCAGCGGGATCTGGGTATAACAATTCTGTGAAACGCGGATCCTCGGCCAGATTGTGGAAATCGGAGTCGTTCCGCGCCTGGTAGCGCAGGCCGGCATTCAGACGAAGGGCCTCATCAAGATGCTTGAGCGAGTCTTCCACGTGGCCGGTGAGGCAATCGAGCGCGGCCAAGCCATAGATGACGAAATCGGTTTTCGGCGACTGCTTGACAAGTTTTTCGATGTGCTCGCGCGCGGTGACGTAGTCGCCCACGTTCATGAGGGAGACGGCGTAATCGAAATGCTCCTCGACGGTCTTGAACTGGGTGGTGGTCGAGCGCTCCAGATGTTGATTGCAAATGCTGAGGTGGATGGCGGCGCGGTCGCTCAATTCCTTGCTGCCGCCGGCCAGAACTTTCTGAAACAGCGGCTTGGCCTTGTCGAACTTGTGCTCCTGCAAGGCGCGCAACCCGGTCTCATAATGCTGCAGAGCTTGGGAGGCGCGCGGGTCGTCGGTGATCGATGACTTCTTAGGATTAGCCTTTTGAGCCATGTGAAGAATTTTTCCTGTGCTCGTCGTAATAGGTACTCCTTAGCATGAACCTCGAAGAACTGATTCTCAAGTATCACTCAAAGTGCGGGTATAGAGCAATTGGCTGAAGCCAGTACCGAGTACCGAGTTGCTAGTACCGAGCAATACGTCTGTAGAGGCTCGGTACTCGGTACTCGCAGCTCGGTATTAATTCATGGCCGCAGCCGTCTCGAGGTCGATCTTCTTCCAGTCGCCTTTGATGATGCCGGCGCGAATCTGAGTCGCGGTCTTGCCCGCCTGGTGCTGTTGGTAAGAGTAGTAGAGTTCCTTCAGGCAGGTGGCGCAGCGGGAACCATGGGTGCTTTCGAAGCAGCTATGCAGGCTGTTGTGGCCCATGCGGTCGCAGTAACAGTAACAGGGCTGCTGGTGGAGCACTACCGGAATTTTCGCTGCCAGTTCGTAGGCATGCGTCTGGTACGGATATTGCGCATCGGCTCCCCAAAGCTGATCTTTGGCGAGGATCGCAGGAAGTTTGGTTCCCTTGGGCGGCGGGCCCGCGTTATAGGCCGGAATGCCCGATCCTTCTTCCTCCTGCGGAGCGGCCCAAAGAGAAGTCATCGTGAGGGTCACAAACAAAAGCAAGGTGAGCGTGAGAGCGCGATGGAAAAACTTGTGATGAAGGAATCGGGTCGCTGGCATAGCTGTCTCCTGTGAGACTCATTTTAACCTGCTTTCGAGATGGGAGCGAGAGGGAACGGGTTCCCTGCGCTACGGGAGGGCGATCTGTATACAATAGAAATCGCATGTTACAGCCACCAGGGACAGAGCCCAGGACGAGGACGCAGCAACCGCTGGCAGAGGAAGTAGGAGCGGCTGATGCGGGTGCACGACTGCGTCCAGGCTTGGGAGTGTGGCTGCGCGACCTGATTCTGTCGCTGGCGATTTCGGCATTCATTATTGTCTTCATCTATCAGCCGGTGAAAGTGGAAGGCACCAGCATGATGCCGTCGCTCGAAGACCAGGAACGAATCTTCGTTAACAAGTTCGTGTACCGGCTGGAGCCGATTTCGCGGGGAGATATTGTGGTGTTCCGCTATCCGCGCGATCCTTCGAAAAGCTATATCAAGCGCGTGATTGGGGTGGCCGGAGATCGCATTCGTATTGACGGCGGACAAGTGTACGTCAATGGCGAAGCGCTGGACGAGGATTACGTTCCGCCCGCCTACGCCGACTCGCGGTCGTATCCGGAGACGGTCGTGCCGCCGCACTGCTATCTTGTGCTCGGAGATCATCGGTCGATGTCGAATGACAGCCGGGATTTCGGGCCGGTCAATCAGAGCTATATCTACGGCAAGGCCGTGTTCGGATACTGGCCGATGGACAAACTGGGTCGGGTGCGGTAACTTCCAGATCGGCAATTTTCATACTTAAAAGGTTAGGAGACAGAACATGCGCTCTTTCGTTCTGCTATTGATCACGAGTGGGATTCTGGTGGCCGGCGCTATTGCCCAGTCCACGCAAACGGCACCGGCGCAGAATCAAACAGCGCCGCAAAGTGAACAGCAGACTAAGCCAAACGCCAAGGCAAAGAAAGCGCAAGAGCCAGCGGCCAAGCCGCCCGAGGCGACTGCTCCGAGCGAGGAGCCGAAGGCGTCGAGAGAAGGCGGCGACGACAAAGACAAAGGCAAAGAAGAACACTTCGACGTCAGTGAAGTCGCGCCAGTGGTCACGCATCATCAGCTCACGGTGAGCGGGAAACTTCTCAAGTACACAGCCACGGCGGGACGGCTGCCTATCAAGCGTCCGGATGGAAAAATCGAAGCCGAGATGTTTTTCGTGGCCTACACCCTGGATGGACAGGACGCCGCGAAGCGACCATTGACGTTCGCATTTAACGGAGGGCCGGGATCGGCTTCGGTGTGGTTGCACATGGGGGCTCTGGGTCCGCGCAAGGTTGTGCTTCAGCCGGATGGCTTCATGCCGCCTGCGCCGTATCGCATCGAGGACAATCCATATACTTTGCTCGACAAGAGCGATTTGGTGGTGATTGATGCCATCGGCACAGGATTCAGCCGGGCGGCGGATCAGGAACTGTTCAAGAAATTCTGGGGAGTGAAGGGCGACATTGAGGCGTTCAGCGAATTTGTGCGGCTCTACATCAGCCGCTATGAACGCTGGAGTTCACCGCTGTATTTGCTGGGCGAGAGTTACGGCACTACGCGCGCGGCGGGGATTGCGGGATATCTCGCCGATCACGGAATCTCTTTCAGCGGGATTACGTTGCTCTCGATGGTTTTGAATTTCGAAACGCTGGAAGACACTAAGACGAACGATGAGCCTTATATTTATTTGCTTCCGTCNNAAGGCGCGGAAGGAGGCGGAAGAATTTGCCTCCGGAGCGTATGCGCAGGCGCTGGCAAAAGGAGATTCGCTGCCGCCCGACGAACGGCAGAAGATCATTGAGCAGGTATCGCGCTACACCGGTTTGTCGAAGGAGATCATCGACGAAGCCGATCTTCGCATCGATGTCCGTAAATTTACCCATTACCTGCTGATCGACCAAAAAGTGCGCGTAGGGCGGCTGGACGCCCGCTTCACCGGCCCCGATCCGAACGGGTTGCTGGACACGCAGTTTTACGATCCCACGGGATCTGCGACAGGCCCGCCGTTCACCTCTGTTTTTAACAATTACGTGCGCACCGAGCTGGGCTATAAAACCGATATGCCGTACAACGTATCGGCTCAGGGGTCGAGTTTTGGGACGTGGGATTGGGGATCGGCCATTCAAGGATTTCCCGATACCGCTTCGGCGCTGCGGCAAGCGATTGTGAAGAATCCGTATTTGAAAGTGCTGGTGATGGAAGGCTATTACGATTTGGCGACCCCGTATTTCGCCGCGAACTATACCATCGACCACCTAAACCTTCCAGCAAAATACCGGAGCAACATTTCGACTGCCACTTACGAATCGGGCCACATGGTTTACCTGGCGGGCGAAAGCCTGAAGAAGATGAAGAGCGACCAGAGCAGCTTCATGGAGAAGAGCGGGGCGCCGGAATAATCCGGCCCGGCGGCCCAGGCTTCTGATTTTCCGCTGTCGGTTGCCAACGTTTTTCTCTGCCAAGAGTCTTTCAGAGAACAGTCGTTCCAATTGGCGGAGGAATAAGGCCGTGACTAGAGAGCATCTCATAAATGCTTTTCAGCTTAGAAGGCGCGTCGCTCGGGGGCTAAAGCCCGCATTTCTACGGGCCTTGATCGGCACGGCTGAAGCCGTGCCCTACCCAAACCCAATCTATGAGAGACGCCGTAGTCGAGGGACAACATCCTTTTTCCTCGCGCTGGCGTCGGTGAGTGCGGGGTTATTCGCGCAACAAACGCCATCTTCGGCGCCGGAACTGGATAAGAATAAGTGGCAGACTGCGAGCGTGGAGTCGGCCGGAATCTCGTCCAAACCTCTGCACGATTTAGAGGCGGCAATACGGGCGGGCGATTTCAAGAAGATTGGCAGCGTCTTGATTGCCCGGCACGGGAAGTTAGTCTATGAGACTTATTTTGACGGCGATGCGAATTCCTTGCGCGATACTCGCTCCGCTACCAAAAGCATCACTGACGCGCTGATTGGCATTGCCATTGGCGAGAAGAAATTAAGCGGCGTCGATGCGCGCTTGTTGCAGTTGCTGCCGGAGCATGCACGCAAACTGCAGAACCCCGATCCGCGGAAGGATAAGATCACGGTCGAAGATTTTCTTACTATGAGTTCGCCGCTGGAATGCGACGACTGGAACGATGCTTCGCGGGGCAATGAGGAGCGGATGTACGTGGTGGAGGATTGGGTGCAGTTTATCCTCGACCTACCAATTCGTGGCCGGATGCATGTAGGCGAGCAGATCGATCCGCCGCCCTATGGAAGATATTTCAGCTACTGCACGGGCGGAGTCTTCATCTTGAGTGAAGTTCTGCAGAAGGCTACGGGTGTTCGCACCGACCGCTACGCCGAGGGAAAGCTTTTTGCTCCGCTTGGTATTACCGATGAGCAGTGGGTGTATTCGCCGTTAGACATACCGCAGACCGGCGGCGGACTGCGCCTGAGCAGCCGTGACCTGCTCAAGATTGCACAACTTTACTTGAATGGCGGAAGTTGGCAGGGAAGGCGGATCGTTGATGAACCATGGGTGCGGGCGTCGACCCAGCCGCACGCCCGCATCGACGACGATACCGAGTACGGCTATCTTTGGTGGCTCAAATCCTTCAAATCTGGAGGGAAAGGCTATCCGGCGTTTTTCATGAGCGGCAACGACGGAAACAAAGTTGCCGTGTTTCCCGCGCTGGACCTGGCGGTGGTCATCACCAGCACGAACTACAACACGCGCGGCATGCACGAGCAGACCGAGAAGCTGCTGACGGACTACGTCCTACCGGCGGTCAGCCAGTGATTTAGCCCGATTGCCTCATATAGCTCTGTCGTTCCGAGCGGAGCGAGGAATCCTGGTTCATGCTGGCGGCGAGCCGAACCAAGGTCCCTCGCTGCGCTCGGGATGACCGTTGAAATTTCTCCACCCTAAACTTTCTACCCTGAGAAAGCGTTCTGTACTTGGCCGCTGCGGCAATCCCTGATAATATCGATAAAATCCACTCCCCCGGAGCGAGAATGCAAGCAATCCTTGCGCTGGAAGATGGCAAAATCTTCCGAGGCAAAGGCTACGGCGCCAAAGGCGAATGCTACGGCGAAGTCGTTTTTAATACTTCCATCACCGGATACCAGGAAATTTTCACCGACCCTTCGTACTCCGGGCAGATTGTTGTCCTCACCAATCCTCAGATCGGCAACTACGGCACTAATCAGGAAGATAACGAAGCGACCCGTCCGTGGATCGAAGGGCTGANNGGATCCTGAAAAGTTGGTGGCCAAAGCCCGTTCGATTCCCAAGATGGACGGCTTGGACCTCGCGAAAGAAGTGAGCACAAAGCGGTCTTACGTGTGGGAAGTCGGCGAACGATCACATGAGCCGGTCGCGCAAGTTGGAGTAAAAGATGAGCCGGCGCGCTTTCATGTAGTGGCTTACGATTTCGGGATTAAGACAAACATTTTAAGGAAGTTGCGTGGGGAGGGTTGCCGCGTGACAGTGGTCCCCGCGCAGACGCTGGCGGAAGATGTGCTGGCGCTGAAGCCGGATGGGGTGTTTCTGTCGAATGGCCCCGGCGATCCGGAGCCGTGTACGTATGCCGTGGATTCAATTCGCCGCCTGATGGGAAGAATGCCGATCTTTGGCATTTGCCTGGGACATCAGCTGACCGGCATTGCGCTCGGCGGGAAAACTTTCAAGCTGAAGTTTGGACACCACGGCGGCAATCATCCGGTGAAGCAGTTGAAGACGGGGAAGATCGAGATCACGGCGCACAACCATAATTTTGCGGTGGATCCGGATTCGCTGCCGCAGAGCGAAGTTGAACTCACACATATCGATCTGAACGACTCGACTTTGGAAGGGCTGCGGCACCGCAACCTGCCGCTGTTCAGCGTGCAGTATCATCCCGAGGCCGCGCCGGGGCCGCATGACTCGCATTATCTGTTCAAGGAGTTTACGAAGATGATGGAGGAGTGGAAGTAACGCCGCCGTCTCGGCGGCTCAACTGCGGGCGTAGCCCGTGCGTCTATTGAGTAGATGTTTAGAATGCCGGCGGGACGCCGGCGCTACGGAATAAATGCCCAAACGCACTGATATCTCGAAGATTCTGATTCTCGGCTCCGGGCCCATCGTCATTGGGCAGTCGGCGGAGTTTGATTACTCCGGCACGCAGGCTTGCAAGGCGCTTAAGTCTGAGGGCTATGAAGTGGTGCTGGCCAACTCGAATCCGGCGACCATCATGACCGACCCCGAGATTGCCGACCGCACTTATATCGAGCCGCTGACGCTTGAGTATTTGGAAGCAATTATCCGCATCGAGCGGGAACTCTCGCCGGGCGCGGGTTTTGCGGTGTTGCCTACCGTCGGTGGGCAGACCGCGCTGAACCTGGCGATCGAACTTTCCGACGGCGGCGTCCTGGAGAAATATGACGTCAGCCTCATTGGCGCGAACGTGGCGGCCATCAAGAAGGCTGAAGACCGTCTCTTCTTCAAGGATGCGATGCAGAAGATCGGCCTCGACGTGCCCAAATCGGCGCTGGTGAACAGCACGAAGGATGGACTTGAGTTCGCGGGCAAAATTGGATTTCCGGTAATCATTCGTCCGTCGTTTACGCTGGGCGGAACGGGCGGCGGCATCGCTTTTAATCGCGAAGAGTTGGTCGAGGTGCTCACGCGCGGTTTGGATATGTCTCCGGTGCACGAGGCGCTGATTGAAGAGTCGGTGCTGGGATGGAAAGAATTCGAACTCGAAGTGATGCGCGACACGAAGGACAACGTCATCATCATCTGCTCGATTGAGAATTTCGATCCCATGGGCGTGCATACCGGCGATTCGATTACCGTGGCCCCGGCGCAGACGCTGACCGACCGTGAGTATCAGGCGATGCGCGACGCGTCGATTGCGGTGATCCGCGAAATTGGCGTAGATACGGGCGGATCGAATATTCAGTTCGGAGTAAATCCTGAGACCGGGCGCATGGTGGTGATCGAGATGAATCCGCGCGTCTCGCGCTCGTCGGCGCTGGCATCGAAAGCCACGGGTTTNNACGCGCAAGACGCCGGCGTGCTTTGAGCCGACGCTCGACTACGTTGTCGTAAAAATTCCGAAGTGGCAGTTCGAAAAGTTTCCCGGAGCCGACGAGAACCTGGGAGTGCAAATGAAGTCGGTGGGCGAAGTGATGGCGATTGGCCGCACTTTCAAAGAAGCGCTGATGAAGGGGATCCGCTCGCTCGATACCGGAAAGCGCGTTGGCGGCGGCAAGATTGAGCCGAAAATCCTGACACAACGGCTGGTTACGCCGCATCCGGAGCGGCTGGCTTACGTGCAGTACGCTTTGCGGCAAGGTCACACGGTAAAGCAGATCGCGAAGATGACTTCGATGGATCCGTGGTTCCTTTACCAGCTCAAAGAAATTAATGACATGCAGCTTGAGTTGGAGAAGCATCCGATGGAGTCGATCCCCACCGAAGTGCTGCGCGAGGCCAAACGCATGGGCTTCTCCGATGGACGGCTGGCAGGCGTATGGCGACTGGAGGGTCAGGAAAAAGTTCGGCACCTGCGCAAGAAGCATGGCGTACTTCCTGTGTATAAGCGCGTCGACACGTGCGCGGCGGAGTTCGAGAGCTTTACGCCGTATCTTTACTCGACGTACGAAGACGAGGACGAAGCTGCGCCGACTGATAAGAAGAAGATCATTATTTTAGGCAGCGGGCCGAACCGCATAGGGCAGGGGATTGAGTTCGATTACTGCTGCTGTCACGCTTCGTTTGCGCTGCGCGACGACGGTTACGAGACGATCATGATCAATTGCAATCCNNACCAGCGACCGGCTCTACTTTGAGCCGCTGACGTTTGAAGATGTGTGGGCGATTTATCAGCATGAAACGTCGAAGGGCGCGGCGTGCGGGGTGATCGTGCAGTTTGGCGGGCAGACGCCGCTGAATCTTGCGTTGCCGCTCAAGGCCGCTGGGGTGAATATTATTGGCACTTCTCCGGAGTCGATCGATCTGGCCGAAGACCGCAAACACTTCAATAAGCTCCTCGAAGAGTTAGAAATTCCGCAGGCGGCGGGAGTGATGGCAACTTCGCTCGACGAAGCGGTTGAGGGAGCGAAGAAAGTTGGGTATCCAGTGGTAGTGCGGCCTTCCTACGTGCTGGGCGGGCGCGCCATGGTGATCGCCTACGATGAAGAATCCGTGGTGCGGTACATGAAAGAGGCGGTCGAATATTCGCACGATCGCCCGGTTCTGATCGATCACTTCCTCGAAGACGCAATTGAAGTGGATGTGGATGCGC
>PKVZ01000163.1:0-1796 GCA_003131635.1 Acidobacteriaceae bacterium
GCGCCCATGCCGCAGAAGGGTAAGAGTACTTTGGAGATTTTTCAGTTCGCTGGTGCGCAGGGCCCTGGGGCCTCCGCTTGATGAGAATAAATAAGCGGGAAGCTGGCATCGTGGTTAGCCGGCGAAGGGCACGATTTTTAACGTCGTTCCCTTTTTCGGTTTATTGACGATCCGTTTATTGACGATCCGGCCTGCGGCGATGAACGACTGGTCTGTCAGGCGATTTCGAAGATTATGCTCATTTGCGATGAGCCGTTGGCGCCGATGCCTTAGAAATTGCTTTTGGCGTCAGATTCAGGTCGCAAGAAAAAGCTTGGAGGCACGAAAAACGGCTCAGCATGGTTGGAGTCGGCGGAGGCGGTTTGAAACGAGCAACTCCGGGAGCGGGAGATGAATCTTGAATGTGCCATACTTAATCTAACGTTCGAGTTTGTGGTCAAATTATTCCGTGGTCGAATCGATGTCTGGCCGATCCCCAATGGCAGAATCGCCGCAAGGCAATCCCGGCGCTGAACAGGCACGCCTCCCCGATTTATTTCTTAAGGCCGTGAAAGCGGCCATCATTGGAACCGACTTGTCGGGAATCGTGAACTTTTGGAATCCGTTCGCGGAAGAGTTGTATGGGTGGTCGCCAGAAGAAGTGATGGGCCGCAACATCATGGAAATCACCGTCAGTACAGAAACTGAAGAGGAGGCCAGGAAGTATATGGCATCCGTGCTGGCGGGGAATAGTTGGGCGGGAGAGTTTCAGGTGCGCTGCAAGGACGCCGGGTTTGTGAGCGCGTTTGTCACACTCGCTCTGGTGAAGGATGACAACGGCGCGGCAGTCGGAGTGGTGGGAGTAAGCCAGGATACGGCGGAGCTAAAGAAGGCGGAAGGAGCGCTGCGGCGGAGTGAAGAACAGTTTCGAGCGTTTGCCAATTCGCTGCCCGAGTTGTGCTGGATGGCGCACAGCGATGGCCGGATTTTCTGGCGTAACGAGAGGTGGTACGAGTACACGGGAACGAAGCCGGAGCAAATGGAGGGAACGGGCTCGTGGTCGGTGCACGATGCAAAGATGTTGCCGTTAGTTCTGGAGCGCTGGAAAGCGTCGGTCGAGGGGGGAACTGCTTTTGAGATGGAGTTTCCGCTGCGAGGCGCGGATGGCGTCTATCGCTGGTTTCTGAGCCGGATTCGACCAGTTCGGGATGAGGCAGGGAATATTACGCGCTGGTATGGAACGGCAACGAATGTTGACGAGCAGCGGCAATTGCTGCAGTCGTTAAGTGAGGCGCGGGAAGATCTGGAGAAGCGAGTTGAGGAACGGACAGCGGAGCTGCGCACTGCGACGGAAAGTTTGCGGGATTTATCGGCGCGTCTGCTGCGCATGCGGGACGATGAACAGAGACGGCTGGCCCGCGAACTGCATGACAGCGTAGGGCAGTTGCTGGCGGCGATCGGGATGAACCTTGCGGTGATATCGTCGGAGGCGAGCAGGCTGACGCCGGAGGCGGCGAAGTGCGTCGCCGAAAACGCCGGATTGGTGGACGAGGTGAGCCGAGAGATTCGGACGATCTCGCATCTGCTGCATCCGCCGCTGCTCGACGAGGCCGGGCTGGCGTCGGCTTTGCGGTGGTATACAGAAGGGTTCGCGAAGCGCAGCCGGATCGAGGTGGAACTTGAAATTCCCCGGGATCTGGGACGACTGCCAAACGACACGGAAATCACGATGTTTCGCGTGGTGCAGGAATGTTTGACCAATATTCATCGCCATTCCGGAAGCGCGACGGCGAGCATACGAATTAATACGCAGGGGG
>PKVZ01000163.1:1816-6793 GCA_003131635.1 Acidobacteriaceae bacterium
GGAACGTTGGTGAGGGCGATTCTTCCCATTAGCCAATCGGAAGAACGCCGCGGGAAACGAAAGTCCTCCCCAGCCTAGGCTGCGACGGGGGTTAGCTCGAAATACGTCTTTCCTCTGATCAAGGCTTCTATTGCCGCGAAAAGGCAGCGAAGGTCGGATTTCTTACAGAGACCCCGGATGCCCGCCTTCTTGGCCTCTTGCTCGAGCTGCCGCGAGGGATCGATGGTGACCATCAGGACGGGAGAGTCGGGGTGCTGTCGGGATAGCTGCCGTCCAGCTTCCAGGCCATCCATTTCGGGCATAACGAAATCCATGACCGTGAGGTTGGGGCTGATCTCGGACCAATGCTCGACCGCGCCTCGCCCATCTTCGGCCTCGCCCACCACTACCCAGTCAGGCTGCTTTTCGAGCGCAGTTCTCAGTTGGGAGCGGATCATCGCGTTGTCGTCCACCAGAAAAATACGGACCATGCCACCTCTTTATCTGGCGAATACGGAGGTGGCGCCCGCCGCTAGTTCACCGATAGTGCAAAAATAGTCCCGTGGCGAATGGAATGCTATACAGCGCAGACCCGATGGATGGGGAAGATTTCCGTCGTAGAAAAGGGGAAACCGCGATTGAATCTAAGGGCAATCTTATGAATGTGGGGTTAAAACGGAGGGATGGATTAGGTGACGTCCGCTGAGGGCAGGGAATGCGCGAGTTTTTAACTCGGTGTTATGGCGCGCGGTGAATCCGCTTTCATTGGTCTCGGCAGGAAAGTCCGCACGAACTCCACCATCTCCGCCGTCACATAAGGCGGAGGCGCGATCCGGAATATGGGCCGGCCGGCCGCCGGCTTGAGAGAAACCCGGTGCCACGCAGCCTCGCCATTAGCATGATCATGAAGAATGACGGCCCCGGCCCGGTCCAGAAATTCTTGCGCTGACTTCTTGAAATCCTCGGTACTGGGATCGAGGACGGTAAGATACAAATCCGGCCGCATGAACTTCAACACGCTGTTGGATTCAGCGATCACATTCCGCGATTGCTCCAGCCGCTCGCGCAGAGCCGGCATAGCCTCGGCCAGCTTGCCCTGCTCGGTGCGCACCCACAGCGCCCGGGCCGCACCTGCCAATAAAAAACGCGAGGTGTCAGACTCTCCCCGGCGATCTTTTTCCTCTGTAATCGCCCAACTGTGGTCGCCGGTTGCGCAGTCGCACGCCTCTCCATTCGCGGAACAGATGCCGTGTCCGTACTGCGTGATTTTTACCGCCGTCCAATCGTACTCACGCAACGCCGCGATCAGACCCGCAACTACGCTGGTCTTGCCCACGCTCCGCGAATGTCCGCCAACGACAATGATCGCCATATATATATACCGGTTCCGGCTTCCCTACTTTTTCTCTTTTTCTCTCCCGGATAGCCGCGCCAGGGCCGCCAACTGCTTCAGATATTGCCGCACCGGCTGGGCCGGAGTTCCCCAGAAGGCCACGCCTTTGCCGCGTAAAACTTTATTGGGCAGCACACCGCCCTGGCCGCCCAGCATCACGCCTTCTTCAATGCGCGCATGTTCGCCGATGCCGACCTGGCCACCCAGCACGACGTCGTTCTCGATTACGATGCTGCCGGAAAGGCCGGTCTGGGCTGCGATCACTACATTCTCATGAAGCCGGCAATTGTGTCCGATGTGCACCAGGTTATCGATCTTCGATCCGCGCCCGATGCGGGTTTCGTCCAGCGCGCCGCGGTCGATGGTGGTGTTGGCGCCGATCTCCACATCGTCTTCGATTGTCAGTCTGCCGACCTGTGGAAATTTCTCATAGCGCCCACTCTGCGGATCGCGCACATAGCCGAAGCCGTCGCTGCCTAAAACCGCGCCCGCATGTACGATTACGCGATTGCCCAACGTGGTTCCGGCGTAAACCGTCACATTGGGATAGATCTCGCACTCGCGCCCAATCTTGACTCCGCACCCAATGGCGCAACCTGCCCCGATCCTTGTGCTCTCGCCGATTTCCGCATCCTCTGCGATTACGGCACATTCGCCCACTACCACTTCTGGCGCAAGGCGAACCGAAGGATGCACAGCCGCAGTGGGGTGCACGCCAGCATCCTTGGCCTGCTTCCCGTAGTGCAGCAATCGCGCCGCCCGCGCGAAGGAAAGTTTAGGATGATGGCAGATCAGCAGCGGTTTGCCCGAGGAAGCGGCCGCGAACTCTCCCGCAATTACCGCCCCCGCGCCCGACTGCAGCGCTCGCGAAAGATATTTTTCATCTTCGACAAACACGAGGTCGTGCGGGGTAGCCGACGCGATGCTGGCCACGCCGCTCACTTCGACGCCCGCATTCCCTTGCAGCCGCGCTCCTGCGGCTTCGGCGATCTGTTGCAGTGTGCGCTTCACGCTCTCACTCTATCGCAGAGCGGCAAGGGACGGAAGTGAGAGGTTGGCGCTTGGTGCAAAAAGCCATTTCGGAAGATAATCGAAAGAAGATAATCGAGAAGAAGATAATTGAGACAAACATAAGGACAAAACGAAAATCAGGAAACTCATGGCTTCCCGAATCACGCGCTTACATTCCATCTTGATCACCATACTTGCGCTCACCGTGGCGCTCGCGTTGCATTCGGCGGCGCAGGAACTCGCCCGCCGTCTCATCCTCAAAGACGGCTCCTACCAGTCGATCACAAAGTATGAAGTGAAGGGCGACCGCGTGCGCTACTACAGCGCCGAGCGCGAAGAGTGGGAGGAACTTCCTTCCTCGCTGGTGGACTGGCCGGCTACGGAAAAATTCGAGAAGGACCGGGTCTCTGTGCCCACCATCCCTGAGGCCGCTGTCATCGACAAGGAAACCGACGCAGAACGCGAAGCCGAAGAGGCCAATCTTCCGCAAGTCGCTCCCGGCCTGCACTTGCCGGAACTTTATGGTCTGTATCTGCTGGACAATTTCAAGGGCCAGCCGCAGCTCGACGAACTGCAGCAGGATGAGGGGGACATCAATCGCAACGCAAAGACCAACATCCTGCGCGGTGTAGTCGCCAGCGGCAAGGCAACGATAGAGCTGGATGGCGAACACGCTGCTGTCTTCTCCCACGTCGCGGTTCCTTCTATTTACATCAGGATGGACGACGACACTTCCTCCCAGCCGCCACCGGGCGAAACTGCGTCGGCCAAACCATCGCAGCCCAGTCTCGACGCCCCGCGCGCCGAACCCCAGAAGGCGGAGCGGCCTCAACAACCCGAACAGGCCGCCGTTCCCTTCGATCGCTATCGCATCGTGCAACTGAAAGTGAAAAACGGCAAGCGCGTCGTGGGCGATATCAAACGCGCTTCGACCGGCAAAATCAGTCAGGATCAAAATTCCGTTAAAACCACGATCGACCGCGTGGGCTCAGGCTGGCTCAAACTGACTCCCACTACAGACCTGGCCCCCGGCGAGTACGCGATCGTCGAGACCAAGGCCAACGAAGGCATGAACCTCTACGTCTGGCCCTTCAGCGTAAATCCCACTGCCCCGGCAAATACGAATCCATGGACGCCGGATGTGAAAGACAAGAATGCAGAGCCCGCGAAGCCAAAGTGAATCTGAAATTGAGCGATCGGGTGATTGGGTGATTGGACGATTGAAACTTCCCAATCACAAAATGACCTTCTTCGTTTCTCAACCCAGGCTGGCGTGGATGCCAAGGGCTTCGGCGGCCTTACGGAGTTGCTTATCTCTAGTCCACAGAAGTATGGGCGAATTGAGAAAGACAGAGGCAATCAGGTGTGCATCGGTCAGACCGATGCCGAGGCCGTACAAACGACGAGCCTCAATCATTCGCCGCACCTCGCTCAGTTGAGCTGTTCTCACCTGCGGTAAAAGGTCCAGCAATGCAAGCGTCGTGGTGCGCCCCCGCAGCGATCCCAACGCCAGTTCCGCAACAATGAAAGGATGGATCAAAATGTTTCCGTCGCTCAGAAGCCGGCGCATCTCTTGATTTTCGGAACGAAGGTGATCGATCCAAACGGACGTATCTGCGAGAATCAACCCACCCGACCCCTGCGGCGCGGGATATTCTTCAACTTCGGCATAGTGCCGCCCAACGCGGCCAATCTGCGGGCACTTTCCCGCTCGATGAGGGCTTTCAGAGCTTCTCGAAGCAACGCGGTTTTCTCGGCTACGCCGGTGAATTCCTGCGCCGTTCGGACGAGATCGTCATCAAGCGCTACGGTTGTTCGCATACAGATCACTCTCCCTAGCACATAGTATAGCATCAAATGATGTCGATTATTGTGCCTGCAATGGAAGGACGGTAGAGTTTTCAATCGCTCAATCACACGATCGCTCAATCACTCAATCACCCGACCTCATTTCATCACTCCGCGCTGGGCAATCCCGATATTGTCGCGGGTCGTGTTCTTTACCAGATACATCATCTCGTCGGCTTGGCGGATGATGTCATGCGCGTCGCGCGCGTCGTGCGGATAGGTTGCGAGTCCAATCGAAGCCCGAACGTTCAGATTCAATCCCTCATCGCGGCAGAAACTGCTGGCCCGCATCCCGTCGCGCAAGCGCTTGGCGACCACCAGCGCCTGATCCTTGCCGGTTTGCGGCAATAGCACTACGAATTCATCCCCGCCGTAACGAAACGCATAGTCGATCAAGCGCAGCTGCGCCTTCACCAGATATCCGATCTCCGCCAGGAGCTTGCTGCCGATCAAATGCCCGTGGGTATCGTTCACCGCCTTGAAGCGGTCCAGATCGATGAACAGCACGCTGAACTCATATCCAAACCGCGATGAACGGTAAACCTCGGTCTCCAGCGTCTTATAAAGATGCCGCGCGTTGTACAGCCCGGTGCAGTCGTCGGTAATCGTGAGTTCCTGGATCTTCTCCACCCAGCGCGCGTTCTCGATGGCAATGGCGGCATAGTCACACAAGGCCTGCAAGAAGAAAATTTCCTGCTCGCTGAATTGTGAAATGTTCGCATTCACCAACTGGATCACGCCCAGCA
>PKVZ01000259.1 GCA_003131635.1 Acidobacteriaceae bacterium
TCCTCAACCTGCGAACTGATTCTCGAAGATTGCCGCGTGCCCAAAGACAACGTCCTCGGCGAGGTCGGCAAAGGCTACAAGATCGCCATCGAAACTCTCAACGAAGGCCGCATCGGCATCGGCGCCCAGATGATCGGCGTCGCTCGCGGCGCATGGGAGTTCGCTGCCAAATATGCGCAGGAGCGCAAGCAATTCGGCAAAGCCATCGCCGATTTCCAGGGCATCCAGTTCCAGATCGCCCAGATGGCCACCGAAATCGAGGCCGCCCGCCTTATGGTCTACAACGCCGCCCGCATGAAAGATGCCGGAGTGAACTTCGTCAAGGAAGCCGCCATGACCAAGCTCTTCGCCTCGCAAGTGGCCGAGCGCGTCACCTCACTCGCCATCGAAATCTACGGCGGTTACGGCTTCACCAAAGACTATCCCGTCGAAAAATATTGGCGCGACGCCAAGATCGGCAAAATCTACGAAGGCACCTCCAACATGCAGTTGGCCACCATCGCAAAACTGCTGCTCGGCGGGAAGTAATTCGCACTACGGCATTCTGGCCCCGGCTTGGGGCTGCTACGCCGACAATCCCCCTTGCTCATAATGTGCATGGAATTGCACTTAAGCGCCACGCCAGGCAACCCCCATCGCCCCTTAACCCCACTAAATTCAATGCCTTCCGCTACGCGTCGCCAATGGCGCACTAGCTGCTTCTCTAAGATTGCCTGCGCTTGCCGGGCGAGACTGGGGTGCCGTTTGACAACTCTATTCGGTGACGAAGACAACAAAGACTGGATTCCGGTAGTTCAGAATAATGTGGCTCCGGCAAAAAAGCGCAGCTTGATGCCTTTGCTCACCGTCGTCTTTCTGGCTTCCTACGGCTTGATGACCCTGCTCATCGTCGAGCAAGGCGACACCATCCAATCGCAGCGCAATCTGATTCAGATCTTGCTCGGTGACAGCACCGAACTCTGGGCCGCGAAGGGAAAGGCCCTGCACGAAAAGCAAATGGCCGAAGTCCAGCGCCAGGCCCAAACTCTAACCCAAACCCCGTCGACCCACGGGCAAACTCCGTCTACCCAGACTCCGTCGTCCCAGAACCCGTCAACCCAGGCCGTACCGCAGCACCACTCCCCAAGCCGCGCAGGCAAATCCGCCAAGCCTCAGACCCAGGCTCCTCACGCCCAGGTTCCACCCATGCCTGCTTCGGATTTAGGAGATCAGCGTCGCGATTTGATTAAGATTTAGCGGCTAAGTTTCAAGGCGCAGGCTTCAGACTCGAACGAGCCCGCCANNTTCGGCATGACGGTTGTAAATCCCACCCAGCCACTGCGCCGCCCCATCGGCCACATGGACCAACACTCCAAAGGCGGACGCTGGTACTTCGCCGCCACCGGCCACGCCGTTTACTGCTACGGCCCCGTAATGACCCTGCCCCAAGCCAACGGCGATCTCCAAAGAGTCGCCACCTTCTGCCGCGATGGCCAAGCCGTAGTCCCTCTCAAGGACTAAAACCTGTCCTGTTCAGGGTTCGTCTCAAAGGGCATCGCTTCACGAAGCCGCCCTTTAAGAATCCTTCGTGAAACTTCGTGTCCTTAGTGGTTAAAGCTCTTTCTGTACCCTGCCGCTAGAAGGTGACCTTCGCCCCTTGTAAACTAACCACACATGCCCGAACTTCCCGAAGTTGAAACCATCGCCCGCGGCCTCGCCAAGCGCGTAACGGGCGAAGTCATCGAATCCATCTGGCTCGGCGAAAAGCCCGAACCGCTTAAATCCCCCGCGTCAGAAATCGCCGCCGCCCTCGAAAGCACCCGCATCCTCACCGTCCGCCGCATAGGCAAACACATAGTCTTCGATCTGATTCGGAACGATAAGAGGAATAATAATAATAATGTGGAGCGGGCGCCCTCGCCCGCTATACGCCGGCAGCCAAAGCCACCGCGTAAGGGATCCAAACTACGTCTGCCCCAAGCGGCACGAACCGAGCCAGACGAATCCATTCCCGCCGTCCAATCCCAATTCATCGTCCACCTGGGAATGACTGGCCGCCTCCAGGTCTGCGACCCCGAATCTGAAATCCTAAAACACACGCACGCCATTCTCAAACTCGCCTCCGGCAGGGAACTCCGCTTCGTCGATCCCCGCCGCTTCGGCCGCTTGAGCGTCGCCCCCACCGGCGATTTCGCAGCCGCTGGCATCGAGCCGTTGGAGGCCGATCTCGACCGCTTCACCCCATTATTTCGGAATCGAAAAACTCCCATCAAAAGCGCTCTGCTCAATCAAAAACTTCTGCGCGGAGTCGGGAACATTTACGCCGATGAATCTCTCTTCCGCGCCGGAATCCGCCCCCGCCGCCGCGCCTCCACCATCACCCGCGACCAACTAGCCAAACTCTTCATCGCGATTCAGGAAGTTCTCCGCGAAGCCATCTCCCTCGGCGGCTCTTCCATTTCCGATTACGTCGACGCCGACGGCGAAGAAGGATTCTTTCAGCTCCAGCACCGCGTCTACGGCCGCGAAGCCCAGCCCTGCCTGGTCTGCAAAACTCCCATCAAACGCATCGTCATCGCCGGCCGCAGCAGCCACTACTGCCCAAAGTGCCAGAAATAGGCAACGGTTCATGGGTGGTTCTTGCCTGATGCCGTCCGTTAAGCTACGATCTCGGTCTAGCAGATCCGCTGATGCCCGACTTACAGCCAGCTTCCACGGACGCCAATCCTCCGCTCTCCTCTAGCGAACGTTACAGTTCTCTCGCTGAACTTGCTTTCGGATCATTTCTTGTTATCGGTCACAACATCTTTCACCTTGTGCCGAACGAAGTCCCATTCTTGTTCTTGCTCTTCTGGATTTCGGCCCTGGTTCGAAAAGGCCGATGGAGCGCAGCGGGCCTCAAGCGCCCCAGTTCCTGGCCGAAGACAATCTTGCTCGCCCTCGCGGCGGTCGCTGTCCTGGTGCTGGGTAGCGAATTCGTAATCCAGCCGCTGGCCAGCCATTTCTGGCACACTCCGGAAAATGTTTCTTCGCTGTTAAAGACGCCAGTGCACGAGTGGAAAAGTGCACTCCGCAACCTCGCCATCGTTTGGCTCTTTGCCGGCTTCGGCGAGGAGATCGGCTATCGCGGTTACCTCCTCACTCGTGCCGCCGACCTCGGCAACCGATCAAACCTGGCCTACATCCTCGCCATGCTATACGTCGCGCTGCTCTTCGGCTTTGGGCACTTTTACAAAGGTCCAGCCGGTGTTATGGACTCGACCTATTCCGGCCTGGTCCTCGGCAGCGTCTATCTTCTTTCCGGCCGCAATCTATGGGCTCCGATACTGGCGCACGGCTTGGTCGATACTGTCGTCGTAGTGGCGATCTTCATGGGATGGGCCACGTAAAGCCGTAATCGGCAATGGGAGTGGTGCAGTTTGGTTGTCATTCCGAACAAGCGTTGTTTGCGCCGTGAGGAATCTGGGCGAGCCGCGCGGTGCGGCGCGTTTTTTGCGACGCAATAATCGCGCGCCTGGCTCGCTTCCTTATCAAACTGCACCACTACCTCGGCAATCAACCCGATAGAATCCGCCCAGGTTCTGATATCTTCTCCTCCATGCCTGATTTTTCCATCGGAGTCGACCTCGGCGGCACCAACCTCCGCATCGCCGCCGTCA
>PKVZ01000036.1 GCA_003131635.1 Acidobacteriaceae bacterium
CATTGTTCGTCTTTGCTCTTTCTTTCGCTCGATTCGGCAGGGCGCAGACTGGTGCGGCTGGCGAGCCGATCCCGCCAACGTTCTTTGGCATGCACATTAATCGCCTCGGAACTCCATGGCCACAAGTCCCGTTCGGAAGCCTGCGGATGCTGGGCAACCTCACGACCTGGTTTCATCTGGAAGGCGCGGGCCGCAACCGATACGACTGGCGCATGTTGGATGGCTGGCTCAATGCGGCTCGCGCCCACGGCGTCGATGTGATGTACACCTTCAGCCGCACGCCGGACTGGGCTGCGGCCAGTTCTCACGAAGCCTGCGGCCCACGCCGCGACTCGGCGGATTGTGCTCCTCCCGCAGATCTTATGACGACGGCCGCGTGCCAGGGACCACTTGCGGGCGTGACGACGACGGATTGCCAATTCAAGGAGTTCGTTACCAGTATGCTCGATCACGTCTGCACTGGCACCGCTCCGAACAAGAGCTGCCGCATCGTTGCGTTCTCCTGCTGGAATGAGCCGAACCTTGACGGCTTCTGGGTCGGGACCTACGCGCAGAGCGCGAAGATGTGCGCCGACATGGTGAAGATTGTTAAAGATCAATGCCGGAGCTGCACCACGCTCACTCCCGACATCTCCGCCGCAACTTCTGGAGACACTAAGGGCAATGGCGACAGCCGATCCTACGACGAATACATGAAGCAGTATCTACTGGCCTACAAGCAGCTCGGCGTAGACTATCCCGACGCTGGAGCTTTCCATCCTTACGCGGCTCGCACCTGGAACATCAATCCCGTGCCGTTTCCCGAGACCTTCGCGAGAAGCGGTTGCCCGGGCGGGGGGCAATCTCCCGCGTGCCCAGACACGCTGCTTGGAAAGATTGCCACCATGCGGTCGTTACTCGACAAAGGTGGAATGGCCGGAAAGCCGCTGTGGGCAACGGAAGGCGGCTGGGGCACAAACGGCGAACTGCCCGATCCTGACGTGCAGGCGGCGTATGTAGCACGCTGGTTGATTCTGCAAGCCTCCAGCGGCGTAGCGCGCGCCTATTGGTTTATGTGGGATAACGGGGGCGACGCACGCGGTTGGGGCGGAATGTGGGACGGGAGAAATGGCATTAACAAAGCCGGGGTCGCCTATGGTCAGGTTTACAACTGGTTGGTAGGCGCCAGCTTCACCAAGCCTTGTTTCGGCGATCACGACGTTTGGATTTGCGATATTTCTCGTAGCAGCGGTTATCAGGCCAGAATCGTGTGGAACGCCGCGAACTCGTATGACACGCAGGCAACTTTGAAGTACGCAATCGCCAGCGATTTCTCGCAATACCGAGATCTGCAAGGGCAAACGCTTCCAATCGGCAACGGAGTAGTCATGATCGGATCGAAACCCATACTTCTGGAAAAGCCCGGCGCTTCGACCGAGCACAAGGCGCAACACAAATAAAAGAAGCGGCGGATTGCTTTCGGCAAGCCGCCGCCTGCATCATAGCTCAGCATTCAGCCGTCAGCACTAAGCCAAATCGGCTGAGTGCTAAATGCTGAGTGCTCAGTTGCTCAGAAACTCGTCCCTTCTAGAACTGCGTGGCCGGATTAAACGGAGCCGTGACGAACATAGGCAGCACCGTGGGATCCGGAATCACCGGATTGGACCGTCCTGCTTCGTTTGGGTTAAAGACAACAAAGCCCACGCCAGGAGACTCGGCGAGCGAATAATCGTCGTCCGGGTAAACCGGATTCGCGAAGCCTGGGTTCTGCACTACGCTTCCCGAATCCTCGCCCGTGCCACTCTGCCATGCCGAGAGACTCGCGTAATACGTAGACTGCGATCGGCCAGCCGAACTGGTAGTGTAGAACGGGTTGGTAGGCAGCGCACAGGCCACGCCCTTCGCGTAGCAGTACATGTTGTCGGAGTACTTCTGCACTTCCGTGCACGATCCCCCCATGCAGTAGGCATATCCCGTCTGGACATATCCCATATCGAAATAGATCAGGTTGTTGGTGAAAGTAAATTGCAGGACTCCCGCAGCCGGTGGATCGCAGCCTTCCTGCTTGGTGCCCAAACGTCCGTAGGCAAAAATGTTGTTCTTAATCGTGTTGGGCACGCCCGCGGTTTGTGGTCCGCAAGTCTGCGCCTGACCAACGGCCGATGTGCGGTAGACTAGGTTGTTTTCGACCAGCGCGCTGGATGTGTTTTCGTCCAGGTAAATACCCTGGCCGGCGTAGCCATCCGCATCTAATGCCGAGGCATCGCTGACGTCGTGTATTTTGTTGTTCAGGACCTGATTGCCGGTCGCATTGGGATCTGTGTTGTAGTAAACCCCGCCCATGTCATCCGTAATGCCTTGCCCGATGTTATAGATATGGTTGAAGGAGATAACATTGTTGAACGCGCCGTGTGAATTTTGCGAACCCGGCGGACAGCCGAGGTTACAGACTTCGATACCGCTGTGATATCCGTCGTAGATCTCATTATGAGTGTAGGTGTTGTCGTGGCCATCGCCCTGCTCAATTGCTATGCCGCTGGGGATGTTCCTGCCGTAGCCTGCGATCACGTTGTTTTCGAATAGCGCGAATTGCGCGACGTTGCTGTCAGTGTCAGTGTACTGGGCAAGCAAGCCGTTGCGAATGCCAAAAACGCCCACATCGTACAAGGCCGAATTTTCAATAGTATTGTGCGCGTTCGTCGCGGTGGTGCTGGTGGTGTCGAACTCCATGGCTCCGCCCGAGGTTTGCGCAACCACTACGCCGTTCATGGTTACGTTCTGGCAGTTGTAACAGCCCACCGCGGCCGGGATGGTCGGCTCCTGGCTCACGGATGCGTATCCCAGGGCGGGAACCGTCCAATTGTCATGCTCGAAGGTGATTCCCTGGAACGTCACCCATTGCAGTCCGGTGGCCACCAGCACTTGCGTGCTTTGCGGAACGATCACCGTATCCGTCGGCGGGTTCTCGCCGGTGTTTGCCAGATACGTTAGCGTCCACGGTGTCTTCGAGCGGTCGAGGAACCATTGTCCCGGCTGGGTTAATTCATTCTTGATGTTTTCGACGACATAGCGGTGCCCAACCATGAATCCGTGATAGAAATCCTGCTGATCGGTGGGGCCGGTCAGGTAGATGATATTGCTTGCCGTATCGATAGACTTGATTCTCAGTTTCGGGACGGTCCACTTCTCAAAGTCGTAGAGTTCTATGTCGCCCTGAGGATACGGCGAATTCAGATTCGTCCAGCTGCTGCTAATCGGGTCCGTGGCCGTGTATTGAAAACGATCGAAGCACTCCCATCCCAGGCCGGACATATAGACCGTGCAGTTGGGGTCGGGCGCCGGACCCGAGGCCGAACCAGGTAGATAGATCGTCGCTGCGACTCGGTAATACGTGCCCAAAGAGCCACCCAGGCGCGGTCGCAGCCGCCGCTGCCCGTTGTAAAATAACTGCTCAAAATATTGCACGGAAGACGGCAAGGTCGCCTGCCATTCATTGCCGCTGCCGTGAGTCCAGTTGGTGATGTGCATTCCTCCGCTGATGACCGGCGTTTCGTTAGGATAGTTCTCCCAAACCACTTGCAGAGTCGATGTTCCCGAGTCGGCCGTGGTGAATGATAGTGGCTGCGTCACGTAGAAACTGCCGGCCCGCACCATGACGTGAATGGGCGTAGTGCGGCCTTTGGGGTTTTGCAGGATGCCCTGCACCGCCGTCTGCGCCCGCGAGACGGTGGCAAAAGGTCCGTCCGTACCCTTGGAGTTTGGTGCCGGCAAAGTGCCGCTCCAGCTGTTATTGCCGTCCGTCGCGACATAGAAGTCAGCAACGGTACTCTGCGCCGGAATGACAGTTACCGAGAGAGCCTGGCTTGCGGTTTGTGGGGGGGAAGATGAATCGGTGAGTTTAACCGTGAAGCTGAACTGTCCGGTCTGCGAGGTGGTACCGGTGAAGTCACCCGTAGTGCTGGCCAGGGAAATTCCCTTGGGCAGCGTTCCAGTGCTAATGCTCCAATGATAAGGCGTGGTGCCGCCGACGCCGGCCATCGGGGCATCGTAATCGGATTCCGCCGTGATCTCGGGAAGAAGTGTAGTGGTGATTTCAACCAAACTACTTACTTGCAAAACAAACTGCTGGCTCGCGGTCAGCTGTACCGGCCAGGAAGAGTCGGTGACCTGAAATGTGAGAGTGAACGGTCCGGTCTGTGCGGTTGAGCCCGAGAGCACGCCGGTGCTGGCCAGAGAAAGCCCCTGCGGAAGCGTCCCACTCGTGAGTTTCCAATGGTAGGGAGACTTGCCGCCGCTGGCGGCCAGCGTCTCCGTATACGTGGCGCCCGTAATCACTTCCGGAAGGGAAGAGGTTGTAATTTGCAGTGGTATCACGAGCGGCGTAACCACAACCATCACTGTGTCCGACTTGGCGGGGTACGCCGTGCTGGTCGCCCAGACCCTGTAGGTCCACGTGCCGCTGCTGACCTGCGGCGCCGTATAGAGTCCGGTGCTCGAGATCGTCCCTGCTGACGCGGACCACGTCACGCCTTGATTGGACGAGTTGTACACCGTCGCCTTGAATTGCAGAGTCTGACCCGACACCAGGAGGCCCGCGTCCGGGGAAACCACGACGCTGACCGTTCCCGATGCAGCGATGACGATGGAAAAGCTGGCCGTCACTTTATCCGAGTCCGCGTCGGTTACCGTTACGTTTACTGGAAACGTGCCCGAGGTTGACGGCACCCCGCTGATGCTCCCAGCTGTGGCACTCAGGCGCACGCCTGCAGGTAGGCCAGTTCCCGAGAACGAATAAGGCGTAGTTCCGCCGGTGACGGTTAACACTGTGTTGTAAGTGATTCCTACCGTTCCTTGCGGAGCCTGTTCCTGAACCGCGAGTTTGGCTTCAGAAAAGGCGGAAGAAAATACCGTAAGAGCTAGAAAGAAAAGGGCACACGTAACCTTATAAAAACACCCTGACGTGCAGGGCTTGGGGGAGTCCTGTAACATTAAAGCACCTCAAAAGGCTTGATGGACGGGCGGTTTGGCTTGTCAATACCGTCCCAACCCTAGGAGACTACGGAAAGGTAGCTTCTGTAAGGTCACAGAGGTGCATCGCCCGAAATCCGAATTGCGGTGTCCTAATTCCGGGAAAGTTACTGCGTGCTTAATCTTCGAAGAATGGCGAAGTTATTCATTTTGAATCAATAACTTGCAATGACTAGTGCAGGAATTACATTGATGGCTTCCGGATTCCCGTACCCGGGATATAGTCCGGAACGGCAATTTCCCATTTTCGGCTTGACAGGGTGAATCGAAGCCAGACAGACTGAGGTTTGACTTTTCGAAGACTGAAGACTAACGATCCCCCAGACATCACAGCAGCGAATTCCCGAAACGACGGAGAATCTCATGATCTCCAGGTGGGATTTCCCGGCCAGCCGCGCGTAGTGCTGTCCGGCTGACCCGGGTTGCTGGGCGGGAAAACAAGAAGCAGAAAGGAAATGATTTGCCGATCCTAGTTGTTGGCGGTGCGGGATACATTGGAAGCCACGCGGCGCGGGCGTTGCGGCGCCACGGGTACGAAGCCATCGTCTACGACAACTTGTCGCGTGGACACGCCTTTCTGGCAAAGGGTTTCGAGCTGGTAGTGGGCGACATTTCGGACCGTACCGCGTTAAGCCGGGTGATGACCCGTGTGAATGCCGTCATGCACTTCGCGGCGCATTCGCAGGTTGGTGAGTCCGTCCAGAATCCACGGATTTATTTCCAGAACAATGCCGAGGCAGGATTGGCTCTGCTGAATGCCGCGTTGGATGCAGGAGTCCGCAGCTTTATTTTTTCCTCGACTTGCGCAGTGTACGGAATGCCCCAGAAGATGCCCATCACCGAAGATACGCCGCGGCAGCCCGTGAATCCCTACGGCACTTCGAAACTTTTTTTTGAAAATGCTCTCGAAGCTTATGACCGCGCTTACGGGATGCGCTACATGAGCCTGCGTTACTTCAACGCCGCCGGAGCCGACGAAAGCGGAGAGATTGGAGAACTTCACGATCCGGAGACGCACTTGATTCCGGCCGCATTAAAAGCCATCACCGGCGAGCGGGGAGAACTGGAATTGTTCGGCGCCGACTATCCCACGCCCGACGGAACCTGTGTCCGCGACTACATTCATGTAAACGATCTGGCCGATGCTCACGTGCTCGCCCTCAAGCACATTGAGGCGGGAAACAGCTCTGCCGCCCTAAATCTGGGCACTGGCTTAGGTTGCTCGGTCAAGGAAGTGATCGCGATGATCGAAGAGGTGACGGGTTCCAAAGTTCCGCGACGCATGGGGCCGCGGCGGCCCGGAGATCCTCCGGCTCTGGTTGCCGACCCCTCGCATGCGCAGGCCGTATTACAGTGGAAAGCAAAGCGCGCTCTGCGAGAGATCGTGCAAACAGCCTGGGCGTGGGAGCAGGGCGGCCGCCAGAAGGCGCGCCAGGCATAGCCCATCGAGGCTTCGCGGCTGGCGCGCGAAACCGTTACAATTCACACTCTGAGCAATTTATTGCTGGGCGCGGATCTCGTCGACGGAACGGAGAGAAGAGCAAGTATGGCAAATAATCTTTCAGGCAAGAAAGTCGCGGTGCTGGGGGCGGGCAAGATGGGTGGCATACTGCTCCAGGCGCTGCTGAGAAACGGCTTGCTCGCGCCAGAACTCACGACCGCGACGGTGGCTCACGAAGACCGTGCCAAGGCACTGAGCGCAAAGCTCGGCATACCGGTGGGCATCAACAATTTGCAGGCGGCCAAAGACGCGGACGTCATCTTGATTGGCGTGAAGCCGCAGGTGGTCGAGGAAGTTGTGGCCGAACTGCGCGGCCATATCTCGCCTCGACAGTTGATCATCTCCGTGGCCGCGTCGGTCCCGAACAGTCTGATCGAGAAGACGCTGGATGCCCCTGTGCCTGTAATCCGCGCCATGCCCAACACGCCGTGCCTGCTGTGCTGCGGCATGACCGCACTGGCCAAAGGAAAATACGCCGACGCCAGTCACGTGGAGACCGCAACCACCATGTTCGACGTGGTAGGCCGCACGGTGGTAGTCGACGAAAAGCACATGGATGCGGTGACCGGGCTTTCTGCCAGCGGCCCGGCCTACATCTACATCATCATCGAATCGCTTGCCGAAGCGGGCGTCAAGGTGGGCCTGCCTCGTGATATCGCAACCTTGCTCGCAGCGCAAACCACCATGGGAGCCGCCCGCGTTGTCCTTGAAACCGGAGATCACCCCGCGCTCCTTAAGGATGCGGTTACTACTCCCGCCGGCTGCACCGTGGACGGCATTATGGAACTGGAGGAAGGCAAGCTGCGGGTAACGCTGATTAAAGCCGTGGTGAAAGCGGCGCAACGGGCCAAAGAGCTGGCGTTTGCCGGACACTGACGGTTGGATGGCAGCGCCGGATACTAAAGTACTATTTACCATCACTAGTCGAGCGGCTACTTTACAAGAGGCTGCAAGCAGTTCGGCAAGTGTCTTTGGCCGACGCAACAAATTTCCAACAGAGTACAAACAGGATATGGAGGAAAGCAGCAAGCTTTTCTCTCAGCTGTTAAGGGGCCGATCCCGGGTGAAGGAACGTAATGGGCAATCAGCAAGCCTCGAGGTGGGGACGCCAGCCGTGACCGACCTCTCCATCGAATCCAGCGAAGACAAGGCGTTAATCCGAGTGCTGGCCGCCGACAGCACCCGCATGAACAGTCAGTTGCTGGCTGATGTTCTGGCTCGTGACAAACGGTTTCAGGTGCTCGAAACTCAGCTCTCCGCCGCCACTATTCTGGCTGTTGCCGCCAGCGAGAAACCTCATGTGGTGGTGCTCAGCCCACTGCTGGAGAACGATCCTGTTCTCGGATTCCAGGTGGCTCGCCAGTTGCACGCCGCCCATCCGGCAACGCGTATCGTCATGTTATTGGATCGTTCCGAGCGCAGGTCCGCGGTAGAAGCCTTTCGTGCCGGGGCCAGCGGCATTTTCTGCCGCAGCGAATCTCTGAAGCTCTTGCCCAGGTGCATCGCTTGCGTTCACGCCGGCCAAGTCTGGGCCAACAGCCACGAACTCAAGTATCTCCTGGACGCCCTTTCACAAGCCATGCCGGGCCGCCGGGCAGGGAACACGAGTGATGTATCCATCCTTTCCAAGCGCGAACAGGATGTGGTCAGCGGTGTCGCGGAGGGATTGTCCAACCGCGAGATTGCCCATCGTCTAAAGCTGACGGAACATACGGTAAAGAATTATCTCTTCCGCATTTTCGATAAGTTGGGAGTTTCCAGTCGCGTGGAAGTGGTGTTGTATGCCTTTGGCTTGACCGGTGCGGGTGCGGTCGTCCCCTCCGCGCCATCCCGAAAGCCTCGGGCTCGCATCGCCGTGGCTGCCAGCAAGCTCCGCAAAGGCCCCATTTCTGCGCCACGTCTTGACGAGGCGAGCCCGGACAAGCAGGCGTCGCAAAAAGTCGTGCCTCTGTAAGAAAACCACCGCCGGCGACAGACGAGTCTAATTCTCTCCCGTGCCCGTGAGCTTCGCGGTTTGTGGGCTGGTTAAAGCGCTGTCGGTAATATCCAGGGTGGCGCTTCGCGCACCCGTAGCGCTGGGTGTGAAAGTCACCGTTATTGTGCACTTCGCACCCGCGGCAAGCGTGCTCCCACAAGTAGTGCCGGTCTCGGTGAAGTTACTCGCGTCCGCGCCGCTAATGCTGATGCTGGTGATATCCAGCGTCACCTTCAGGTTGTTCGTCACAGTTTCTGTCTTAGGAGCGCTCGTGACCCCCACGGTCTCCGTGCCAAAAGCCAAGGTGCCAGGGCTAAGTGCGACCGGCAGCTCGCCCGTACCCTTGAGACTGATGGTTTGCGGGCTGTTGATGGCGCTGTCGGAAATGGTTACCATTCCGGTTTGCGAGCCACTAGTCCTTGGAGCGAATGTGACGGTGATGGTGCACTGCGCGCCCGCGGCAATGCTGGAACCGCACGTATTCACTTGGCTGAACGCGGCGCCGGTGACGGAAATACTAATGTTGGTCAGGCTAACCGACTGATTATTCGTCAGCGTTACCGGCGCTGCAGTGGCTCTCGAGTCAACCAGCACCGTCCCGAACGAGATACTCGCCGTCGACAAAGTGACCGGCACAATCCCAGTTCCGGTGAGGCTGACGGTTTGCGGACTATTGCCCGCATTGTCGGTCACGTTCAGCGTAGCGGTGCGCGTGCCGCTGGCAGCTGGCGTGAAGGTGACGTTGATGGTGCAGCTCGCGCCGGCATTCACGCTGGTTCCGCAGTTGTTCGTCTGCGCGAAATCTCCACTGTTGTTTCCCGTGAATCCGACGCTGCTGATCGTCAACGTCGTGGTCAGATTGTTGGTCAAAGTAACGACCTGTGGCGCGCTGGTTGTGCCTACTACCTGGGCGCCGAAAGTGAGGCCGTTCGGCAAAACTCCGACGCCGGCGCAACCAGGCAGTTGGAAATTAGCGATCCTTGTGTGCCAATTGATCAGAGTCCCCGTCTGGTTCACCGGATAGTATTCGTTGACATACCAGAAGGTGCAGCCATCCACCGGATCCACCGTCATGCTGTCATAGGATCCCCAATGCCACGTATTTTCCAGATCGGCGGTGCCATCATAAAGTGTGAATTCGACTGGCGGTGCCGGGTTGGTAAGGCTGAACCACGACGCACTGAGGCTGGGATGAGTTGATTTGCTCGAGATGCTGTAACCCACCGCCGCATTGCCGAAAGAATCCTCAGCAATGCTGGGGATGAAGCGGTAATTTGTCGAGTCCGGATTCACTGTGCCATCCTGATAAACCGTAGGAGTGCCAGCTCCACGCATTTCATACCAGCGAATTCCAGTCTGCGTGCTGCTCGAACTGACGGACACATCATGGCTGAATAGAAACGATTCGTAGGAGCCGAAGTTGCGGTAAGCAAACCGCGGCATAAAGCGGTCGCCCACGGAATCGATGTACTCTTTGGTGGTGCTGGTGGAGGGTTCCGGTACGCACACAGTTTGCACCGGAGAGAGCACGTCGTAGCATCCGGGAGTGTAGGGTGCCACTGAAACCGCCGACTGCGTGAAAGTGGTCAGAGCCGGATTGCTCCAATTCACATGGAAGTCCCACAAGTTGAATGTGCTGGAGGTGGAGGCGGTGTTGTTGATTACAGGGTTTTCGATGCTCACCATGTACTCGTCACGTCCCGCGGGCGGTGCGGTGGTGCCGTCGACGTCCGCGGGAATCATGCTATGGCCAAGGTAAATTCCGTCACTTAGCGGGCTGTTCACATTGAAGCACTGCGGCGGGTTGGGCGTGCCGTTGATCAGCATGTTCGTCCGGTCCAAAGCGCATGCCACTATCCCAACTTCCCGGTAATTTTGATTGATGTCGTTCAAATCGATGGTGACGTAATAGGCATCTGGCCATGTGGCGATCTTTGGCCAGTCCGGAAAATAAACATTTCCCTCGGCATTCGTTCCAAGATAAGGATTCAGAGGGATGTCGTAGGTGTACCAAGCAAGGGATGGCGAACTCAGGTCGTCGGTGTTGGAGATAGCGACGCAATATTGATAATTATTTTCCGTTCCCGTGTGGCCTGCGATAACCCAGCGCGAGGCCAGGCGATCAAAAATAATCATTCCATCCCCGCTGATGGCTTCACAAATCGTCAGCCCATTCTTAGTGAAAGGCGTGCTCACCAGCTGCGGAGTACTCCATACCGGGACAAATGTGACTTTATCGAATGCCTGATAGGACAGGTTGACGTATTGCATGAATTGCTTGGTCCCGACGGCGCCGTTGGGATCCACGTCATATTCGGGACTGGCGAGCTGGCTGGCGTCGATGCCCTCAAACGATGTTACCGTCTGGGCCATCGACCACGCGGTCAAGAATACGAACGCCAATGTCAGGATTCGAAATTTAGTCATGATGAGTCAGTCTCCGCCGATCATTCTTTCTGTCTTTCTGTGTCCGATTCCAGGGCTGGGGAGAGAGCGCCCATCACTCGGCCCGATTACATTTTTTTGACAACTGTTCCAGCTACCGCAAAGCTTCTACTGAAATCTCAGTTGGCTGTCTCCGTGAAAGTCACAACGTCGACGTTACTATTCACAGTTGCGGTGATGGAGTATGTGCCAGCTGAAGGTGGCAAAGTGTAAGTCGCGTTGGCTTGCCCGGCGTTATTTGTAAGCGGCGTGCTGTTGATGAAACTGCCGCCCGCGCCTCGGTCAGAGAAGGTGACAGTGACTCCGGATACCGCGTTTCCATACTGATCCTTAACCGCTACGACTAAGGGCTTTGGCAGTTGGGTTCCCGGGGCTGCGGTCTGATTGTTGCCGGAGGATAGTGTCTCGGTGGCGGGAGCGCTTGCCACTGAAGTCTCGTGAAGCGTTGCCGCGGTAGCGGTGCCGGAAGAAGCGGTGACCGCAAAACCGGTATGGGCGGAAGTCGGAAGAGTGAATGTAACACTGGCCTCGCCGTTGCTGCCCGTGCTGACGGGATTGGGCGAGAACGTTCCGCCATAACTGTCGGAAAATGTAACGGAGGCACCCGAAACTTTATTCCCAAAACTGTCTTTCGCCATTACCACCAGGGGCAGCGGCAAAGTAGTCGCCACGGTTCCTGCCTGCGAAGAGCCGGAGACGACTGAAAGCGCAGCCGCAGCACCGGGGACCGCAGTTTCACTGAGGGAAGCAGTGCTATAACCTGAACTGGTAGCCGTGAGCGCGTACGTTCCCGCGGTCTGCGGCAATGTATAGGTGGTTGTCGCTGTTCCGGCAGAATTGGTAGTCACCGGATTGGTGCTGAAGGTGCCCTTGTTTCCGCTGCCGAAGGTGACCGCTACGCCCGCTATGCCAGCGCCCGTATACGGATCAGTCGCCTGGACACTCAACGTTATGGGTGTGTTCACGGTTGCGCTCTGGTCGTTTCCAGCCGAGGGATTCAACTCTGGAAACAATCCGTACGCCTTCAACTGAGTCTGGGTTCCAACGTATACCTTGCCGTTAGCCACCAGCGGAGTGGCAAAGTGCGGCGCCGTACCTAGCGCATCACGGCCGCTCACGTCTTGTGTGTTATAAAGCTCTGCCAGGTTGGCGGTACTGTTATCGTTGACCGCATTGAACGCCGAGAGTTCCATGATTCCGCCGGTACTGTTGGTGTTGCGCACCAGCCAGAAGATCCCGTTTTCGCTTCCATTTGCGGACAGCGTCGGCACACCGGTAAGGGTGTAGGACAGCGGTGATTCGTAGACCCACGTCGAGGAGAGCATCCCGTTACTAAGGGAGAAGGCTTTGAGGTGGTCCTGGCGCGCGGCCGTGTAAACGTAACCATTCCAATAAACCGGGGCGCCATACATTTGCTGGGTCGCACCGATGACATCTTCTTCATTGCCATCGCCGCCATCGTGGGTATCGTACTTTCCCATGTCGCTGGTGTTGATCAGGTAGATGGTTCCGGTCTTGCCTTCGGCGAGAGCCAGGGTTGCGGATTCAGTGAACCCATCATCTGGCAGCAACACAACTCCGCCCGAGCCCAGATCCAAATCACCCGATTTCATTTTGGCCTGGTTGGAGGGCGTGAAATAATCCCACACAGAGAACGTTTGGTTGTTCAGGGTAAGCTTTAGTACAGTGTCGCCGTAGTCCGCTCCGCCGGTGTTCGCGTCAAAGGTCCCGTTGGCGGTCGAAAGATAAACATAGCCGTTGCTATCTGCCGCGGGGCCGACTCCGCTCATCCAAACCGATCCACCGTAGGTTTGGGCGGGAGAAGTGTTGAAGACAGCCAGTTGATCAAGTGAGGATGCGCTATAGGCCAGGAGCCACCCGTGCGCATTCTGATCGCAGCCGTTCGATCCGAAACCGATGTAGATCACGCCGTTTGATTCCAGGAGCGCAGGCCGCTGCAGATCGTATTGCGAGTACGCCTCGAGGGTGACGCCATCAAAAGAAGCAGTGATCACCTGGGGCCCCCCGAATTTTTCCGTGCCGGTGGTGATATCAAGCGCGTGCAGCCGGAAAACATAACTGGTAACGCCATTCGTGACTTCCATGGTTTTCGCGACCAGGTATATCGTGTTAGTACTCGAGTCAATCACCGGGGTTCCGGTGATGCCCACCTCACCGTATCCATTTACCGTAGCGCAACCTAGCGCGGAAACCGGTTCCGTCGTCACGGTTGTACCATTGGCAGAATTCAGGAAACTTACCTGCCACAGTGGAGTTCCCGTACCCGCGCTGTCGGCGTTGAATGCGAACACGCTATCGTGGCTCGTGACCACGTACACGACGTTCACCACGCCAACGCCCGGAATGTTTACCCCGGAAACGTAAAGCGGCTGAGCCACAACGTAACCATCCACGGCGTAGGAGAACAAGCTGCCAAATTGATTTGAATTTACGTTGCTCGGCGTGAGATAGGTCTCAGTGGAAAACTGCCCGTCCCGGCTGGTGTCGCCGCGCTGCGTCAACACGTTGTGTTGTCCCCAAGTCGTGGCTATACTCAGCGCGACCATCAGAACGACCATCAGAGCTCGCAGGCTCCTAAGAGCGATTCGCGATGCGGTGGTCGTTGTGTTGCCAGCAGGCAGGCCGGGACTCCGAAAATGGGGGACGGTAGGAAGCATCATAGAAACGTTTTCCTAAAAGTGGGGGATGAATATTCTCAAGAACGGGGAAGGTCGGGCTGAACCGAGCGGTCAATCAAAGCACTCAGAAGTCCCGCATCGGTACAGTCAAAACCGGAATTCTTGATGGAAGATTACCATACCGGACCGCCGTCGCCTACAAAAAAAGCGCACATAAAACTAAAGGCTCTAAGGCTACAAGTTATTGCAACTAATAAGGTTGCAAATTCTTGCACAATGTCGGCGCTTACGCAACCCAACCCCTTGGGGATTCAATGATAGTGCTCTCTAAAGAGCCTTCTTTCGCTGGGATTTTCCCAAATTCCGGCCGCAGAATTCGATCCGGACAAATCCAGTCCAGCAGCGGCGTGGCCATGAATGTGGTAACCAGGGCCATTACCACCATCATGGAAAATAGCGCCGGCGAAATGATTTTGATATCGAGTCCGATATCAAGAATGACCAGCCCCATCAAGCCCCGGGTATTCATAAGGGTTCCCAGTCCCGCAGCTTCGCGCCACGCCATTCCACTCAAACGCGCCGCGGCCATGGATCCGCCCAGCTTCCCGGCCGCCGCTACCAGGATGATCAGGGCACAGTAAAACCACATGGCTGGGCCCTTGAGCAAACCAACGTTGGTGCGCAGGCCGGTGAAGGCGAAGAACAACGGCAAAAGCAGAGTAATGGTAACGGTTTCGAAGCGGTCGAGAACGTAGCGCACGAACTTAGGTTCCTTGGGCATGATGGCGCCCATCAGGAACGAGCCGAACAGCAGGTGGATTCCCAGGCGCTCTGTGCATAAGGCGGAAGCCAGAGCCATCAGAATCAGAAATGCCATGCGATTCTCGCTGATTTCGCCGTACTTGTGAAAGGTGCGTTCAAAATCGCGCAGCAGGAAGCGCACGCCGTAAATCATGATCAGCGCGAAAACCAGAATGCCGCCCAGAGTAACCCAAATCGAGGTTGTTCCGTGAGCGGCGCGGATGAGCACGACAATGTAAGCCAGAATGCACCATCCGGTTACATCGTCCACTGCCGCGCAAGCGATGGCTACGGTCCCGAGGCTGCTCTTCATCAAGTCGCGCTCGATCAGAATTCGAGCCAGCACCGGGAACGCGGTCACGCTCATGGCCGCACCCATGAACAGCGCGAAGTTGGTGAACGAAACACTATCGTCGGAAAGCCTCGGGTACAAGTAAAGGGCGAGTAAGGAAGCCAATACAAACGGAGCCGTGATGCTAACGTGGCTCACCAGCACGGCGGAGTGGCTTTGGTGCTTCAGTTCCTTGGGATCAATTCCCAATCCTACTAAGAACATGAAGATCACGACGCCCACCTGGCTCAGCGCATTAAGAAATCCCAGGCTCGCCGGCGGGAATAGGTAGGCGGAGAACTGCGGAGCAATCCAGCCCAGCAGCGAAGGCCCCAGCAGAATGCCGGCGAACATTTCTCCCACCACGCGCGGCTGATGGAATCTGCGAAACAGGCTGCCCATCACTCGGCATACGGCAAGGATCACCGTGATCTGCAGAACCAGATTGAACAGGTTCGGCATTAGTGGCCTCCTTGGGTCGGGGCCGGAGCTTGGCGCTCGGCATGAAATCCCACGGACGCGCAAGATTGGCAGTCCGGCACTGAGAGCGTACCCGCGAGTAAACCCACTTTTCGGTCGACACTGGCGAGCAGGAGCATCTGCCGTCCAGCTACACAACTACTGTCAGAGGAATTCGCCGTCCCTATGAGATCAGCCCGAAGGTTGGCGCCATCGAGCGTGCCTGAAGCGGTGAGTTTGGGCCCGTTGGGAAAGCTGACTACGAAGCTTCTTCCGGATTGTGTAATCGCGAGCGTCTTGTCGGGAAGAGTGGCAAGAGCCTTGCCACAGGGCAGAGAATCGATCTGTGTGGAGTCAACCCGCATTGTCCATAAGCCATCGATCGAAACTGGCGCGGTCACATTCCGTCCAGCCTTGAGGATTCCCGCCAGCCCTACCAAAGGCAGAATCACCAGGAACGCGTATGCGAGAACGAAATTTCGATTGGTGCCGGACATTTAGCCCTCTTACCTATCCGGGGGAATTTTTCATGCCGTCCCGGAACCTTCCGGGATGCCGCAGCGAATTCCGGGCAAAAGCTAGAAGCTAGCCCTGACCGAGGTCAGGGCCTCTCAGCTCAAAAGATTCGTCGCAGCCGGGGAACTGCAACGTTATATCAAGAACTCGCCCGCGCGTCTATGCAGACGGCTGGGTGAAAGCATTCGCCGTCAGATCGCCCAGCAACTTGTGCCACGGATGTTTTTCGTTCTGCTCGACTTCCGTGACCATCTTGCGCATTTTTTCGAGCACCGGCGGCGTTGCGTCGTCGTAAACGTCCCCTTGCAACAACTTCAGAACGTCCAGCCGATACCTGGGATCGTTGATGAAGTAAGTGAACAACACGTTAAGCCGGTAATAGACGGTTATGAAGTCGTACCAGTTCTTGGTTCCGCGGCGCAAAGTGTCTTCGTAGGTGGCAAAACTTTGCCGCGAGAATTCGTTCTTCTCCAAAGCGCTCAGAATGTCTTTGTGCGCGAACCGTGAGCTGTTCAATGCGATGCTCACACCGGTAGAGAAAATAGGATCGACGAAACGTCCGGCGTCGCCCACCATGAGGAAACGGTCACCGCACAATTGCTTCATGGCGTAGCTGTAGTCGCCCTCGTCTTTGAAGGGACGAATTCGGTTCGCCTTGCGTAGCGTCTCCTCAATCATCGGCCGTGTACCCACCGAACTCCAGAAAAACTTTTCGCGATCTTCCTTTGACTTGGCGAAGTTTTTCTTCTGGGTCACAACGCCGATGCTGGTGACATCGTCGGAAATCGGAATCTGCCAGATCCAGGTGTTCGAAATCGGAAGAAAGTGAATGTAGATGTAGTCGAGGTTTACGTCACGCTTGGCGAATACCTTGCGGTCGTAACCGTCAAACCAGGAGTGAATGGCGTATTGATCGAAGACCGTATCCTGGACCTTCAACTTCATCTGATTGCCCAGGAAGGTATTGCGGCCGCTGGCGTCCACCACCATTCTTGCGCTGACGTTCATTTCCTTCGGACCCATGTTGAAGCGAACCAGCGGCTCTTTGGGACCGAAATCTACCGCGCTGACTTTGATGCCGTCATAAACCGTCGCGCCAAGTTTGTTGGCGTGCTGCAGCAGCATTAAATCGAACTTGCCGCGGTCCACGTGGTAAGTGTGATTCTTGTCCACGCCCGCCTGCTGGCGCTCGTCGAAGCGAATGTCGACGTTGCAATCGGGAGCCAGCCCCTCGAGATCGTGAACGTACGGGACCTTCTTGTCGTCGGTGGTCCACACCGCGCCATACTTGTGCGGAAATTTCGCCTCTTCCATCTTCGGAAGAAAATCGAGATCTCTAAATACTCTGGTCGAAGACGGAACGAGCGACTCGCCCACGTGCGGCCGCGGGAACAGTTCCCGCTCAAAAACCACGCAACTTACCCCGGCCTTGGCCAGGTAAGCGGCCATGGAGGATCCAGCCGGTCCCCCACCTATAATCGCGACATCAAAATCTGGCTTCGTGATGACCAACGCTTCCTCCTGAAGTCTGTTGCTTGCTTCGTGAACCTTCGTGTCCCTAGAGGTTAATTGCAATAACGGCTAATTACAATTCGGATACCATTACTGGCTGGCCTGCTTGAACGCATCCACGGTCATGTCTCCCAGCAACTTGTGCCATGGATGCTTCGGATTCTGCTCGACCTCGGAAACCATCTTCTTCATCTTCTCCAGCACCGGCGGCGCCGCATCGTCGTAGACATCGCCCTGCAGCAGCTTAAGCACGTCCAGTCGGTAGCGCGGATCGCCGACGAAATAAGTGAACAGCACGTTCAGCCGGTAGTACACCGAGATGAATTCGTACCAGTTCTTGGTGCCGAGGCGGAGCTTGGTTTCGTAGTCGGAGAAGCCCTCGCGCGAGAAGTCATTTTTTTCGAGCGAGCGGAGAACATTGGTGTGAGCGAATCGTGAACTGTTCAGTGCGATGCTCACTCCCGTCGAGAAGATGGGATCCACAAATCGTCCGGCGTCGCCGACTAGCATGAATCGGTCGCCGCACAACTGCTTCATGGCGTAGCTGTAGTCGCCCTCATCCTTGAAGGCATGCATTTGATCCGACTGCTTCAGCTTCTCGCGCAGCAACGGACGGGTTCCCACGGCTTCCCAGAAAAACTGTTCCCGATCCTGCCGCGATTTGGCGAAGTTCTTCTTCTGCGTGACCACGCCAATGCTGGTAACCGAGTCGGTAATCGGAATCTGCCAGATCCAGGTATTCGAAATCGGCAGGAAGTGGATGAAAATGAAATCCAGCTGCGCGTCTTTCTTCGCGAACGCGCGGCGATCATAGCCGTCAAACCAGGTGTGAATGGCGTATTGATCGAACACCGGATCCTTAATCTTCAGCTTCATCTGATTGCCCAGAAACGTGTTGCGTCCGCTGCAATCGATCACCATCTTGGCGCTGACACCCATTTCCTTGGAGCCCATGTTAAAGCGCACGATCGGCTCTTTCGGCCCAAAATCAACTTCTTTAACTTTGACCCCTTCGTACACCGCCGCCCCCAGTTTATTGGCGTGCTGCAGCAGCATCAGGTCAAACTTGCTGCGATCCACGTGGTAGGTGTACTCGCGGTCCACGCCTTCCTGTTGGCGCTCGTTAAACCGGATTTCCACGTGAGACTCGGGGTTGATTTGGTCATTGTCATGGGCACCCTTAAAGTTCATCTCGTAAGCACCCTGATCTTCGGCGGTCCACGCAGCGCCAAATTTGTGTGGGAACTTGGCTTCTTCCATCTGGCCGATAAAGTCCAGATCGCGGAAAACCCTCATGGCGGAAGGCACAAGCGATTCGCCCACGTGTGGGCGGGGAAACAATTCGCGCTCGAATACCACGCAGTTCACGCCCGCTTTGGCTAGGTACGCGCCCATGGAACCGCCCGCAGGCCCACCACCAATAATGGCAACGTCAAAATCCGGCTTCGTAAGAACCAATTTACTTGCTCCTTTGCATGAGTGACTTTAGTAGATGGGCTTCGCGAAAACGCTGCGAAAATTGTCCGTTTGGGGGGTGGACCACTGCACGCTGTGTTGCTCACTATGACGGTTATTTAGGCGCTCTGTCAAGAGACCTTCTACTCTATTCGTCTCCCCTCGTCAGGTAACCATGGGCTGCGTTACCAGAGTCATGCTCGTACGCGACCTCATCCATGCGCTCCAGCAATTCCGCAATTCGATTTCTTCTGGAGAAAAATGTGCAGGCGCTGTTTTATCGGCAGGAGTGGGGGACTCCAAACGCCCAATCAAGAATGCATCGTATCACGATGCAAAATTCTCGTAAAGAAAATAAATAGCCCTCGATTCCGGAAGTTTTCTCCGCAAAGTGCCTTACCAGCGACGTCGCTCCCGCGAACCAGCCAACCTTTTCTTCGGATGACCTTAGGTACTATTCTGCAGCGCAACTTCTCAGCAACCGCTGGGTTATGCTATGTATTCTCAATCGACTAGCAAGAGGTGTGTCCCCCAATGTTCAGCACGGCCAGACTTCCCCGGATACTAGGATCGATTGCGTCCGTTTCGTTGCTCTTCGCCCTCGCCGCCTGCGGCGGCGGCAGTAGTTCAAAATCCAATCTTCAGGTTTCAGGCCCTGCCATCACGACGCAGCCGGTCGGCCCCGAAATCGCCGGTGGCCAAACCGCCACTCTAACCGTTGTGGCTTCTGGCAGCGGTACTCTCTCCTATCAGTGGTACCAGGGGCCGAGCGGAACCACCACAAATGCCATCAGCGGCGCAAACTCCAGTTCGTACACCACGCTAGCACTAACCGCCACCACCAGCTATTGGGTGCAGGTGAGCGACTCAAACGGAAGCGCCGCCAGCAACACAGCTGTGGTCCTGATTGCCGGGAAGCGGGCGGTGCAGGCGCTTATTTTTTCGTTGACAACACAACCGCCTCCCGCCAGTTTCATTACCAGCGTCCTGCAAAACATTTCAGGAGTGAGTGTTGGATTGCCTTGGAACCAGATCGAGTCGAGTAACGCCGGCGGCACAGGTTCGGGCGGCTACGATTTCACGGCTTTCGATGCCAGTCTGCAGCCCTATTTACAGACTGGCCGCAAGGTCAATCTGATCGTATGGCCCGCCACCGAGGGCGGTAATAACGATCCCAACAACAGCGGCTCGACGCCCGCATACATATTCAACGCTGCCTACGCGGCGTCGCTGGGAGCAACTCCGCAGGATATGTCAGTGTGCCCCAGCTACACTGGTGATTCGACCAATCCCTTCTATAGTTTGACGCAGAATCCCAACGGCCAACCCAACGGCGGATTGTGGAACGTCAACTCCTCCGTCACCAATGCCGGCGATCTCAGCGGGCTACCCGTCTCCTATGAGCTTCCATTCATGACCGGCTATCAGAACCTCATCCAAGCCGTCATCGCTCACTATAATGGCAATACGACTACACCAATCGGCTACATCCGGTTCGGGTTCTCACAAGGCGGTGAGAACAGCCCGGAGTGCAACCAATACTGGCCGCAGGCAAGCCAAGCCCTTTTTCCCGGCTGCACCATATCGGACTTCAAGAGCGGATATCTTTGTTATGTGCAGGCCATGACGGATTTTGTCCATTCTCAGAATCCTTCGATGACCATCCTTGCCGATATGCATGCCGTCGGGCCTCCAGGGAGCGTCGACTACGGTTACGCTGACAGCGAGGCGGCGTACGCTGAAGCCGTTCAGTTTGGCTTCGGAACTAACGGCCTGCAACAAAGCGATATTACTAATTTCGCAAATAACCAGCCGTGCGACTCCGATTGGTGCAATCTGTTTACTCCAGCCGGGAGTTTTTCGTATAACCCGACCTTGTCGCTGCAGACGCTGCAATGGACCGATCCTACAGATTCGGACCCCTCGAATCCAACAGGATCTCTAACGACTTTGGAGCCATTCGCCAAGGACCATGGGGCCAACAATCTGGAACTTTACCTGGTTGATCTTGGGCTTGCATTCGACAGCGCTAACTATTCATCGTACCAGCATGCTTCCGCAACGATTAATCCAGGGTCCTACAGCAGTTCTTACGTGAGCGCCATTCAGGATTTCCTGACCCATTAACTCCGCCTCTACACGGCCAAGTCTCAGTAACTCCGCCTCGGACGGACGCTTGGCGCTCCGCATGGCACTTCAGTGCCATTTACCGCCTTTGGCCTTTGGGTCTAAAGTCTCTCTAACGATGTGCTCAGAGCGGGTATTCCACAGATTCCCGTCTCAAAGTTAGAGCAACCCCCCTTCGTTGTCCCGAATTGCCTCTGCTAGGATTCGGGCGCGAGCGGTGTCTCGATCAACTACCCATCATCAAGGAGAACGTAGAAATGGCTCAGCCCGCAGTTCCATTGCCTCAAAAAATGGAGAGAATCAAGGTCCTCGCCGCCGAAAGCACTCGCATGAACAGCCAGTTGCTGGCCGAAGCATTGGCGCAGGACTGCCAGTTGGAAGTTATGGGCATAGAGCCGAAGCAGGCATCGATCCTGGCAGCTGTAGCCCAGCACAGGCCCCACGTGGTTCTGATCAGTTCGACCTTGGAAGACTCCGGCACGCAGGGTTTTGATTTGGCACGGCAGATTGCGGCCACCTGTCCCGGCACCCGGGTCATACTGTTGATGGATAGTTCCCATCCTGGCTCCGTAGTTCAGGCATTCCGCTGTGGCGCTCATGGAATTTTCTCCCGCACCGAATCCTCAAAGAGCCTCGCCAAGTGCATTCACAGCGTTCATCAAGGCCAGGTTTGGGCGAACAGTGCGGAACTGCGCTGCGTGATCGAGGCCCTGCGAGAATCGGAACCCATGCGCCTGGTGGATTCCGGCGGCGAAGCGATCCTCTCCAAGCGCGAACAAGATGTGGTTCGCTGCGTGGCGGAAGGATTGTCCAACCGGGAGATCGCGAGCTGCCTGGGACTTACCGAGCACACGGTCAAGAATTATCTGTTCCGGATTTTCGACAAGCTCGGCGTTTCCAGCCGGGTGGAAGTCGTACTCTACGTTTTCCGTTTTCGCAAGGATTGGGTGGCTGCTCCCGCGACCCAAGATGCTCCCGTCCGTAGCTCCGGACCAAAACTGATGACCGCGGCGGTGAAGACGGCCAGCAGGATACGTCTGGCAGTGCCGTCGTCGGCGGTAGTGGCGAGAATCTAACCTATTCGAAAACCGGCGTCCCGGGCACCGGAGCTATTCGAGCCCCAAACTGTCCGCAGCCATGTCCATGATCGCGCGTCCGATCACCAGCGACGCGGTCGCGGCCGGCGAAGGCACGTTGAGCACGTGCAGCATCCTGCCCGAAGGAACAAACTTAAAATCGTCCACCAGTGCGCCTTCGCGCGTCACAGCCTGGGCGCGCACTCCGGAGCTTCCCGGAACCAGGTCCGCGCTGTGTACCAGCGGAACTAATCTCTGCAAGGCGCGAACAAACGCCGGCTTGGAAAAAGAGCGGTGAAATTCATCGAGCCCGCTCCGCCAATTTTTCGCGCCCATCCGCCAGAACCCCGGAAATGCCAGCGATAAAGCCAGATCGCGCAAGTTGAAATCCGTGCGCCGGTATCCTTCGCGACGAAAAGCCAGAACGGCATTGGGTCCGGCATCCACGCTCCCGTTCACTCGACGCGTGAAGTGCACCCCAAGAAACGGAAACCGCGGATCGGGCACGGGATAAATGAGCGCTCGCACCAGTGACGAGCGTTCGGAAATCAAGTCGTAGTACTCGCCGCGAAAGGGAACGATCATCACTTGCGGATCGTCCCCGGCCATTCGGCTGATGCGATCGCTGAAAAGTCCAGCGCAGTTGATCAGCGCCCTCGAGGAAAATGCGCCGCGGTTGGTTTCGACAACGATCTCGTTCGCGCTTCGCTTCAGGCCAATGACGGTGTGCGAGGTCAGAATCGCTCCACCGCTGGCGGCGATGAGCTCCGCATATTTATCGCAGACTGCCGCGTAGTCAGTGATTCCGGTGGAGGGAACGACCAGCGCTCGCAACCCGCTGGCGTGTGGCTCGATCTGGCGTAACTCCTCCGGCCCAATGGATCGCAGCCCAGTCAGACCATTGGCTTCGCCGCGTCGCCGCAATTCCTCGAGCCTCGGAAATTCTTCCTCGTGAGTGGCTACAATCACTTTGCCGCAGACTTGGTGAGGAATCCCATATTCGCGGCAAAACTCGACCATCGCGGCCGCGCCGGTTACGCACAACTTCGCCTTCAACGATCCCGGCTTGTAGTAGACGCCAGAGTGAATCACACCGCTATTGTGGCCGCTCTGATGCCGGCCCACGCGGTCTTCTTTTTCCAGCAGCAGCGGGCGAACGCGAGGGAATCGTCGCGTGATCTCAAGGGCTACGGCCAGGCCAACAATGCCTCCGCCCACGATAATGACGTTGTAGCGGGTTTCGATCATCAATGCACACGACGGCAGACCGCCAGCCGTGAACTAGGGCGCCGCGCGTGTTTCATTTACGATAGTCCCGGTTTGCGAAAGGCTGGCCGCTTCGCCCACGCCGGTCATTGTACGATGAGCGTAACGGACGAGCCACCAGGTTGGCTGATGCTGGCTGGTGAGCCGGCAACATTAATTGTGTAGGTTCCGGGAAGTGTGCCCCCCTGTGCATTGCCCGTGGGGCCGCTGCTACCGTTGCTGCCTCCGCCGCACGAGGGCAAAAGGAATAAGACGGCGAGTGCAAATCCCACGAGTGCGGCAGGATTGCATCGACGCCTGCTTCGGGCACCCCAGACCACGACTGCTGGCAGGGCCAGCCACACCGCGTACAGCCAGGAATTGCTTTTCGCGCCAGGACGCAATAGCCGCCCGTTTGTCGTCTGCGTCGTGACTGTCATCACCACCGCGGCGGATGTGGCATTGCTGAGCGGTCCGGCCGGGTTCGGGGAAAACGTGCATGCTCCCGCGAAGAGCGGGGTGATTATGCAGCTTAGGGTGACTGCGTTGTTGTATGCTGCGCCCACCGGCAGAACGGCGAGGTTGTAAGTGATTGACTGCCCCACGCTAACGGTCTGGCTCGTCGACGAAAAATCGCCGATGCTGTAGTCCTGG
>PKVZ01000102.1 GCA_003131635.1 Acidobacteriaceae bacterium
CTTGGGCGGGTGATTCGGCGCTGCGGGCTGACAGCAGGTTCCTCGGCGATAGGGCCGCCTTCGGAATGACAAGCTAACATTACCGTCGAATGGGCGAGAGCACCTTGCTTCCGGCACAGCGGGCGAGGACGCCCGCCGGNNCGCCGGGACGGCGGCGCTACTCGCTAGCGCGATGCGGAAAGTTTGAGCGTCTTACGGACCCGGCCAAAGACATTGCCAGCGGCCACGCCGCTGGCGTCGCCATCGTCGATCGCGCTGCGCAAGGCGGCCAACTTTGCCGCGTGCTCCTGCTCCTCGCGGTCGTTTTCCTGGCGCTTCTTCTCTTTCTCTGGGCGCTTCAGCTCTTGGCGCTTCAGGGTCCGCAGGCCGGCGCGGACAACCGCGCTCGCGTTTTCGTAACGCCCGCTCTTTATCTTCGTAGCCACAAAGCGGTCGAGTCCGGGAGTCAGATTGATGTTGCGTGTAGGCATAGCGGACCTTCCGACCATTTTCCTTCGAAAACTATTATGGCATGGCTTGCAAGGATCGGGGCTGGTCCTGACCGAGTAGGCAAAGGCGGGCCGATAATCCCTTGACCCGTATATACGAATCGGCTATCGTGTATATATCAGTAAGAGAGGCCTTTATGGCTGTGACCATGACATCAATCCGCCTGGACACGGACTTGGCCGATGAGGCCGTGAAGGTGCTCAAGGCGAAATCCCGCACCGACGCTATCCACATTGCCCTGCGCGAAATTGTTGGGCTGAAGCGCTTCAAGGCCTTGATGAAAAAGAACTCAGGCAGACTCAAGTTCTCCGGACTCGATGAGTGACGTCGTCCTCTTCGATACATCCGTCCTGGTGGACGAGGCCCGCACGGGTCGCCACCGCAAGAGAATCGAGGCCGTGGAGGGCTTGGTCCGGATGTCGTCGGTTGTCCTCGCGGAACTGTTGCGCGGCGTGAGCGGAGCGGCGGAACACAAATTTCTCCGCACGCTGGCGAGAAACCATCCGATCCTGACTGCGACACAGGAGAATTGGCTGGAGTCTGGGGAAATCCTGGCCAAGATCCGTGCCGATCAAGGGTTCGAACCCCATAAACTTCGTGACTTGCACTTCGACGTACTCATCGCTCTCACCACCCGCTCTCACGGGGCACGGCTCATTACTACCAACCGTGCCGACTTTGAGATCATCAGCCGGTACCGCCAGATTAAGCTTGAGGTGTGGTGAGGTCGGCGATTTCTGGAAGTTTCACCACAGAGTCACAGAGTCACAGAGAAAATCCAAAACCTGCAAAATCACAAACAACGTCAAACGCTACGGACAGGAGTGTCCGTCCCACACGAGCAAAGGCCCAGCATGAGTTTCTCTGTGTCTCTGTGACTCCGTGGTGAGCTTGCGGGTTACGCCTTGCGGCTGCGACCGATGGCTTCTCGGGCTTCTTTGTCGGCGGTGCGGCGGCGTTCGGTTTCGCGTTTATCCCAGAGTTGCTTGCCTTTGGCCAGGGCTAGTTCAACCTTTACTTTGCCATTCTTGAAGTACATGCGGACGGGGATCAGGGTGAGGCCTTTTTGTTGGGTTTTGCCGATCAGCTTGCGGATTTCTTCTTTGTGCATTAGCAGCTTGCGGGTGCGCAGGGGGGCATGGTTGTGGATGTTGCCGTGCTCGTAGGGGCCGATGTGGGCGTTGAGGAGCCAGAGTTCGCCGTCCTTGACCAGGCCGTAGGAATCTTTGAGGTTGGCGAGGCCGCCGCGGACGGATTTGGCCTCGGTTCCGGTAAGGACAACGCCGCACTCAAATTTTTCCAGCAAGAAGTAGTTGTGTGAAGCGATCCTATTAACGGCGGCGTCGCGCTGGCCGGAGGCCGTAGGTTCGCGGCGCGGAGCTTTCTCTTTGCTGGGCTTGGTTTCGTGGGTGGACTGGCGAGACATGGGTTTAGATCTGATTCAATATTAGCAGCAGACAGCTGGGCTTCGGGCTTCGGCTATCGGGCTTCGGCCAATCTTGGAATCTGACGATGTTCCGGACAAAGTGATTTTGCGAGAAGGTTTTGCCGAAGCCCGCAAGCCGAAGCCCGCAAGCCGAAGCCCGAAGCCAGCCTTTAGGACTACGACCAAAGAGTGTAACTGGTGTGCGGGCAATGAGATGGGGAGCGAGGAAACGCGATGCTATAATCGCTGCAAAAGCAATGTTCCTGTGCGTCGCCAGGCCGCCGGAAAGGCGCCGTAGGCGTAGTGACTGCGTGTGATAACTGCTTGTCCGGCGAAGACTTCCGGCAAAGATTCTGAGACGAGGATTGACGAATGAAACGTCTGATGCCCGCGGCGGTTGCGCTGCTGGTTTTGGTTGCCATACTGCCCGCCATCCCCGGCGACAAAGCTAAGGCCATTTACGAAAAAGGGCAGGACGCCGAGGCGCGGGAGCATTTTGAAGAGGCTTACAATTTCTATAAGCAGGCTTACGACCTGAAGCCAAAAGATTTGCGCTACAAGTCGTCGTTTGAGCGGTTGCGGTTTAAGGCGGCGGCGACGATTGTCCATCAAGGGCAAAAACTTCGCGAGGATGGCAAGCTGCAGGAGGCGTTGGCCGACTTTCAAAAGGCGGCACTGATCGATCCGTCGTTATTTATCGCGCAGCAGGAATTGAAGCGGACGCTGCAGATGATCAATGAGAAGGAAAATCCTCCGCCGCAGGCGGCGGGGCCTCCGGGCAGTTTGCGGCGCAAGATCAGCGAAGCGGGCGGGCCGGTGGAGCTGGCGCCGATCTCGGTTGTGCCCATCACCGTAAAACTCACCGAGGATTCCAAGGTTATTTATCAGACGATCGGGCAGTTGGCCGGGATCAATGTGCTTTTCGATCCGGACTATACCTCGCGGCGGATCAAGGTCGAACTGAATGGAGTAACGTTGGAAGACGCGCTGCAGATTACGGCGCTGGAATCGAAAACTTTTTGGCGTCCGGTGACCAGCAATACGATTTTTGTCGCCCAGGATAATCCCGCCAAACGCAAGGAACTGGAACAGAGTGTTCTGAAGACGTTCTACCTGCAGAATCTTTCGCAGCCTACCGAGTTGCAGGATGTGGTGAACGCGATCCGCGCCGTGCTGGATGTGCAGCGGGTGCAGCAACTGCTTTCGCAGAATGCGCTGGTGGTTCGAGGCACTCCCGACCAGATCGCGCTGGCGGAAAAGCTGGTGGAGGATCTGGATAAGGCGCGTCCAGAGGTGATCGTCGACATTGCAGTGTTGCAGGTGAGTAAAGATAAGTCGCGCACGTTGGGATTGAGTCCGCCGACGAGCGCCACCGTGACGTTGCAGAGCAATATCAACACGACTACTCCGACGACTTCGACCGGAAGCACGACAACCACCAGCACGAGCAGCGGCACCGGGCTGGAGTTGAACACCCTGGGGAATTTGAACGCCACGGATTTTCAGGTGACTATTCCTTCCGCCAACCTGTCGGCGGTGATGGGCGATACCGATACAAAGATGTTGCAGAATCCGCAAGTGCGCGCGCTCGATAACCAGAAGGCGACGCTCAAGATCGGCGAACGCGTGCCGGTGGCGACGGGATCGTTCCAGCCGGGAATCGGCGGCGTGGGCATCAACCCGCTGGTGAACACGCAGTTTCAATACCTGGATGTCGGCGTAAATATCGACGTAACCCCGCACGTACACGCTGACCGCGAAGTGACTCTGAAGATCACGATGGAAATCTCTTCCGTGGTGGGCCAGTCGAGTATCGGCGGCATCAGCCAGCCCATCATCGGCCAGAAGAAAATCGAACATGAAATTCGTCTGAAGGATGGAGAGTCGAGCTTGATTGGCGGGATTCTTGACGATTCTCAAACCAGGTCGCTGGCCGGCATTCCGGGATTAGCGCAGATTCCAATCCTGGGGTACTTGTTTGGGCAGAAGTCAACCGATCATTCGCAGGACGAAACAGTGTTTGCCATTACTCCGCACATTATTCGCGGAACGACTCTCAGCGAGCTGAACCAGCGGGCAATTGACATTGGAACGGCGAACTCTATCGAGCTGCGGCACATCAGCCGTCCAGCTGCGCCCGCGAGCCCGGCGCCTGCGAATCAGACTCCGGTCACGCAACCGCCCGCGAATCAAAATCCCAACCAGCAACCCACGGCGGCTCCGGGAACGCAGGGAATTGCGAACTTCCTGTTTGATCCGGGAGAGATTACGGTTGCGAAGGGAAATACTTTTGTGGTGAACCTGTTAATCTCCGGGGCGCAGAACGTGTATTCCGTGCCCGTGCAGTTGAACTACGATCCCGCCAAGCTGCAATTGGTAAACATTTCGAATGGAGGGTTTCTCTCCCAGGATGGGCAGGCGGTGGCGCTGGTGCATCGCGAAGAGGACAACACAGGAACGTTGCAGATCACGGCCACGCGGCCGCCGGGCGCAAGTGGAGTTTCCGGCCAGGGTGCGGTGGTCACGATGACCTTTCAGGCGAAGGCCAGCGGACAAACTCCTCTGACCATCACGCGGGGCGGAGCGCGCGATCCCGGCCAGCAGGCCATTGCGGTGAACGGCGCGCAAGCCTCGGTGACCGTGCAGTGAACGTTGTGAAGAGTAAAAGATGAAGCTACGTAGATTTCGCCAGGCGCTGGGCACGAAACCCGAACGCGGGTTCACGCTCCTGGAGCTGATTATTGCGACCACCATCCTATTGATTCTGTCGACGATGGCGGTGCCCATGGCGCGCCTCACCATCAAGCGCGAGAAGGAGCGGCGGCTGCGAGCCGACCTATGGGAGATGCGCGACGCCATCGACCGCTACAAGATGGATGCCGACCGCAATGCCTTTCAGACCAAGGTGGACAGTCAAGGCTATCCGCCCGACCTGGAAACGCTGGTGAAGGGCGTGGATGTGCAGGGAAAAAAGGTGCGGTATCTGCGCAAGATTCAAATCGATCCCATGACCGGCACCACCGAGTGGGGCCTGCGTTCGATGCAGGACGACCCGGATTCCGACTCCTTCGGCGGGCAGAGCGTATTCGACGTTTACACCAAGTCGCGGGACGAAGCGCTGGACGGCACGAAGTATAAGGACTGGTAAATGGGAAGCAGAAGCAAAACGCGGCGCAGTTCGGGCTTCACTCTGCTGGAGATGATGATCGTGATCAGCATTATGGTGATCCTGATGTCGATTGCGCTGCCCATTTATAACCAGTCGGTGGTGCGCTCGCGCGAGGCGGTCATGCGGCAGGATTTATTCGAACTGCGTTCGCTTATTTCCCAATACACTCTGGACAAGCAGAAAGCGCCGCAGGGGTTGGATGACCTGGTCACTGCGGGCTACATCAAGGTCGTTCCCAAAGACCCGATGACCAATGAAGCGAACTGGGAAGTGGTGCAGGAAGACGTGCTGCTCGCCGTGGACCAGCAGGATCCGGGAATCAGCGATGTACATTCGGCATCGAGCGCGACCGGTAGCGACGGGACGGCGTACAGTACCTGGTAGCGCAGTACTGAGTTGTAATCCATTTTCCTTCCGTGGGATTTTTTCCATCGCATTCTCCACGATAGTGCATTCGCACTATAGACACCTCCGGGCATAGCAGATAAAAAACTGGAACTCGTTGTTGTGGGTAGCAACTGAGTTCTATCAAAAACAAGCGAAACTGAAGCGCTGGAATTGCCACCGGGAGGTGCCGTGATTTCCAAGAGGCTGGTTGTGTGCGTATGGGCAGCGTTCGGGATTGCAAGTTCCCTATCATGTACGGCGCAGGAGGAAGCGTCCGGATTCTTCGCTAGTTGGCAGGAGCGGGTGCGCGATACGCTGGCGCAACAGCCGTCATGGCCGATCCCTCTGGTCACGGCATCGTCGGGCTTGTTGCAGGTGGCGCGCACGGATGTTGTTCGCCAAATCGCACCCGCAGGAACGGATACCTGGAACTATGACAACAGCAAAGGCATCAACGTAGTGCCATGGTACAACGTGGAGTTCGATGCGCTGGTCCCGCCTTATATCCAGCACAACTCCAAAGCGGAAGACGGATTTGGCGATTTCTCGATGACGCTGAAGTATCGCCTGGCAACGGGAAATGCGGAACGCGGGGATTATTCCCTGAGTTTTTCAACGACCGGCACTTTGCCGACCGGAAGCTATAAGAACGGCAGCCTCGCGGCAACTATCGCCCCTACGCTCTGCGGAGGCAAAGGCTTCGGGAGGTTTGATGTGCAATCGACAATTGCTGCAATCCTGCCCGCGGGAGACACGACGAAACTTGGTCGGCCCATAGTGTGGAACGCTGTGGCGCAATACCGCATTGGCAAGTTCTTTTGGCCGGAGATCGAAAACAATGCGACCTTCTACCGCGGCGGAGCGAACGACGGCCGCACGCAAAACTTTGTTACTCCGGGATTGATGATTAGCAAGTTCAAGTTGGAACGAGATCCTGGCAATCGTCTAGCCGTGGTCGTGGGGGGAGGAATGCAGATTGCGACCTCGCAATTCCACACTTACAACCATGGACTGGTGCTGACGGCGCGGATGCTGTTCTGACGTGCCGAGTTCCGCGGGTGTGAGCCGTGCGGCCTCCGCATTGCATACGTTTCTGCAAAAGCACTAACATCTATTCATGCCCGTCGAAACGGAACTCACCCACGCTCCTGCCTCCATTCGCGCGCCGCGCGGCAACTCGATCACCTGTAAAGGCTGGCAGCAGGAAGCTGCCATGCGCATGCTTATGAACAATCTGGATGCGGACGTAGCTGAGCGTCCGCAGGACCTCGTCGTGTACGGCGGAACCGGCCGGGCAGCACGCAGTTGGGAGGCTTACCATGCCATTGTCGCGTCCCTGAAAAAACTCGAGAACGACGAAACTCTGCTGGTGCAATCGGGAAAACCCGTGGGCGTATTCAAGACGCATGACCATGCGCCGCGCGTGCTCATCGCCAATTCGAATCTGGTAGGGCATTGGTCGAACTGGGAGAAGTTCAACGAACTGGAGCGCGCCGGCTTGATGATGTACGGCCAGATGACGGCGGGCTCGTGGATTTACATTGGCTCGCAGGGAATTGTGCAAGGGACGTTCGAAACATTTTCGGCTGCGGGAGAGAAACATTTCGGCGGAGAACTTGCCGGTAAGCTGATTGTTTCGGGCGGCATGGGGGGCATGGGCGGAGCTCAGCCGCTGGCAGCGACGATGGCGGGTGCGGCATTCCTGGGGATTGACGTCGATCCGGAGCGCATCAAGAAGCGGCTGAAGACCGGCTACTGCGACTTCATGGTCAACACGCTCGATGAGGCGCTGCGTATTTTGAAAAATGCGGTGCGCAAAAAAGAAAATGTCTCGGTGGGGCTGGTGGGGAACTGCGCGGACGTGATTCCGGAGTTAGCCGAGCGCGGTGTTGTGCCTGACATTCTCACAGACCAGACTTCGGCGCACGATCCGCTGAACGGATATGTTCCGAACGGCATGACGCTGGCGGAGGCCGTCGAGTTACGGGAAAACGACCCCAAGGGGTATCAGGAAAGGTCGCTCGACGCGATCGCCGCGCATGTGGAAGGCATGCTGCGGCTGCAGAAGATGGGCTCGGTGACGTTTGACTACGGCAACAACATCCGCACGTTTGCGTTTCAGCGCGGAGTGAAGAATGCTTACGACTTTCCCGGGTTCGTGCCCGCATATATTCGTCCGCTATTTTGCGAAGGACGCGGTCCGTTCCGCTGGGTAGCGCTGTCGGGAGAGGCTTCGGACATTCATGTTACGGACGATTTGGTTTTGGAATTGTTTCCCGAGAATCGAATTCTGCGGCGCTGGATTGATCTGGCGCGCAAGCGCATCAAGTTTCAGGGACTGCCGGCGCGCATCTGCTGGCTTGGCTACGGAGAGCGCGCGCAGTTTGGCTTGGCGATGAATGATCTGGTGAAGCAAGGAAAGATCAAGGCGCCAATCGTAATTGGCCGCGACCATCTTGATTGCGGATCGGTGGCGTCTCCGTTTCGCGAAACCGAAAGCATGAAAGACGGATCTGACGCCATTGCCGATTGGCCTCTGCTGAATGCGTTGCTGAACACGGCTGCGGGCGCGTCGTGGGTGTCGATTCACAACGGCGGCGGAGTAGGCATTGGCTACTCGCTGCACGCGGGGCAGGTCACGGTTGCGGACGGCACAGATGCGATGGCCAAGCGCATCGAGCGCGTGCTGACGACAGATCCGGGGATGGGCGTGATTCGCCACGTGGACGCTGGGTATACCGAGGCGAATGAGTTCGCGAAGAAGATGGGCGTGAAGGTGCCGATGGCCGAAAACTGAAGTTTCCAATATGAGTCGACACGACAGACTGTCGTACACGAAGCGCCAGGCCTAGTCTTCAGTGGCGCGATCTGAGGTACTTTCCTGGGAGCGTAATCGCAATTCCTTCAATCTTCTTGCCGAAATAAGCGCGGAAGTGTCGGACATCCCCCGTCAGCAAGTGAGTAGCCCGCGCTTCGATGGCTGCGAGGAGGATCGGCGCATCCTTCTCAGGGAGGAGAATCCCAGGAGGAAGGGGTGTGTGTCCCGCTTCAAATAGTTGAAGCGACCCAGACAATTCGGCAAGCCGCGTCCACTGATCCTCACCCGCGAGGTTGATCCTTGCTTCCGGTAATGCGTAGTGAGAACTACAAAGCGTCACGTTCCTGAGTTTCCAGAGCGGGAGAAGCCGCGCGTCGATCTTGTACGCGGCAGAAAATAGAACGTTGGCGTCAAGAAACAGCCGGTCCACTTATTCAGGTCGCAGATGTTGAATCGAATCCGGATCAAGGCCCAGCTTCCGAACCTCCTTCCGGGCCTGACGGTAGTCGGCGGCGTCGACAGCGTTGGATAGTAGGAATTCCGCTTTACGCTCGGGAGTGTATCGTTCGATGGGGACGACCATAGCAGGACGAATGAGAATGCCGCCTTCCGTTTCCTCGGCGATTACGAGGCTGCCCTCTTCAATGCCAAAGCGCTTGCGCAGTTTCGCGGGGACAACGATTGCGCCTCGCTTCCCGACTCTTGCCGATTGCATTTTTGCTCCTGTGCCGAATGTCTGATTATATGGCATGCCCGACATTCAGGCAAGCTTTCAATGAGCCGGCGCGTCTCTGCGGCTGCTAAACTGACATGCCGTGGCCTCACCCCGAAAAATGGATAAGAGAATGCAGCCTCCGTTGCTGCTCGCCAATATTGGCCAGTTGCTCACGCTGCAATCTGCGTCCGGCAAGCCCGGTCCGCGCCGCGGTCCCGACCTCAAGCAACTTGGCATTATCGAAGAAGGCGCCGTGCTCTGCCTCGGCGGGAAGATCGTTTCCGTCGGCACCAGCAAAGAGGCTCTGCGTGATCCCTGGTTGAAGAAGAATCGAAAGAAAGTCACCGAGATCGACTGCGCGGATAAAGTTGTCCTCCCCGGCTTCGTGGATTCACACACACATCCTGTTTTTGTCAGCCCGCGGCTGGTGGATTTTGAGAAACGCATTGAGGGCGCGACTTATGAACAAATCGCCGCGGCCGGCGGAGGCATCCGGTCTAGCCTGGAGGGCGTTCGAAGGGCAGGGAAGCGGGTTCTGGCGGAGAAAGTTCTGGCCGTCTTGCGCGACATGTGTGCGCACGGCACGACCACGGTTGAAGCCAAGTCGGGCTACGGACTCACAGTCGAATCGGAAATGAAGGCGCTGGACGCGATCCGCGAGGCTGCCTCCCGGTGGCCGGGGACGGTTATCGCGACTCTGCTTGGGGCACACGTCGTCCCAAAAGAATTTCAGGGCCGCTCACAAAAGTACGTTGAGCTCGTCTGTACAGAGATGATCCCGCAGGCAGCCAAGCGGAAGCTCGCCCAGTTTGTGGATGTGTTTTGCGATCAGGGGGCGTTTACGTCGGAAGAGACGGAGCGGATTTTTGAAGCGGCCCAACAGCACGGACTCAGTGTGCGGGCTCACATGGGCCAGCTTTCGGAAACGCTGCTGCGGCCGTTTCTGCGGTTTAATCCGGCGTCATTCGATCACATGGATCACGTGAATGCGGATGACATTGCCGAACTTGCCAGGCATGATACCGTCGCAACTCTTGTGCCGGGAGCGAATTACTTTCTGGGGATGAAGGAATATCCGCAGGCGCGCCCGTTGATTGACACGGGCGTGCCGGTGGCGCTGGCGACGGATTACAACCCCGGGACTTCGCCAACCTTGAGTATGCCGATGGCGATGTCGCTGGCCTGCACGCACATGAAGATGTCGCCGGCGGAAGCGATAGCCGCGGCTACCATCAACGGCGCGTGGGCGCTGCGAGTGGCGGACCGGAAAGGCTCAATCGAAGCGGGGAAAGATGCTGATCTCGCGATATTTGCGGTTAGGGATTACCGCGAGATTCCTTACTGGTTAGGGGCGAACGGCTGTGAGTTGACGATTATGAACGGAACGCTGGGCACTCCGCAATGAACTTTCACTACGGCACTTCCGTATATTAAATAAGAATAGCAATAGCTGCGTCTTGTGGGCGCGCGGCTAAAGCCAGTCTTTCCACGAGCTGGTTCTACTAAGTAATGATCACCGACTTATCTCCCGAGGAATTTATGAAGCGAATTCTTGCGATACTCATTTTTGCGTCGGCGGCGCTCTCGGTGGCAACGGCACAGCGCTTGCCCGAGGTAGCCACTCCAGAGAACTACAAACTCATCTTCACGCCCAACCTTGAGACGGCAACGTTCGAGGGTGATGAGACGATTTCGATCCGAGTGCTGAAGCCGACCTCGGAAATCATGCTGAACGCGGCGAACATCGATATCCACGAGGCGACAATTAGCAGCGGCGGCACGACGCAAAAAGTTTCCGGAACCTGCGACAAAGAAAAGGAAGTGGCTCTGCTCGCGGTCGAGAAGCCGTTGGCCGCGGGACCCGCAACCATCCACATCACCTACGCCGGCATTCTTAACGACGAGATGCGCGGCTTCTACCTGGGGAAAGACGATCAGGGACGCAAGTACGCCGCCACCCAGTTCGAGGCTACAGACGCACGCCGCGCGTTTCCGTCATTTGACGAGCCCGCATATAAGGCTACTTTCGATATCAGCGCCGTTGCCGACAA
>PKVZ01000209.1 GCA_003131635.1 Acidobacteriaceae bacterium
AGAACCCCGGAACGTTCCCGTCTCCGACGCCCTCTGCGTTGCCGCAGCCGTCTACCGGGTACACGGCGTAATGTGCGGGGGAATTGCCGAAGCCAATATTCTCGTAAAATATCTGCCCTTGCGGGCTGGAGTTGTTAGGGCAAGAGTTGTAGTTGTTGTTGCCGTTCGCGGCGCAGGGATAGTTGTTTCCGTTCTTTACGGTGCGGCATAGCCAGGCCGACATGCCGGTAGAGGAATAGGTAAAGGTTGGGGTCGCACCGGTGTTTTGATCGACAATGCTCTGTAGAAGCCATTGCGCTTGTGATTGGGGAGACGTTTGAGTTGTGGTTCCGTCGGCGTTGTTGCAGGTTCCGTCATTCGTCCACTTCCCAACCCCGGTTTGGGCGCCTGCCACATACGAGGGACTCAGCGTCCAGGTTGGGCCGCCGCCGAGCTGGCAGCCGTACTGGCCCCCGCCGTAGTTGGTCTGTCCGCATACGACCGGCCACTGGCTCTGCTGAGGATTAGGCACTTGGCATCCCTGCTCGATGTCGCTGAGGACCGGGCCGGAAAGCAGCTCTACGTTGTCGAAGTAGCTGCCTGCGTTGTAGTAGGCCAGGGAGTAGGCGACCGCGGCCGACCCGGCGCTGTCGCCGAGCGCGCACATGCCGGCCTGCTTGTTACTGTTAAAAACATTCGTGAGGAAGAGATTTGTATTGACCCAGTTAAAGACCGTCGCGGGGCGGCAGGCGGCGGCCTGGATGTTCCCGTATGTAGGAGGGGTAGTGATGGGAAAGGGGTCATAGACCATTTGCCAGTCATCTGCCCAGACTACTTGGACTACCTCATATCCTGCCCTGAAGTAGGCGTCGGCGAGGGCGTAGCTCTCCGGCGTGGTGCCTCCGGCACCCCCGTGGAGGATTACTAACCCGTTCGCCACGGTCACTGTCGGCACTACTCCTACGGGGTTCAAATAGCCAATGGTCACGGCCCAAGGGGCGGTGTTGACGGTACAACCCGTTACCGTGGCCGCCTGGCAGCTCATGTTGAGGGCAAGACCGGTGTTCGGGTAGACGTAGTAATAAAAGCCGCTCCCACTGCTGCACGAACTGGGCGTGCCGACCGTGTTGAGCATACCGAGAGGCAGCGGGGTTTGGGCGTGCATTGGAATCGCGAGCAGGCAGCACGCGATTACAGTTAGCGAGGAAACAATTAATACTTTGGTTGCGGTTGTGGTTTTGGGCCTGAGGCTGATCGGGTACTCGGGTCCGGAGTTGTGAGTCGTTGACGTACTTATCTCCTTACGAGCAGTGATTGGGGGAAGGAGACGCAAAGCTAAATGGTCGGGGGAGGGGCGAGTCAAGAGAAAGATATCCACAGGGGCTGACTTTTGGGTTACAACGTGTGGTTAGTGGAGAGTTGGGTTAGTTATGGCGCGAGGTGTAACTGAGTTAGTAGGTTGTTTGGTTGAGTTATTCGGAGTTGCGGGCTTTGGTGGCATGGCGTGGTGGTTGCAGGATGACACAAGTAGGGTAGTCGCTCGGCGCATGCTACTCAAGCGTAGCGGCCCGATACGCCTGGGCGGCTGGACAGCCGGGGGCCTGCCCTGAGCTTGTCGAAGGGGCGGCCGTCCCTACATGGATTCTTTGGTCACCATCGTTTATCGCGCTGGTTTGAAGTCGAAATAGGCGAGGTTCATGTTCCCTTCGGTGAGGATGTGAACGATGAGAACGCTTTTTCCGGCGGGAAGTCGAACGCTCAAAATGTCTGGCTTGACGTTCCAGTGATGCCACTGCCGCCAGGCAATCGGATCGGAAGCGTTGAAGGTAGAAGCGATGGGGAGTGGACCGGTTGCGTCTTTTCCATTCACGTCCATCGAAATGGTTCCGCCGCGATTTGAGGTGTAGAGAAGATCGGCGCTGTAAGTGCCGGCGTGCGCGACCTGCACTGTGATGTTGAACCATTCTCCGGGCTCGGTCCATCCGACATAGAGCTGGTTTTCGGGAGGCTGAACGAGGTTATAGGGATTGTTGTCGATCTGGTCGTGAAATTTGGTGTAGGAGATGTCGACGGCCTCCTCCATGCGGAATTGATTCAGGTAGGTTCCATCGGCGGGATTGAGGGCTCCGCTGCCGTTGTTCCTGGCGTCGGCGTCGTGATAGGCGACTCCTTCTCCGCCGAGGTCGTAGTAGGCGCATTCGACGCGTCCGGGAATTTTTTGCGGACCGCCGGGATGGCGGCTGTCGTGGTAGGGAGTTCCTTTGTAATCTTTGGGATAATTCGTCTGCGGGGCGCAGATGGCGGTTGTCGTGAAAAGAGCGAGTAAGGCTGGCAAGAATGAACGCGTCCGCACTGCAGTCCTTTTCACAGATATTGCCTCCGGCGAGATGCTCGCGAGCCACCCGCGACCACAAGTCTCTGCATGAGTTTTCTATGGGGCTTCGATCAGCTCCATTTTGCCGTCTCGGGTGCGGTGGAGGATCATGACTTTGCCTTTGGGGTCGCGGAAGACGAAGACGTCGCGGTCGCGGAAGTGGGCTTCTTTGATGGCCTCTTCGAGGGTCATGGGATGCATGGCGACGGCTTCATCGGAGCGGACGAGGTGAACCTCGGTGGTTTTGGCCACAGGAGGATAGCGGTGCACGGCGACGGGGACGGCGGTTTTTTCGGTGACGCCGACTTTAGTTTGAGCGCGGGGTTCGGCGCCGGCTCCATCCCGTGGCACAGAGTGACCGTTCCACTTTTTTACTTCCTCGCTCTTGCGGGCGGAGCGTTTTTTGGATTCCCATTTGGTCTTGTACTTCACGGCCTGCTTTTCGAGGTGGTCGAGGGCGCCGCTGACGGCGATCATCATGTCTTTGGCCTGGGCCAGGCCGACCAGTGGCCCATTGCGCGGGTTAATGGTGATTTCGGCTTTGTGGCGGTGCTTTTCGACGGCGAGGATGGCTTTGGCTTCGAAGCGGTCGCCGAGAATTTTGCGGATTTTTCCGAGGCCAAGTTCTACTTCTTTACGGATGGCGGAAGTGACTTCGTAGTGTCGTCCGGTATATTCCACGTTCATGAGCGCCCCTCCTTGAAATTCTTGCTCGAGTTAAATTGGGCACCGCATCTAAGGTCAGAAGTTAGAAGTCAGAATGCAGAAGTAAAATCTCTCGCGTCCAGCATTTCCAACAGTGGCATTCTTCATTGCTTTTGCTTCTTCATTTTGACTTCTTACTTCTGCATTACTCTCTTACCCGGCGTTGATGGGTGCTGGGGATGCGCATGTCTTCGCGATATTTGGCGACGGTGCGGCGAGTGACTTGAATGCCTTGCGACTGCAGGATGCGGGTGAGTTGCTCGTCGGTCAGGGGACGGGCGGGGTCTTCATCGTCGATTAATTTCTTGACACGGCGTTTGAGGATTAGCAACGACGTGTTGCCACCCTCAGGACCCTGGACGCTTTCGCTGAAGAAATAACGCAGCTCGAATACACCCTGCGGCGTGTGGGCGTATTTGCTGGCCACCGCGCGGCTGACGGTAGAAGGATGCACGCCGATCTCTTCGGCCACCTCCTTGATCATCATGGGTTTCAGGAAATCGATGCCTTTTTCCAAGAAATCGTACTGGCGGGCGACGATGCAGTAGCAGACTTTGGTGATGGTCTGCTTACGCTGCTCGATGTTCTTGATGAGCTGGATGGCGCTCTTNNGACCAGCCACTCGTCGCCATGCTTGATGAAAGCGACGTCGGGCTCGATGAGGCGGGCCTGGACTTTGTTGTATTGCAGACCGGGGCGGGGATCGAGAGTGCGAATGTAGTCGAGGGCCTGCTGGACGGCGTCAGCGGGACGGCCGATGGCTTTGGCGATTTCCTTGTGCGCCTTGTTTTGCACGGCGCGCAGATGCTGGTCGACGATGGCAATGGCATCCTGGAGAATCTGCGCGGTGCCGTTGACGGGTTTGTCGCCGTTTTTGTGGAGCGCGAGTTGTTGCTGGTGATAGCGCAACTGGCGGAGGAGGCATTCGCGAAGATCGCGGCAGCCGACACCGGGAGGATCGAGTTGGCGAATGACTTCGAGGGCTTCCTGCAGATCCTCGGCGGTGAATTTGGCGGTGTAAGTGGGGCGCGCGGGAGCGGGCAGTGATGCCGGTTCGGGCGCGGGGGCAGCGGCTGAAGCTGCGCTTCCTGCCGGTGAAATGAAAGAAGCGTCCGACGGCGCGGATGTGGCGGGCGGGTACAGGTCGCCAACCGAGTTCTCGCTGATGGTGTTGGCGCTGGAAAACTCTGCGGCGCCGGAGAGGATGGGCTCGTCCTGATCAGTCGCGGGAAGGGCGGCGGCGAGGCTTTCGTCTTCCGGGTTGCCTTCTGCGGACGTTGCTGCGGCGGAAACAGGTTTGTCCAGACCCAAGGCTTGCGCCTCAATGACAATGTTTCTGGCGGCAGCCGCGTCGGCTTCAGGAGTGGCCGGAGGGGCGACACCTAACATTTCTTCGTCGCTGGCGATGAGGTAGCCGTCTTCGTTGAGGTTGCCGATAATCTGCTCGGCGGCTTCGCGAACCTCACGGCGAAGGCTGAGGGCGCCAATTTGCCAGGCGAGGTGATCGGTGAGATTGGTGGGCTTGGAGAGGAAGTTCTCGAACGACGGACGTTCGATTTCCTCCATCTCGCCGCGGGTGCGATAGCCGGGATCGAGATAATCCTGGAAGAAGGAGCCGAAATCGATTTCTTCGAAGGGATCTTTCTTTTCGGCGGTGATGGGAGTTTCTTCGGTGGAAGTCTTGGTGGTGAGGCGGTCGCGGTCTTCTTCCTTGCGGCCAACCTCGTCGATCAGGGGAACGGATTCTTCGAGCTCTTCGAGAACGGGGTTCTCGACCATCTCGGAATTGATCATGTCCTTGAGTTCAAGCTTGTTGAGCGCGAGGACCGAGACCATCTGCACCAGGCCAGGAGTGAGGATCTGGCGCTGGGAGAGTTTGACGCTCAGTTTGTGTTGAAGTAGGACCATGGGTCGGCGACTCTTCTTTTACAAAAGCAAACCTTGGACCACTAAGCGCACGAAGGTTCACGAAGGCATTTCTTAGTCCTACTTCGTGTCCTTCGTGGTTTCACTTTATTCTCATACCAGCGAAAAGCTTTCTCCCAGATACACGCGGCGGACTTCCGGATCGCTGGCCAACTGCTCGGGTTTGCCGTGACGGAAGATTCTGCCATCGTCGATGATGTAGGCGCGATCGGTTACGGTCAGCGTCTCGCGCACGTTGTGATCGGTGATCAGCACTCCGATGCCGCTGGCCCGCAGGCCGCTGATAATTTTCTGCAAGTCGAGAACGGCGATAGGATCGATGCCGGAAAAAGGTTCGTCGAGCAAGATGAACGTGGGATTGATGCACAGGCAGCGGGCAATTTCCACGCGCCGACGCTCACCGCCGGAAAGGGCGTATCCCCGATTCTGCCGAATGTGCTCAAGCCCAAGTTCATCGATAAACTTCTCCATCTTCTCGCGGCGCTCGTGCCAGGACATGGGCTGCGCCTCGAGCACAGCGAGGATATTCTCCTCAACTGTGAGTTTGCGAAACACCGAAGCTTCTTGCGGGAGATAGCTGATGCCATACTGGCGGGCCCGGAGGTACATGGGAACGTCAGTAATATCCTGGCCGTCGTATAAGACACGGCCAGTATCAGGGGGGGTCAGGCCCACGATGGCATAAAAAGTTGTAGTCTTTCCTGCACCGTTGGGGCCGAGTAAACCGACCACCTCACCCTGTTCCACACGCAGGCTGACACCATTTACAACGCGGCGGCCACGGTACGATTTGCCAATTTCATCTGTGGCCAGGGTACGCATTTATCTTGCCATTTGTCTTTTTCTTATTTGTCTTATTTGGCCAGTCGCGTTTGTGTTACCACAGGAGTACTAGCTTCGCCTTCTACGAGCACCCTATCATCGCCCCTAAAGAAAGTCAACGAAACCCCGGTAATCTTGCCCCGTTCGGCATCAAAAATGCTCGGGGGCCCGCCGGTGAGGACGAATTTATCGTCAGAGGCGGTGTAAACCAAGGTCTGGCTGTTGGCATGCCGGCCTGGTTGTTGAACGACGACATGGCCTTGGGCGACCATGCGATCCAGCCGTCCGGGGCCGTTAAGTGACTGACTATTCGAGCTTTGGCTTCTAGGCAGAAGATAAGCATCCATTTCGTCGGAGGTAGCTTCGAAGCCCGTGCCACGCGCAGTCACGCCTCCGTCATAGTGAGCGCGGCGATCGGCGTCGGAGTAAGTGAGGCGGGCGGAAGTTATGGTCACGGGACTCGCCTCATCGAACTTTTCTTGAGATTTCTTGTTCGCTTGGTGTTCGCCTACGGGTTGAGTTTTCCTGGGATCATGGTCGGCTGTCCGCGGTTTAGCCGGCTGAATTTTATCAGGGTGGGTTTTGTCAGGCTGGGCTTCATCAGGCTGGGTTCCATCAGGCTGGGCTCCATTAGGCTGCACCAGTTTCTCCTGAACCAGCACGGTGGAGACCGGGTGCGCCGCGGTTCCCTGGGCCACGAGAGAACGGCGGTCACGGTCGAACTGAATGGAGGGAGCCTCGACCAAGTTGGCATCCTGCCACAGGCGGGCGTTGCCCTCGTACAGAGCGATGGCGGGAGAGTTGTGCGCGGTCATTTTGGCCGCAGTCACATGGATTGGCGAAGCGGACGCGAGCAGCGCACCGTTCGGTTGTTCTTTAAGGTCGCTGTAAGTGCTCTTGACGTTGGCCTCGGCGAAGGCGTCGTCGGTGACGCGATTGATGCGAATTGTTTTGGCGGTTGTAGTCATGCCGCCATCGGTAACGCGCGGACTTCCGGAGAGCAGCAAGATGCTGTCGGCAGGGGTGTAAAGCGCATTGTCCGCCCAAGCTTGCGTGCGTTTGTCGGGCGGCTGGTTGTCGGTGTAGGCGACGCTTCCCTGCTGAGTGATGGACGCGATTCCGCCTTCGGGGAGGAATGCGGCGTCAAGGGTTCGACTGGTGCTCACACGGTCGGGCAGGCCGGGGGCGAGGCTGACGATTTTCGCATCGGGCGCGCCGTGGACTGAAGTTAACCGGCTTTGGCGTTCGGGGGTCTCCGCAAATTTTGCATTAAAACGGCCGGCGGTGATGACGGTGCGCTGCGCGGATTTCGCGCTTGCGGGATTAGGATTCTGGGCTGGAGAGATTGTGATCTGCGCGGCCCCGGAAGTTTGCGCGCGGTCGAGGCGGCGACCGTCGGCGACGAAGAAGTCGATGATGGGTGCGGTAATGTCTAAATCCTGCGACGACGAGGCAGAAGGCGAGGCATTGGGCGCGGACAGGTTCGTGGCGGCCGCATGCTGGGCCAGTCTTACTCCTTCTGAAGCATGAACTTTCTGGAGCTGGTTTTGGCCCAGGAAATCCAGCACCGCGCGTCCGGCATCGCCCTGCATGGGTTGAGCTGCGATGCGCTCGACGTGCACGTGTCCGGTGAGCGAGGCGGTGCGCAGCAAATTTTTCTTTGCTGTGAGCAAGAGTTCGGCATCATCGGCGCGGGCGCGCATCTGGCCGTTCTCCTGACCTGTGGTTTCCGCATTCACATTGCCATTGGCCAGGACGCGCTGAATTTCATTCTCCGGGCCGAGAAAAAAAGTGGCTTGCTCCGATTGCAGAGTTCCGCCCTGGCGCAACAACCGGGGATGATCCAGCACGATTTCATGCGGCTCGTGGGTGACGACGCCGTGGGTAGCGAAGAGGCTGGCGGCATCCTGCCCGGTTAGAGTCACATGAACTTGCGAGTCGAGCGTAAGGGTTTTACTTTTTCCCGAATACCGCACGCCCATCGCCCAGCCGGTGGCTTGGGGGGTGCGGAAATCAACCCGCGCGGCGGTGGAAGCGTCTCCGCTATCGCGGTTGAAAACCAGGTCGGTGGTGGTGAGATGGATGGGATTCTTGAGTTCCTTCGGAGTGGCCTGGTCGGGCGCGGTGACGCCGGTGGGGTTGGATTGCAGATCAATCTGCACTTCGCCTTTGGCGGTGACGTTGCCGGATTGCGGATCGAAGGTAAAGTCATCTCCGTAGATCTGATCGAATCGCGAAGTGTCGCGACCGTAGAGGGTGATGCTAACATCGTGCAGATCGGCGTGGCCGTTGAGCTTGAATTCTTTAACGTCTTTGGCGTGGATGGTGAAAACGGTGCGGCCGGATTCGGATTTCGAGAACTGAAATCCGCTAGCCGTCTGCTTGATGTCGTAAGCGATCTTGCCGGGAAATCCTTTGAGCACGCTGTGCTGCCGCAGACGGGCGTAAAGATACATGCCCGCGACCACAGCGGTAAAGAGCACGGTGATGACAGCCAGCCAGCGGCGTAGGCGGTAGAT
>PKVZ01000282.1 GCA_003131635.1 Acidobacteriaceae bacterium
AACCGGGGGGCCGGGACGCACTAATCGCGAGTCAACCGGAAGCAGCGAGGAAGCGGCAAAGTCCGCAGTCAAAATGTCTTCAACCGCTTCCACTTCCTGCGGAGAGCGAAGCAGACCCGAACGCCACTTCGCAAGAATCGCGGCAATCCTGTCATGATATTTTTCGCTGACAAAGTCGTCGAGGCCCGCATCGCTCTTGAGCAAGATGGCATCCAGCGGCCTCTGGGCGACATAATGCGGATGCAGGCGGAATTCGCCATCGGATGAAGGCGTGCTGGAATCGAACGAAGGGTTCGACGGGAAGGCGAGACCACGCAAGCTTGCCGGAACCACCACCGCTGACGCTCCCTGGCAGCAGCGGACAAGAAAATTGCGACGGCTTAGCCGGCTCAGAGAGATGGCCTCCTGACATTCGTGCTCAGGACCGGAATCTACCAGCGACACCGGAACGCGTCAAGGTTGGGCGGCGATTAGAGACTATTTGCGGGAAATTAATAGAAACTTCCCGGAGTGGGACGCTGCAGCTCCGAAGAACTTGCTTTTTGCTTGACCGCAGGTTTGATAGGCGGCTAGCGTTTCAAAGTAGACGTTGCGGATTCATTACGACGATCAAGGGCAAGAAGAGAAAGAGCAAAGAGCAGAAAAGTACTTTCTAATAGCAGCGGAGCCATTGAGCGGGAAGCTGAGTTCTGAACGAGGTTAGCTAGCAGATGGGGAGTGCAGGAGCAGGAATTTCAGGGGTGGTGGCCGCAGTCTTTCTGTTGGCGGAAAATCGGCTGCTGCGGGAAGCTTTGCTCCGTGTTTTGTCGAAGAAGGACGATATCCAGGTGGTCGGAGCCGGATCGTATGGTCCCGAAACGATTGCGGATATCCTCGCCACCAGGGCTAACGTAGTGGTGCTCGATTCCGTCTCTTCAGTCTTGTCGGAACCTAGAGTGCTGCGGGAATTGCGCCAGCTCAACTCTTCGATCAAAGTTGTAATGGTTGGCATGGAAGCCGAAGAGTCCACTTTCCTTCGCGTAGTACAGGCGGGAGCGGTGGGTTACATACTAAAAGACGCTTCAGCGCTGGAAGTGGCGCGCACTATACGGGCGGTGGCGGCCGGCGAGGGAGTATGCCCCGGTTCACTCTCCGGAGCTTTGTTTCAATGGGTGACCCAGCACAAGCCTGCCATCCCCAGTTTGTACCTTAAGACGAGCCTGGGGCTTAGCCGCAGGGAGCAGCAACTGGTTGGGCTGATCCAGCAGGGTCTGACCAATAAAGAAATGGCAAGCCAGCTCAACCTCTCCGAGCAGACCGTTAAGAACCACGTGCATCGCATCCTGCGGAAGGTGGGCGCGCCGGATCGTCTCTCCATCGTGGAAGTTTGCCGTAACGTCGGCCTCAATGTTTAGCTGAGCACACAGTCTGCGAAGGGCGAGGGTCCCGGCTTTGCGCTAAACCTTATCGCAGCGAATTGGCCTTGTGCCCGTAACTACGGCTAAAGCCTTGTCGCAGCCATAGCCCCGCACCGAGTTGCGTCCACAGGAACGCATCAGCGTGAGCCAGCGCTGAACTCAAATACCGTCACGCTATGAAATTTTTGTCCCGGCTTCAACTCAGTCGTGGGGAAGCTGGGATGGTTGGGAGAGTCCGGAAAATGCTGCGTTTCCAGGCAAAATGCGAAACGTGGTTTGTAGACAATGCCCTGCTTGCCGGTAATCGACCCATCGAGATGGTTGCCGGTATAGAGCTGCGCTCCCGGCTCAGTCGTGAGCACTCGCAGCGTCCGCCCCGTGGTGGGCTCATAGACCAAAGCGGCCTCGGACAACTGGCCCTCGGGATGGTCCAACACGAAGTCGTGATCGTATCCCAAGCCGAGCCGCAATTGCTCGTCGTTCGCATTGATTCGCTCTCCGATGGCATGGGGCGTTCGAAAATCGAATGGCGTGCCTTGTACCGACTTCAACTCTCCGGTTGGAATCAGCGCTGCGTCCACCGGTGTGAACCGCGCCGCATCGATCTTCACGATGTGCCCTAGCACTTCCCCTTTGCCCTGGCCGGCAAGGTTGAAATAAGAATGATTGGTCAGGTTAAGCACGGTGTCTTTATCGGTGGTCGCCGAATACTCGATCCGCAGCGCGCCTCCATCCAGCGTATAGCGCACCGTCGTAGTCAGAGTTCCCGGGAAGCCTTGATCTCCGTCCTTGCTCACATACGTGAGTTCGATTCCGTCCTTTATTTCGTGGGCAGTCCACGCGGCTTTGTTGAAGCCGCGGATTCCGCCGTGAAGCGCATTGTCGCCGTCATTCTTGGGAACGGAATAAGTCTTGCCGTCAAGTTGGAAGCTGCCATGTGCGATGCGATTCGCGTAACGGCCAATGATGGCGCCAAAATAAGCAGGATTCGTGCGGTAGCCCTCGAACGAGTCATAACCCAGCACCACGTCGTCGAGTTTTCCCTGGCGATCCGGCGTGCGCAGCGAAACGATGATTCCCCCATAATTCGTAATACGGGCTTCGACCTTGCCGTCGGCCAACGTATACAAATCAACCGCCGTCCCGTCCGAAGTCTGTCCGAAGGCCTGCTTGGTGACGCTAGTCTTTCCTTGCATCGCTGCAGTAAGCATAATGAGAATGCCGAAAATTGAAAACCAGCCGTCGATCTTTTTGGGAAGCATAGTTTCTCTTGTTCTCCACACTCTTTGCGTTCGCTCGGTATTGTACAGTCTTATCAACCAGGCATGCGATCACGTAGATCGCGTACCTCGTTTTCACATTCAGAGGGACCGGATACAATTATGTTCCTGATTCCGCTTTCGTCCAGAAAGCCGAGTCGTCCCTATGATGCAGCAATTCCGTTTTCTCCAGGTTGTCCGGCCATCGCGAATTTTCTGGATCGTCACCTTGGTGGCCATGGTTCTTATTCTTTTATTTCTCCCTCGAAGTCCACTACCCTGGCTGGATGAAACTTTCTTTGCCTCAACATCGCTGGCGGTCGCGCGCGGAGGGCCGCCGATACCCACTGTTTTAGGCGCTTTTCCCCATACTGGCCGCATCGATCTTCTTTATGGTCCGCTGGTTTTTTTTCTAGGTTCACTGGATGTGAGGCTCTTCGGACTGTCAATCACGAGTTGGAGGCTGTTGGGATTCTTCGGGGCGGTGGGGGCAGTGTTCTCCGCCTCGTGGGTGAGCCGATGCCTGGACCGTTCCGCGGCCGCGACGGCCGCATCGGCGATGATGGTGGCGCTATCTCAAGGAATTGGTGCGCGAGCTACCACTGGAAGGCTCGACACGATCACGCTCACGCTCGAAATTCTCTCCCTGATTTGCACGCTGCATGCAATGCGAGTCCAGGAGTCAAGGCGCTCCGGATTTCTCTACGCCGCGCTCGCAGGTATTCTTTGCGCTTTTGCGGCGCTCAGCACCCCAAGAGCTTTTCCCTTCGTGCTGGGACTCTTCGTTGCCATCGCCCTGGAACTCCTGCTGACTCGAACCCGGGAATTGATTACCCGAGGCCTGATCATTGCGGCCGCTGCGCTCCTCCCAGTATGGGGATGGACCTTGAGCCGCGGTACGAATCCGATTGGCTGGCTCCGCTTCATTGCTGAGGTGAGCCGAGGCGACAGGATAAGCGTCTCTCCAATTCTGCACGGCTCCTGGCACTTCTTCGACGAACCTCTGGTGCCTCTGCTTTCGGGATTGATCTTCACCTTCGTGACGCTCCTGGTTTTCATCGGCGCCTTCGGCAGTTCGATATTCACGGTCCGCCCCACCACCGAAATAGAAGGGCCCGGTGTGCTCTCCGCCCTGAGGCTCGCGTCGATTGCGGTGCTTATCAACTTCGTCGTTTCCGTTCTAACCATCTCCCGATTCTGGGATTACGAGGTTTTTGTTGTACCTCTTGTCATACCTGTTTTGATTGCATTGACGGCCAAGATTCTGCGCGGCAGTGCTCCGCGCACTCTTCAGCGTATAGTCCTTGTCAGTTGGCTGGTGTTGGCAATCGTTCTGCTCGCCATCCGCTCGGGAAAAGTTGTGGCGTGGCTTGCCTCTTACCACGAGCGCGACCCGCAGCCTTTGCAGGATTTCATCAGCGGCAAAGTGCCCGGCAACTCGCGAGTGTTTGGCCCCGAAGAGTTCTACTTCTACGCAGTGGAAGCAGCCGGCTCGCACTATCTTTTTGTGCGGCCCAGAATTCCTACGGGTCTGGTGAGCAAACTCGATCACAATCTCAACTGGCAGGAACAACTGAACGAAGGTCAACCTGTGTATCTGATTTGGCCGAAGGATGACATCCTACCGCCCGGCCTGGCTCCCGAGAACTTGCAACTGGAGGGAAGCTTTACCGCTCAGCGAGGAAATGAGCCGGCGCGCTGGCGAAAGGCGGGCTGGGGTTCCGGTTATCCCCCTACAAACTTGTATCGGATTGTCGAGGCTCAATCGGCTCAGGATGACCCCGCAAGATAGACACCCATAGAACGGTCAGGGCAGTACAATGGCACGCAATGGATTTGTCCCGCAGAGGTGGAAGCCGCCTTCATCTATTCGTTCTCTGCTTATTGGCCTGCCTGGCAATTCTGGAATTTTCCCTGCGAGGCCCAGTACGCGAACTGGAAAAAGACGTTCGAAGTTTTAATGACTTTGTCTCGCCCTACGAGCAAACCCGTGCTTGGATTTCCGGCCGTGATCCCTACGCTTCCGCAGTCCTCAATGAACTGTGGCCAACCCCCAACCGCCCACACTTTGTGGTTACGGAAAGCCTCGACGGAACACTCCCTGCGAAACGCGGCATACCTTCTCCATACCTGACCACAGCTTTTCCCTTGCTGCTGCCATTCGCCGTGTTGCCGTGGAAAATTGCAGTCTGGGTGTGGGCTTTAATGTGCGTCCTGGCTGTATTCGCGGTTGCCTGGGCACTTATCCGTCTTGCCGGCGTTCACACCTACAGTTCGATGGGACTAATCATCCTCATATCGGTTCTGCTGCTCGCTCCCGTGCATACCGCCATTGCTACTTCAAATATCGTCACTGTCGCATTTGCACTGGGCATGGTTGCTACCTTCTGTCTGACCCAGAACCGCAGCCGAATGGCCGGCGTTCTGCTGACCTTCGCCATCGCCTTGAAGCCGACAGTGGCCCTCCCGTTCTTGATCTACGCGCTCGCCCACCGCAACCGCATAAAAGTAATGTCTTCCGCAATCGCGACGGGAGTCTTGTTGCTATCGGCCGCCATCATTCCCCGACACGGCAGAACTCTATGGTGGCCAAGCTTCCTGGCAAACAATCAACGCATGTTTGCCCCCGGTGCAATAGACGATTTCAGCACCGCCAATCCACTTCATTTTCAGTTGGTGAATTTGCAGGTTGCGCTCTTTCCGATTCTGCAGAACCGAAGCTTTGCTCAGGTTACGGCTGCGGTGGTATTCGTCGCCCTGCTCTCCCTCTGGCTTCTTGCAGTTCGCCGCCATCGACATCTCGGTCTTCTCGACCTGGCTATTCTGACTTCGGCGTCGCTTCTTCCTGTCTACCACCGTT
>PKVZ01000192.1 GCA_003131635.1 Acidobacteriaceae bacterium
AAGGAAAAATCTGGCACGGCATGAACGGCATGGCCGGCGAGTTCGGCCACGTCACCCTCGAACCCAGCGGCCACCCCTGCGGCTGCGGTAATCACGGATGCGCCGAGCAATACGCCTCAGCCAGCGCCGTAATGCGCATGGCCCGCGCAGCCATCGCCAGCGGCGCCGCCCCATCGCTCGCCCAAGCCGCATCCTCCGACCCCGAATTCGGCGCCAAGTCCGTCTACAACCTCGCCATCCAGGGCGACGAACACGCCCGCCAAATCTTCCGCACCTTCGGCCGCTACCTCGGCATCCTGCTCGCCGGCCTCATCAATGTTTTAAACCTCGACATGTTCGTCCTCGGCGGCGGCGTCTCCAGCGCCTGGGACGCCTACGCCCCCACCATGTTCAACGAACTCCGCACCCGCTCCCTCGTCTACGCCGCCACCGCTCCCGATGAGCTGCTAACGACGACGAACGATTCTTCTGGAAAAGAAACCGGCGCCTCCGCCCACACCCAAAACCGCAACGCCCGCAAAACCATCATCACCCAAGCCGCCCTCGGCAGCGACGCCGGCCTCTACGGCGCCGCCCGCGTCGCCGTCCTGCCCTAACCTTTGTCATCCTGAGGCGCGTCCTTTGCGCCGAAGGATCTCTCCACCTCTTCCGCACAAGCCTCAATCCTATCAATTACCTCCGGCAACTTCCCTCGCAACAAATTCCACGCCTCCTTGTACTCCCCATATTTCGACCTCTCGAGCTTCGGATACAACCCCACGCTCCACTTCCCCCGCACCTTCTTCTCCGGAATAATGAACCACACATTCTCCGGAATCACATACGCCGCCACAAACTCAAACGAACCTTTCTTATACGGACCCTTGCTGTCCTTCATCGTGCACGAATATCCCGTCCCCTCTTTAAATATCGTCGACTTCACCTGCACCCGCACCAGCCTCCCGCGCTCCTGATCCACCACAAAGTCATACCCCGACGACTCTCCCCAAGGCCGCGCCAGCCGCAACCCCTCCCACATCGCCCGCGCCGCAAACACCAACTCCACCCACTCCCCCCGCTTCTTGCAATTCTTAATTCGCGCACCCCAATTGTTTCTCATTCCCTNNCCCAATAAAAAACGCGGCCACCGTTGGCCGCGCAATTCCTGGAACCTACTCCACTCTTACATGTCCACGGGACATTCGTGAAGTCTACTAAAGTAGACAAATCACCCAGAATTCCCATTTCGGGAACCCATGCTCTCTGCAGGCTAAGCCCGTCCAACTCTGCCTTTGGGTGGCGCAGCGCTTCAGCGCTGCGATAAAGCCCCATTAAAATAAACAGCGGCTTCAGCCACCGAGGCAACGCTCAAAACACTCTGTCATCCCGACCGGAGCCGGAGCGTCAGCGATGGCACAGTGGAGGGACCTGCTCAAGGCAGAGTGCCCAAGAAGTCGCGTGGCGTGAGGATCGCGATTCCCTCGTACGCGGTCAGCCGCAACAGATGGCCATCCCCGGAAACAATCACCTCCGCTCCGGCAGCGAGCGCGCATTCGAGAATGCGATTGTCGTCCGGATCCTCCTTCACCGCGTTCACCCGGCGACGCGACGTTATCCTCTCACCCAAGCCCCACAACACCGGCAGGTAACGCTGCAGCCGATCTTCATCCCAGCCGAACTTGTCGCGTAAAACTCTGCGCGCTTCGTTCTCGATCTCAGCCGAGTGATAAAACCCGCAACGGCCGCCTTCCACCGCCTCGAACACGCGGCGAGGCAACCCGCCGAAGACCAGCGCAGACACGATCACGTTCGTGTCCACCACAATGCGCATTTATTTCTTAACGGCTTTCCTGGAGCCGCGGCGGGATTCGTGAATCAGCCGATCCATGTCCCCTTCGCGAAGACCACGCTCGTCGGCGCGCTCCCGCCCGTAGGCGTTGACCTCATCCCACCACGCCCGCCGGTCGTAGTGGCGGAGCGCCTCCCGAACCAACTCACTCATCGTGCGGCTCTCCCGCTTGGCAATGGACTGCGCCCGCTTCAGCATCTCCGGCGGCAAAGTTACAGATAGGGTGCGAGTGCTTCTCATGCTAAGTATTGTAAAGCATGANNGATTTCGACAGCTCGTGTAGAGCGGACGCCCTCGTCCGCTGCCTTTGACCTTGATCTTGATTTTGCAGGCCACCCGCACCGAGCCGTGCGATCCCCTGGAGAGCGGCGCTTCAGCGCCGCGTAAAGAAGACGATCGGGAAGGGCACGAGTTCCACTCGTGAAGTACAAGCACCCTAAAAGGAATCGCGGCTTCAGCCGCTGATGCACGCTCAATCGCACGGTCATCCTGACCGAAGCATGCGGATTCGCCTTATGAATCCGCATGCGCAGTCGAAGGATCCGTACACCCTCATCCGCACTCCCTACGCCCCAGTATCCATCCCTGCATCGTCGGTGCAAAGCCGGGAAGGGCACGAGTTTCACTCGTGCCGCATCAGCGCCCCACTAGGACCGCGGCGTCAGCAGCTGGGGTGCGCGCCTTTTTCTGTTCGTTTTTCTTGTCATTATTGTGTAGAGTTCCGCCTATGGCCAGAAAATGGTGGGCGATCGTATTCGCAGCAACGCTGATAGGGCCAACGCTCGGTCATGCCGAGAACCTGGTCAAAGAAGTCAAGAAGGCCGTCGAGCGCAGCACCCTCGATCAAGCGGGGACGAAGCCCTTTCACTTGAAAGCGACCCTGGCACCGAGCTTTGATCGGGACAATGCATCCGGGCTAACCGGCGAAGTAGAGATTTGGTGGGCCTCGCCGACAAAGTGGACGCGAGAGCTAAGAGCGCCAGATTTTCACGAGATCGAAATCGTGGACGGCGTCAAAGACTGGCAGAAAAGCGAAGGCGACTATCTCCCAGAGTGGCTGCGAGAGACAGCTGTCGAACTGATCAACCCAGTGCCGCCGATCAATGAAGTTCTCGAAAAGGTGAAAACAGCCGAAGTGCGGCACCTGATGGGGCAAACCAACATAGGCTGGGTCACGAACACGGGAACTGCGGAAGTGCGGAACATCTTGAGATCCTACGTAGCCCTGCGCGACAGCACAGGGCTGCTGCTTTATGCAGGCGGCTTCGGATGGGGCGGGGAGTTCAAGGACTATGCAGACTTTCGTGGGCGAATGGTTGCTCGCACCGTGAACGTTGGAACACCTCAGGTGACGGCGAAGGTAACAACGCTCGAGGATATTGCAGACGCACCCACGGGTCTGTTCGACGCCGACCCCAAGGGCGGAGATACGCAGCGACTACGGACGGTCCTGATTGACTAATCTTCGCTGCGAACGAATCTACTGCCTATGCAGCCCGTCTCGTGGCTGCCGCTTAAAGATGGCCCGCTTGAAGGAAATGTTACGACCATAATCGTCGTCGATCGCGAAGGCAAGGTGCGCGAAATGAGGGGCGTAGTTTCAGAGAACTCCGGAGTGAACGAAACCGGGAAACAAGCCGTGGCTGCGATGCGCTTTAAGCCATTCGTCGTGGATGGCGTGCCCGTCCAAGTGATGTCGCAGTTCACCCTACCCTTTAAAACGACGCGGCCTGCGCCCTAACGGCAAGCGGGGCAGCTCACGCCGCCCCGCCTGGCTAAATGCTAACCGCTAATTGCTGAATGCTAGCCCTACGTTCCCTCACTCCACCCCGCCAAATACTCCTCCTGCTCCGGNNGGAACTTTATACACTCGCTTCTCCAGCGTTTTGAAATTCTTCACCATGTACTCGACCGAAAGCGCCTGGTCGGCAAAACTCATATCCATCACCGACGCGGGATGGCCCTCCGCCGCCGACAGATTGATCAGCCGTCCCTCGCCCAGCAGATTGATCTTGCGTCCATCTTTCAGCGAATACTCGTCGACGTAGGTGCGCGTCGTCCGCTTCGACGACGACATTTTTTCCAGCGCCGGAATATCGATCTCCACATTGAAGTGTCCGGAATTCGAAATGATCGCGCCATCTTTCATCAAGTCGAAATGATCTTTAGTCAGCACGCTCTTGTTTCCCGTGACCGTGCAGAACACATCGCCGAGCTTGGCCGCTTCCGTCATCGACATCACGCGGAAGCCGTCCATCACCGCTTCCAGCGCCTTCGTCGGATCGACCTCCGTCACGATCACTTCCGCGCCCGCGCCCCGCGCGCGCGAAGCCAGTCCGCGCCCGCACCAGCCGTAGCCGGCGACTACGAATTTTGATCCCGCCAACAAAAAGTTCGTTGCGCGAATAATTCCGTCGATCGTCGACTGACCCGTGCCATAGCGATTGTCAAATAAATGCTTGGTGTCGGCATCGTTCACCGCCACGATGGGAAACTTCAACACCCCTTCCTTCGCCATCGCTCGCAGCCGGATCACGCCCGTCGTCGTCTCTTCCGTTCCGCCGATCACGCCTTCGAGCGCATCGGTGCGCTTAGTGTGCAGAATCGTCACCAGGTCCGCGCCATCGTCCATCGTGATGTGCGGCTTGTGGTCGATCGCCGCCAGTATGTGCTGGTAATAGGTGTCGTTATCTTCGCCCTTGATGGCATAAACCGGAATGCTCTGATCGCGCACCAGGCTGGCCGAAACGTCATCCTGCGTCGAGAGCGGATTCGACGCGCACAACACCACGTCGGCTCCGCCGTCGCGCAAGCAAATCGCCAGGTTCGCCGTCTCCGCGGTGACGTGCAGGCACGCCGAGATGCGAATCCCCTTCAGCGGCTGGTTCTTGATGAATTCTTTGCGGATAATCTGCAGCACCTTCATGGACTGGTTCGCCCACTCGATGCGTTTCTTGCCCAGTTCGGCCAGTTCCAGGCTCTTGATATCGGAATTAACTTGTGCTGCTGTTGACATACGCCTCCTGTGGCGCTTTCATGCTAATAAAATTTTGTTGGTTGCGAAGGGCAGGTTGATCGTCCGGTACCCAACCAGAATACACGACTCAAGACTAAGATGATCATACCCAAATACTCTTAAGGGAATGAGACTTTCGGCCCTCACCACACTTGCACTTTCGTGAGCCCTATAGTCCCAATCAAGCGAAGCAAAATCGTTTGTCATCCCGAGCGAAGCGAGGGACCTTGGGTTCTTAGGTTCTTAGCGGTGCCCCATTTCCCGCTTAATCTGCGAGCAGTGGGGCTGTCGCCGAAGCCCGACAGCCGCCGCCCGAAGCCCGCTACTTGCGCGCTCCCACCGGCTCCCGTACGCCCGCATCGCTAGCCAACTTCACCGCCTTATCCGTTAATTCCCACGTGAAATCCGGATCGCTGCGCCCGAAGTGTCCGTAAGCCGCCGTCTTTTTATAAATCGGCCGCCGCAAATCCAGAGATTCAATAATCGCCCGCGGCGTCAGCTTGAAATGCGCCCGAATCAAATCCGGAATAATTTCCGGATTTACTTTCTCCGTCCCAAAAGTATCCACCCGCACGCTCACCGGGTCGGCCACGCCGATGGCGTACGCCAGTTGCACTTCGCAGCGGTCGGCCAATTTTCCGGCGACAATATTTTTCGCAATGTGCCGCGCCATGTAAGCCGCCGAGCGATCCACCTTCGTCGGATCTTTCCCGCTGAACGCCCCGCCGCCGTGCCGTCCCATCCCGCCATAAGTATCCACGATAATTTTGCGGCCGGTCAGTCCGGTATCGCCCATCGGCCCGCCAATCACAAATCGTCCCGTGGGATTNNCCCGCGCGCAATTCCTCATTGCTCACGGTCTCCGCATGCTGCGTGGAAATCACCACCGCATCCACCCGCACCACATTCCCCTTTGCATCATATTCGACCGTAACCTGCGACTTCCCATCCGGACGAAGAAACGGCAGCGTCCCATTCTTCCGCACCTGCGCCAACCGCATGGTCAACTTGTGCGCCAACGAAATGGGGGTCGGCATCAACTCCTCATTCTCATTACACGCGTAGCCAAACATCATTCCCTGATCGCCGGCGCCGCCGGTGTCGACGCCCATGGCGATATCGCCGGATTGTTTGTTGATGCTGGAGATGACGGCGCAGGTGTTGCAATCGAAGCCGTGGAGAGCGTTGTCGTATCCGATGCTTTGCACGGTGCCGCGGACGACCTGCTGAAAATCGACGTAGGCTTTGGTGGTGATTTCTCCGGCGATGACGACCAGGCCGGTGGCGGTAAGCGTTTCGCAGGCGACGCGGCTGAAGGAATCTTCGGCGAGGCAGGCGTCGAGGATGGCGTCGGAAATCTGGTCGGCGATCTTATCGGGATGGCCTTCGGTTACGGATTCGGAAGTAAATAAAATACGATTTTTTGTGTTTGCGGCCAAAATGATTCTCCTTAGAAATTGCTTCGGACTTTGGTTGTGGCGAGATTCGCGGAAGGGACACGCGGTCGCAACGATGGTACGAAAAAATACTCAAAAGAAGTCCATCAGAAGGCTAACAGAGGGTTGTGCCCGGATGCAATGGATATTGCCTTAACCGCTTGGTGATCAATCCAATAGCGGAATCGGAATGTTGGATGGAGCGATTTGGGAGTCAGGCGGCGGGGACGAAGCAGTATGCTGATCGAAGCGTTTAGCGTTTTCTGATTGGATGGAGAGATTTGGATGTCCCAGCCACTAGTTCTGATCGCGACTCCGTGTTTTGGTGGAGTGGTTACGCAGGGGTACATGTTGTCGGTGATACGGCTGATGAGCTATGCGAAGTCGGCGGGGTTCGACGTGGCGTTGTCGATGATGGGATACGATGCTCTGATTTCGCGGGCGCGGAGTACGCTGGTGGCGGCGTTTCTGGACAATGCGGCGGCGACGCATTTGCTGTTTGTGGATGCCGATATCGCTTTCGCGCCGGAGCAGGTGGAGCGGTTGCTGAGTATTAATAAGGAGTTTGCGGGGGCGATGTATCCGCTGAAGTCGATTGACTGGGATCTGATTCCGCAGCGCTGCGTGGAGCGCGGGGAAAGTGTGAAGCAGGCGGCGCTGTCTTACGTGGGGACGTTTTGCCCGGATGCGGAGCGGAAGCAGGAAGGAGATTTTGCTACGGGAATTTATGTGGGTGGAGGATTTCAGTTGATCCGGCGCAGCGCGATCGAGCGCATGATTGCGGCTTATCCGGAAACGCATTTTAAGAGCGTGCACAGCATGCCCATGTCAGGGACGCGGAGCGATGTGGTGCAAAGTTCGAATTTGTATGCGCTGTTCGATTGCATTATCGATGCGGAGACGGGAGCTTATTTGAGTGAAGATTATTCTTTTTGTTTACGGTGGCGGAAGATTGGTGGGGAGATATGGATTGATGGGAAGAGTAAGTTAACGCATTGCGGGACTTATGAGTTTGTGGGGGAGTTGGGGGGAGGCGGC
>PKVZ01000078.1 GCA_003131635.1 Acidobacteriaceae bacterium
CCCAGTGCGAAGAAAACCGCGCAGATCACCACCAGACCAAAAAAAAGTCCCAGTAGTTTGGCAGTGCCTAAAGTGATTTCAGTGTCCTGTGACGAAGCCATACCCATTCCTCAATAGTTGGCGCGAAGTTGAACTATGCTGGCTTGGCGGCCGTTGCCGGCTCGTCGCCGCCTTTACCCAACATCTTCTGCAAGCCCGAAAAGAAATCCACGGGCACGGGGAAGATAACGGTGGTATTTTTCTCGACCCCGATTTCCGTCAAAGTCTGCAGGTAGCGCAGTTGTACGCTCACCGGTTCTGTGGCCAGCAGATGGGCCGCGTCCACCAGTCTCTGCGCCGCCGAAAACTCGCCCTCCGCATGAATAATCTTCGACCGCTTCTCGCGCTCTGCCTCGGCCTGCTTGGCCATCGCCCGCAGCATCGATTCCGGCATGTCAACCTGTTTCACTTCAACGTTGGTTACTTTTACGCCCCAGGGCGAAGTGTGCTGGTCGAGAATGCTTTGCAGCCGCAGGTTGATCTTTTCGCGGTGAGCAAGCAGTTCATCGAGTTCCTGCTCGCCAAGCACGGAGCGCAATGTCGTTTGCGCAAACTGCGAAGTCTGGTAGACGTAGTTGGAAACTTCCACCACTGCCTTGTTGGGATCGATCACACGCAAGAAAATGACTGCATTCACCTTGAGCGTAACATTGTCGCGCGTGATGATGTCCTGCGGCGGAACTTCAAGCGCTTCCTGACGCAGCGAGACCCGCACCATACGATCGATCGGGCTGAAAACCAAAGCAACCCCAGGACCCTTGGCTGAAGTTAGCAGGCGGCCGAGCCGGAAGATAACGCCACGCTCGTACTCCGCCAGAATCTTGATTGAGCTTATTAAGTAGAGGACGATGATGATTATAACGACTGCGGTGAAGCCAAATGAGATCTCCATGATTACGCCTCCACGCCTCCAGGAACACAAGTGCCGCTGAGGCGGATTGTAACGCAAGGAACGCGCGAGAGCGCGGAATTCGGACCGGGCCGGTTGCTTGCGTTGGTGCGTGGACCGACTAAGGAACAGCCGTTACGGCCAGCGCCACAGCCAGGGGCTCAACTTGAAGCAGCAAGCCATCGATCCGGCGGACGACCACAGACTGGCCTACAGTCACATCGGACGACGCAACGGCATCCCAGATTTCGCCGTGGACAAAAACCTTGCCCCGGGGAGAAAGCGCAGTTTGCGCAACACCCGTTTCACCAATTAGTCCCTGCGATCCGGAAACCATTTTATTCCGCCGAGCTTTTAGCGCAATGCTCATAAGAAATGCCGTGATCAACCCCAGCGGAACACTGACGGCCAGTGCAGTCAGTAAATGAACCCGCATCTCCGGGATTGGCGAATCGACCAGCAGCAGCCCTCCCAGAGTAAGCAGCGTGATGCCGCCAACCGTGAGCACTCCGTGGCTCGCGAACTTGGCTTCTGCTGCAAAGAGCGCGAATGCCCCCAGAATCAGCACCAGCGCGGCAAACCGCGTAGGCAACAGATTCAGCGCAAAAGCCGCGATCAAAATGAAGACGATGCCTACGGTTCCGGGAATCACCGCGCCTGGATGATTGAACTCCGCATAAAGCGCGAGCGCGCCAATGGCCAGCAGGATGAACGAAATATTTGGGTCCATCAAATAACCGAGGATGCGTTCCTTCAGCGTCATGCCAAACGGCGTGATCGGCTGGCCGGAAAGCTTCAGCGTCACTTCCTGCCCATTGAAGCGCTTAAAACTTTTGCCGTCCAACTGTCGAAAAAGGTCGTCCTCGTTCGAGGCCACGTAATCGATCAGATGCTGCGCAAGCGCCTCCTGCTCGGTGAATGACTTCGACTCGCGCACCGTGCTTTCGGCTACCTGCACGTTGCGCCCGCGCCGCGCCGCGACCGAACGCATCAGAGCGGCCGCATCGTTTTCCATTTTCTGTTTCATTACGTCGTCCAGGTTGCCCCCACCCATGACCACCGGATGTGCCGCTCCGGTATTCGTTCCCGGAGCCATCGCCGCGATATCCGCCGACTCCAGAATAAAAAATCCGGCCGACGCGGCGCGGCTGCCGCTGGGAGTGACATAAATTATGACGGGTACAGACGAGTTCGTAATCTTCTCGATGATCTTGCGGGTGGATTCGACCAGCCCTCCCGGCGTATTGATCTCAATCAATACAGCCTGGTCGTTACGCCGCGCGGCCTCGTCGATGGCGCGGGAAATGTATTCCTCGGTGATGGGCTGAATCGTGTCGTCGACAACAATCTTCAGGATTTCGCCGGAGGCGGCCGAACACAAAAGGAGACAGATCACGAGACCGAGAAGAATCCGCGAAATTGAAGCGCTTTTCATCGTCGCCTCACACTATCCAAGATTATTCTTACTCTTATTTGTAGGTTCCGGCGGACATTTCTTGCCCATCCTTGCTGCTCACGTCCTCAGAATCCAATCGTCGCCACCCCGGAAGCTTGGTACTGCCCGTGATCAGCCGCGCCCCGCGCTCGTACGTGAAATAAGACCATGCCCACTGAATAAGAACCAGCACTCGGTTTTGAAAACCGATCAGGAAAAAGATATGGACGAACAGCCACGCCAGCCACGCCAGAAAACCCGAGATGTGAATCTTGCCAAACTGCGCCACAGCCGCGGCGCGCCCAATCGTAGCCAGGCTGCCTTTATCCCAGTAATGAAAAGGTTCCCGCGGCGTGCGTTTACCAGGGGACGTTTCTCCGTGCTCGATCTCATGGCGAATGAGTTTAGCGACGTAACGCCCTTCTAGAATTGCCACCGGCGCAACCCCGGGCAACATCTTCCCAGACTTATCCTTAAGCGCGGCAAGATCCCCAATGACAAAAACTTCCGGATGATCGGGAATGCTGAGATCGGGTTGCACCAGCACCCGTCCGGCGCGATCCACCGGCGCGCCAAGCTTTTTACCTAACGCAGAAGCCGCCACTCCCGCCGCCCATAAAATAACAGCTGCGTTCATTCGCCTTTCGCCCATGGAAATAACGCCCGGCTCAATCTGCGTGACCATGGTCGAAGTTAGAACTTCCACACCCAGCCGCTGCAGTTGTTCCAACGCGCTGCGCGAAAGATCTTCAGGATATGCCGGAAGCACATGCGGCCCGCCTTCGACAAGATGGATGCGGGTTCGCCGCGGATCGATCGAGCGAAAATCCTGGGCGAGAGCGTGCCGGCAAATCTCGGCCAGAGTTCCGGCGAGTTCCACTCCAGTCGGCCCAGCTCCTACCACCACGAAATTCAGCGGCTTGGGCGGTTCGCCCCCGGAGGCCTCGCGCTCGGCAAGTTCGAAAGCCAGCAAAACGCGGCGCCGGATTTCAATCGCGTCTTCCACTGTCTTAAGTCCGGGGGCGAAAGGTATCCATTCATCATGGCCGAAATAAGCATGACTAGCCCCGGCAGCGACGATCAGGGAATCGTAGGCAACTTCCTGATCGTCCGTTTGCACGACCCTTCGCTCCAAGTCGAACCCCGTGACCTCGGCCATCAGCACTTCGATATTTTTCTGCCGCCGCAGAATGGATCGGATGGGCTCTGCAATCTCCCCCGGCGACAGACCCGCTGTCGCCACCTGATACAGCAGAGGCTGGAAGGTGTGAAAATTCTGCCGATCAATGACGGTGATTTTCGCGTCCGCGCGCGCCAGCGACTGGGCCGCGTTCAGGCCGCCGAAGCCCGCTCCTGCGATCACCACCCGATGTGTAACCTTGCCGTTCGTCATCTTGCCCTTCATGGCGCCACTCTATAAGATTCAGCGCGATGACAATCGGCTCCACAAGTTCTGCCAAGCGGGACCCTCATCCGGCGTGGGCACAACGGCTGCTGCCTTCAATCGGAGATCTCATTTTCATCTCCCTGCTCGGGCTCCTCGCATACAGCGTCCTCTCGGTACGCTTGCTTGGAGATGCCGGAATCGGCTGGCACATTCGCACCGGGCAATTGATTCTTACCACCCACACCATTCCGCGCGTCGATCCGTTTTCTTCGGCCCTGGCCGGACAGCCCTGGTTTGCCTGGGAGTGGCTCTATGACGGGCTCGTCGGCTGGCTGGATCGGGCCGCTGGGCTGAACGGCGTAGTCCTCTTCACTGCCTCGGTCATCGCCCTCACTTTCTCGTGGGCATTTCATTTGCTTATGCGCCGTGGCACAAACTTTCTCGTGGCCCTCATCCTGGTGTTACTGGCCACGTCAGCGTCCATGATTCATTTTCTCGCACGCCCGCACGTTGTGAGCTGGCTCTTGACTGTAGTGTGCTTTGTGATTCTGGAGGAGTCTGCCCATAGAAAACAAACTCCCCCGAACTCATACAACCGACCGCGTAGTTGGTCGTTGTGGCTGCTTCCACCGCTGCTCGCAGTCTGGGTAAATGTTCACGGAGGTTTTCTTGTTGCCTTCGTGCTGCTGGGAATTTACTGGCTTAGCGCAGTTTGGCGATGGTTCCGGCTCACAGAAGATCGCTTTGAACCCGTTCTCCAAAAGATAAGGGCAAGGAAGCGGGCTCGAGACCTGGCCCTCGTCGGCATAGTAAGCGCCCTGGCAACGCTAATAAATCCCTACGGCTGGAAATTGCACGTTCATATTTACCGTTATCTCTCGAATCGATTCCTCATGGATCATATCGATGAGTTTCAATCTCCCAATTTTCACGGTGTAGCGCAGAAGTGCTTCGCCGTCTTGTTGATGCTCACATTAGTTGCGGTAGCCGCGAAAAGCCGCCAGGCAAGCACGGTTCAACCGATAGGAGTCCGATCAAGCGAAGTCCTGATAGTCTTATTCGCGGTGTATTCAGGCTTGTACGCGTCGCGCAACATCCCCGTCTCAGCGCTCCTGCTGATTTTGGTAATTGGTCCGCGGTTGTCGAATGCGCTCGAAACATTCTCAGCCACACTCTCAAAGCGGAGTATCGACTCCCGTCCCCCTGGCGCAGCATCCCCTCATTTCCTCCAGCGCATGCAAGTCATCGAATCCAGCCTCTACGGCCACATCTGGCCGATCATGGCAATCTTGCTCACCTGCTGGATCACTTTCCACGCCGGCAAATTGGGGACGAAACCGCTCATGAACGCGCACTTCGATACGAAGCGTTTCCCGGTCGGCGCAGTAAGCTACCTAGAACAACGCAATGTAGAAGGTCCAATTTTCACTCCGGATTTCTGGGGTGGCTATTTAATCTACCGCCTCTATCCACAAACAAAAGTTGTAATCGACGACCGTCACGATTTCTACGGAGAGCAATTTCTTAAGTCCTACTTGAGGACCATGCACGCAGAGCCAGCCTGGAAAGATTTTCTCGATCGGCATGATGTCCGCTACATCGTCGTTCCCAAGGACTCAGCGTTGGCTAACATTCTGCTCGAAACCCCGGACTGGCGGTCAATCTACAGCGATACCGTCGCGTCTGCGTTCGTCCGAACTCCAGCAACGGGGCAAGAATCTGGCAAATCTGCGCCTCGCCCCTAAGTTGCAAATCTCTTCACATTGACAGCCCCATAATTCCGCGATAATGTTCACCCCGCGGCTCACTACTACTGGTTGCGTTTTCCCCCGCGAATGCCCTGCCATTCAGGGAGAGAATTTTTACAAATATTCTCCGCATCTGAGGACAATCCTGATGACCCGAATTCTGTCTGATTTACGCAGTTGCACTTCTCTGCTCGCCTCTCTCGCTTGTCTGGCCTTCTGTACCGTTCCTGCTGTACATGCGCAGGATGCTCCCGCCATCACCCTCACGCAGATCAGTTCCGACCCTTTCACCGTTGGCCCCGGCCAGCACGCCACCGAAGTTGAGCCGCACGTGTTGGCCAACGGAACCACAGAAGTCTCTGCGTTTCAAACTGGCCGCATTGCCCCCGGCGGCGCGACCGCCATCGGATGGGCAACCTCCACTGACGGCGGTAGCACTTGGTCCCACGGATTTCTTCCCGGCCTCACCGTGGGAAATGGCGGCGGCCCCTACAGCGCAGCCAGCGATCCTGCTGTGGCCTACGACGCCAAGCACGGCGTGTGGATGATCGCTTCCTTGCCCATCTCGAACACCTCGACCACCGTAGCCGTGGTTGTGAGCCGCTCCACCGACAGCGGTTTCACCTGGGACAATCCCGTCAACGTTGGGCCCAAAGTCGACAGTTCCGATAAGAACTGGATCGTTTGCGACAGCTACTCCGCCAGTCCCTTTTATGGCAACTGTTACGTGGAGTGGGACAATCCGGATACCGGCGATGGCATCCTGATGAGCACTTCGTCCGACGGTGGCCTCACCTGGGGTCCAGCGACCGGCACTGCAAATCACGCCTTCGGCATCGGTGGACAGCCGCTAGTACAGCCCAATGGCACAGTCGTCGTTCCGATTGAAACCAATGGAATTTCCGCCTTCAGCTCCACCAATGGAGGATCAACCTGGTCCGCTCCCGTGACCGTCTCTAACATTCAAAGCCACATCGATGATGGCGGCATTCGCAGCGGCCCCCTGCCTTCCGCCGCCGTGGATGGCGCGGGCACAGTCTACGTCGTGTGGGAGGATTGCCGCTTCCGCGCCAAATGCTCCACCAACGATCTCGTATATAGCACTTCCGCCGACGGCATTCACTGGTCCGCGGTCGCCCGCATTCCCATCGATCCCACCACCAGCACAATCGATCACTTCATCCCCGGAATCGGCATCGATCCTACAACTTCCGGTACAACGGCGCACATCGCGGTTCATTATTACTTCTATCCAAAAAGCAATTGCACGCAGTCGACCTGCCGCCTCTACGTCGGTTACATTTCTTCGCATAACGCAGGAACCACCTGGAACCTGCCGGTCAAGCTCGCCGGACCTATGCAGCTTACGTGGCTTCCGAATTCGCAAAATGGATTAATGGTCGGTGACTACATTGCGACTGCCTTCAGCAACGGCGTGCCTCACGGAGTCTTCGCCGTAGCCGCCGCGAAATCCGGCACCACATTCAGCGAAACCATGTATACGGCGGACGGACTCACCGTGCCCGAGGCCGGTCCGCAACTATCCTCGGCAGGCGATAAACCGCTGCACAATCTCTCTGATCCAATCGAGAGGGAACAGCCTGAGAAGGGCATAGCCCCGCCCTCGAAGAAAGCCAAACGGAGATCGAAATAACGAGGTGAGTTTATGTCTAAGTCCGGGAGCCTCGCAGAAGGCAACGCTAGACCCACCGTCCGCTTGGGCCGCCATTTAGAGAAACATCTCGCGGCCTACGCGGCTGCGGCAACCGGAGCGGTGCTGCTCTCGGCCGCTCCGTCCGCCGACGCCCAGATCGTCTACACCCCGTCCAACACGCCTTTTGCCCTCAACCACCAGAATCAGGGGCCGACGTTCACCACGCTCGACCTCAACAATGACGGCGTTCCGGACTTCACTTTCGCCATGTCGTCCACCGCCCATTTTTCCTCGATCGGATACACCACCCGCTTCAAGTTATACATGAAGGTTGTTCCGGACGAGACGGGGAACCAAGTGGTCCAGGGTTCACTGGCCCCCACCGCTTCCGCCGTGCCGGCAGGGGTCACGATCGGGCCGAAGGAGAAATTTGTTCCCGGCGGTTACATGGTGCACCAAGCCTACAACCGCTACGGGGGCACCGCCCAGAATTCCGGCACCTGGCAGAAGGTCGAGTTCGCCTACGTTGGCCTGAAGTTCTTGATCAACGGACAGGTTCACTACGGTTGGGCCCGCGTCAAGTTCCCCTATCCCGCCGGCTATCAATATCCCAGCATTTACGGCTACGCCTACGAGAGCACTCCCAACACGCCCATCGTGACCGGGCAGACCAGCGGGACCGCCCCCACCAAAGCGACTGCCGAAGTGCCTGCAAGCCTGGGCATGCTGGCCGCTGGCGCCTCCGGCGTATATCTCTGGCGAGTAAACGCCCGGACCGCAGCGCAAACGACTCCGGGGGTAGGCAGATGAACCCGCTCACTTCCCGAGCATGCCACGTTGTCGCACTCGTCGTTGCGATTGCACTCAATGCAGCCGTCGCCCGTGCAGCAGAGAAAGTCATCGCCACCTTCAACCCGGCGCAAGGCTATTCCTCCCGCTCCGGACTGACTATCGATGCCGAGGGGAATCTTTATGGCATCATTAACGGCGGAGGCATTAACAATTGTGGCAGCGTCTTTGAACTGACGCCGGGGCAAAATGGTACTTGGACCGAGTCCATCATCTTTTCATTTAAAGGCTGCCAGTTTCCCGCCCCAATCCCCGGTGGCACCATGGTCCTGGACAAAGAAGGAAACCTCTACGGCTCCGGGCAAAGTGGCACGGGAAGCTCCGGCGCCATCTTCGAGCTGAAAAAGAGTTCAAGCGGCGCCTGGTCAGAAGGAATCATTCATACCTTCACTACGAGTGAAGGCTCGCCGAATGGCGATCTCACCTGGGATGACTCCGGCAACCTCTACGGCACAACTTCTCTGGACTCAACCGGATTTAACGGCGAAGTTTTCGAGCTGACCCCGCAGTCGAATAGCAGCTGGAAAGAAACCATCCTCTTCACATTTCCCGCCCCCGATGGGGCCGGCATTCCATGCGCGGGTGTCACGTTCGATGGCAGCGGGAACCTCTACGGCCCAACTTATTTTGGCATTGGCGGCGAAAGCACCTATGGCGCGATTTACGAACTTTCGCCGCAATCGAGCGGTCCGTGGAAATTTACCCTCATCCACAATTTTACCGCCAGCGATGGCGGATCGCCCTACTCGCGGCTCGTTTTCGATTCCAACGGAAATCTCTACGGCACGGGACTCTATACCGACAACAATCCCCTGTTCGGCGAAGTGTTCGAATTGATTCCCGGCTCAGACGGCACCTGGACCGAAAAGACCATTCACACCTTTGCCTCAGGCCGCGACGGCGCTAACCCCGTGGGAGCGCCGGTTATTGATGCCAGCGGAAATCTCTACGGAGCCACCACTTCCGGCGGCATAGGCTGCAACGCAAGTCTCTGTGGTGTCGTCTACAAGCTCTCTCCTCAAAGCGGTGGCACCTGGAAGGAAACCATCGTGCACCCCTTTGAGAGCGCCGGTGACGGATCGCAACCGGGAGCCGGCCTGCTCCTCGATAGTTCTGGCAACCTCTACGGCACAACCAGTCACGGCGGCAGCCGCTACGGTTACGGCACCGTTTACGAGATTACTCCGTGAGTCTCCATCCGGATGGCGGTTGAGGAGATAGGCACATGAAAAACAAATCGTTCGCCGGGTTCGCATCCAGAGCGCGGAGCCTTTGCATCGTTGTTGTAGCCATTTTTCTCAGCGCAGTCAGCGCTCATGCCGGGGAAAAAGTCATTTTCCGGTTCAATGAGAATCAGGGTTTCAACCCAAACACGGGCCTCATTTCCGATAGCGCCGGCAATTTTTATGGTACGGCCAACGGTGGAATAGGAAACTGCTCCAGCGTGTATGAGCTTTCGCCGGGCTCTAACAACACCTACGCGGAAACGATTCTCTACACCTTCCAGAACTGCGACCGCAGCGGCCTCTATCCCATCGGCGCTCTATCCGTCGATAAGAGTGGAAACCTCTATGGCGCCGAATATGGCTTTTCCGCAGCCGATGGAAGCGGTCTGGTTTTCGAGTTGACCAAACAAACCAACGGCACCTTCACATATAGCGTGCTGCACAACTTCGGCGGCAACGAGGGAGGTCCCTTTGGCGACTTCGCCTGGGACAGCGCCGGCAACATCTACGGCGCCACCTCTCATGATTCGACCACTTTTAACGGCGAAGTATTTGAACTGAGCCCGCAACCGAACGGGACCTGGAAAGAAACTGTGCTCTATCAGTTTCCCGCGCCCAATGGAGTAGGCAGTCCGTCCGGGAGTGTCGTACTCGACAGTAAGGGTAATCTTTATGGCGCAACCTATACCGGCCTTGGTGGCTCCGGATACACATCTCGTGGGGCTGTGTATGAATTGGTGCCACAATCCAGCGGTCCGTGGAAGTTGATCCTCCTCTATAACTTTCCCCTCGGAATTGGCTCCGAGTATCCCGACTCTCGCTTAACATTCGATGCCAGAGGGAATCTCTATGGGAGCGCACAAGGCGCCAAGTACGGTTCGGTGTTCGAGCTAAGCCTCAACTCCGGTGGCGCGTGGACCGAAACCACCATCCACACTTTCACTGCCGGCAAGGACGGCGCCAACCCTGACGGCGGAACCTTGGTTTTTGACTCCACTGGAAACCTCTGGGGCACCACGCCGACCGGCGGGATAGGCTGCAACCGCACTCTCTGCGGAGTCGTCTACAAACTCTCGCCTCAAAGCGGCGGCACCTGGACCGAAATCATCGTGCACCCATTTGAGAGCGCCAGCGACGGCTCCGAACCGGATGCCGGCCTGCTCCTCGATACCTCCGGCAATCTCTACGGCACCACCTATCACGGCGGCAGCCGCTACGGCTACGGCACCGTGTACGAGATCACCCCGTAGCAATCATGGAGGGGCGGACGCATTCGTCCGCCCGCTCTTCCCAGGACTCGATTCAGTCCCCGGACGAGGGCGTCCGGGGCTCCCTGCCTGTTAGACTCTCTCCGTGCCCCGCCCGACTGATCTGCAATGCACCCGCTGCGGCGAACATTATCCCGCCGACCGTCCCCAAACCGTTTGCCCCAGAGACGCGGGCATCCTCTACGCCCGCTACGATCTCGCCGAGATCAAGAAAACTTTCTCGCCCGCATCGCTGCTGCCACTCGCACCAACCATGTGGCGCTACGACGCCGTCCTCCCCGACGCCCCTCCCGTCACTCTCGGTGAAGGTTTCACTCCCATGCTGCGGAGCCGCGAATATCCTAACGTCTTCATCAAGGACGAAGGCCTCAACCCCACCGGCTCCTTCAAAGCTCGCGGACTCTCCGCCGCCGTCACCATGGCCCGCCACTTCGGCTTGAAGAAGCTTGCCATCCCCTCCGCCGGAAACGCCGCCGGAGCCCTCGCCGCTTACGCCGCCGCCGCCAATATCGAAGCCCACATCTTCATGCCCAAAGATGTTCCCATGGCCAACCGCATCGAGTGCGATTATTACGGCGCGCACGTCACGCTGGTCGACGGGCTCATCTCCGATTGCGCCCGCAAAGTCGCCGAACTGAAAGAAAAACCGGAGTGGTCGCAAGAAAAATGGTTCGACGTCTCCACCACCAAAGAGCCCTACCGCGTGGAAGGCAAGAAAACCATGGGCTATGAAGTCGCCGAGCAACTCGGCTGGAAAACTCCGCAAGGCATCATCTATCCCACCGGTGGCGGCGTTGGCCTGCTCGGCATGTGGAAGGCCTTCGACGAACTCGAACAACTCGACTTCATCGGCTCCGAACGCCCGAATATGATCAGCGTCCAATCCTCCGGCTGCGCTCCCATCGTCAAAGCCTGGGACGAAGGCCGCACCACTTCTGAAATGTGGACCAACGCCGCGACGCTAGCCTCGGGCCTGCGCGTTCCCAAACCCTACGGCGACTATCTGGTCCTCGACATCCTGAAACAAAGCGGAGGCCTTGCCCTCGCCGCCACCGAC
>PKVZ01000070.1:0-625 GCA_003131635.1 Acidobacteriaceae bacterium
GGAATCAGCGAAGCACTTCGTCCGCCAGAATGAAGCGCTCGAAGACTTCGTTTGACAACAGACGGCCGCGCGATGTCAGGCAAGTGGCGTCGCCCGGCTGTTCTATCAGCCCGTCTGCGATTAGCTCTACAATCGCACTTCGGGCGCTCTCGAGGTTGATCTCGCCAAATTTCGTCGCGAGTTCGCACAGGCTCACGCCGCGGTTCAGTCGCAAACCCAGGAAAAAACTTTCCTCTAAAGCTGCCCGGATCGAGACCGCCGTCCGCTGCAATCCTGCCCCGCTCATGTAGCGTTCCAGCGAGTCGGCAGGCGCGAATCGCACGGCCTCGAGGTCTGGAGCGGCAGAGCGCAGCATCGAATGTGCATCCACGCCAAATCCCAAGTAGGGCTGCCGCGTCCAATACTTCAAGTTGTGCCGCGACTCGAAGCCTGCGCGCGCGAAATTGGAAATTTCGTATTGCGCGATTCCGGCGGATTGGAGTTGCTCGCAGGCGGCAAGATAAAAATCCGCCGTGGATTCTTCATCCGGTACAAAGTGCGCGTGATAGCGGGTGCCTCCGGCCAGCAGTTCGCGACCCAGGCGGGAATCTTCGTCGACCTCGAGCATGTAAACGCTGACGTGTGG
>PKVZ01000070.1:672-974 GCA_003131635.1 Acidobacteriaceae bacterium
ACTCCGAGACTGACGCGATTCACGCCGCAGCGCAATAAACTCTCCAGCGTAGCTCCAGTCAACGTGCCGGGAGCACATTCGACTGTAATTTCCGATTTAGGACTTACGTCGAACTGCCGTCTCACTGCTCCGAAAATTCGCTCCAGTTGCGCTGGCTCAAGCACAGTCGGAGTTCCGCCGCCCAGATAGATGGAATCCACATCGCGTTCCATCTGGCCGCCCACCTGTGCCGCGATCTGCGGCGAGTTTTCAATGTCGGCACAAACGCGATCCACGTAGCGCTCGAACACCGCGCGCGAAAA
>PKVZ01000070.1:987-9751 GCA_003131635.1 Acidobacteriaceae bacterium
GCGCTGTTTCGTCCGGGATCGTTCAGAAACGGATCGTCAAGAATCGATGTCGCAGGAAGAAGAAATATTAGGCAAAGCGTATGACAGCCGGCTGATGGTGCGGCTGTTGAAATATCTGCGTCCGTACCGCTGGCAGGTGGGGATTGCGCTGATTTCGATTGTCCTGAAATCTTTCGCCGACGTGCTCGGACCGTATCTCACCAAGGTGGCGATTGATCGCTATCTTGCTCCCGCGCAAGGTTCGTCTGCCGGCTTCTGGAGTTGGCTCAGCCCGCGGGCCAGCACCGGCATCGCGCAGATCGCGGGCATTTATGTTGGACTGCTGGTGTTCAGTTTTCTGCTCGAGTTCCTGCAAACCTACTTCATGCAGTGGACCGGACAGAAAGTGATGTTCGATCTTCGCCGCCAGATTTTCCGCCATCTGCAGCGCCTGCACGTCGCCTTCTTCGANNTTCGGAATCCTGGGCGTGATGCTGTGCATGAACTGGAAGCTGGCGCTGATCACCTTTGCGGTGCTGCCATTCATCGTTTATTCCACCAAGATTTTTCGCGACCGGGTGCGCGATTCCTACCGGCGTATCCGGGTCGCGATTGCGCGCATCAACTCCTACCTGCAAGAGCACATCAGCGGCATGGTGGTGCTGCAACTGTTTAATCGCGAGCGCAAGGCCTATAACCGCTTCTCGGAAATTAATCGCAGCCACATGGACGCGTTCAAAGACGCGATCATGGCCTACTCGGTTTATTACCCTGTGGTCGAGATTCTTTCGGCCATCGCGATTGCCTGTGTGATTTGGTTCGGCGGCGGCGACGTGATGCGGAATGTTCGCGCCAGCAGCGTGTCGGTGCATTTCGATTGGAAGACGCTGATCGCGTTTCGTCTGGTGCCGACAATGGCATCGCTGGGCGTGCTGGTCGCCTTCATCCAGTATGCTTTGCGGTTCTTTCGGCCGATCATGGACTTCAGCGAGAAGTACAACATCCTGCAATCGGCGATGGCCGCGAGTGAACGCATCTTCAAGCTGCTGGATACGCCGGTGCAGGTGGTCTCGCCTGCGGTTGTCAAACGTCCCGAGGGGGCAGGACGGATCGAATTCGATCACGTCTGGTTTACGTATCACGATGCGCCGGAGGAAGGCGCAAAGGACAGCGTTGGGACCGACTGGGTGCTTCGCGATGTGAGCTTCGCCATCGATCCCGGGGAAACCGTGGCCATCGTCGGCCACACCGGCGCGGGGAAGACCACGCTGATCTCGCTCCTGCTGCGTTTTTATGATGTGCAGAAAGGCGCGGTACGAATCGACGGTGTGGACGTGAAGGACATGGATCTTGCCGACTTGCGCAGCCGCTTCGGGGTGGTGCTGCAAGATCCGTTTCTGTTCAGCGGGACGATTGGCGGGAACATTCGGCTGGGCACAAAGCGCATTATGGATGCGGACATCGAGAAGGCGGCTGAAGACGTGAACCTGGCGGACTTCATACGAGCCCTGCCCAAGGGCTTCGACGAAGAAGTTCGCGAGCGCGGCTCGACGCTCTCCACGGGACAGAAGCAGCTCATCTCGTTCGCGCGCGCGCTCGCCCACGAACCGAAGATTCTGATTCTCGACGAGGCTACATCGAGCGTGGATACGGAAACCGAATTCCGGGTGCGCGACGCGCTCAGCCGCATGGTGGAAGGACGAACGTCGCTGATCATCGCTCACCGGCTTTCGACCGTACAGCGCGCGGATAAGATTATCGTCATGCACAAAGGCCAGCTCCGCGAAATGGGAACGCACCAGCAATTGCTGGCGCAGCGCGGGATTTACTTCAAGCTCTATCAGTTGCAGTATAAGGATCAGGAGATTGCGGTCGGACGTTCGCAAACACCGGAGTCCACTGTCAGCGCGGACGATTGAGACTCGTGTAGCACTCTTGCCTGCGATTGATCTGGAGCTCGCTGCTCCATCTGAACCCGCGAATGTACAATTCGACAAATGGGGGAGGTTCAAAAAATCACGATCGTTCCCGTCGCTAGGCTCGCGCAGAAGTTCCCCGACGGCGAGGGGCTCAGCCCGGGCGACCTGCCTTGCGCGATAGCTTCAAATGTGTTCCTAGCCGACATCGGACAGCAAATGAAGAGTCTGGACCTGGAGCTCTGGAGACGTGAGTACCTAAGCCGGCACGGTGTAGAGCGGATACAAGGTTGGAAATACGCGCTCGTTCACTACTACGGTGGAGAGGAGTATTTGCACGGCACTCCTGAATCGCAATCTCTAGAGCTGAGAAAAATCTTTGTGGCCCTTCGAATCGTCCGACCATCAAACGTTCCGTTCCAGTACATACATGCCCGGATTAAGCACGATGGCAGCTTCGACCCGTCGGGCTTCTCAAGAGCTGAGATGCCCCTAACAGTTTCCGCCCGCGACAAGTGGGCGACGATACGACCGAAGGACATCGAGCTTCTTAGAGCGCTCGTACCGAGGCTCCTAGCTGCGTACGAAACGAAAACCCGCCCGGTCACGCGGGCAGCCAACATTCTAGAGACTGGCTATAACAGCCCCTCCTTCGATGTGAAACTGCTCCTGTGGGTCGCCGGTTGGGAGGCATTGTTCGCTTCGTCAGCCTATAACGGGGCACCGGCGGTTACCGGACGTCTTCGACATTTTCTCGGCTCCAGAACCCGAATATACGACGCTGCCGATTTTCCAACCTTTCTGATGCTGCCGGATCTGACCCTGAAGGACGTTCTCGAAGACATCTACAGGGTCAGAAACAGCCTGGCCCACGGCGAGTGGGTTCCTGGTGACATTATGAGAAGGCCGGGGCATTCCGGACTTGCAAGCTCATATGCAGATATCCTGCTGGATGCTTCGGGTCTTGCGCTTCGGCTGGCGCTGGCCCGGATCCTGAGGCAATCCTTGCTTGAGACATTTAGTGACAAAGGCAAGCTAGACACGTATTTTTCCTACGATCCCATCACTAAAAGAAGACCGTGCGAATCCTGATCTCAGCGGGCGAGGCTTCCGGGGAAATGTATGGGGCGCAGCTCATTGAGGCCCTGCATCGCCGCGGCCCGCAACTCGAATTCTTCGGCGTCGGTGGAGACCGCATGCGCGCCGCCGGCTGCGATACCGTTGTCGACGCCAAGGATCTCTCGGTCGTCGGCATCACGGAAATCCTCAGCCATCTGCCAAAGATATATGGTCTTTATCAACATTTAATCAAAGAAGCCGACAAGCGCAGGCCCGACCTCGCCATCGTGATCGATTCGCCGGCATTCAACTGGCGCGTAGCGCGGCAAATGAAAAAGCGCGGCATTCTGGTGGTCTACTACGTCGCGCCGCAGTTCTGGGCGTGGCGGCAGGGACGAGTGCGGCTGTTGCGGGACTACATCGATAAGGCGCTGGTGATTTTTCCCTTTGAAGAAAACTTTTATCGCGAGCGTGGAGTGGATGCGACGTTTGTGGGGCATCCGCTGGCCGATTTGGCGCAGCCGGGAATCGGGCGCAACGACTATGCGGCGCAATTTCATCTTGACGCCGCAAAGTATTGGATCACGCTCATGCCTGGCAGCCGCGTCAAGGAAGTGCGCATGAATCTGCCGACCATTTTGGAAGCGGCTGCGGAACTTGGTCCGGACTACGAGTTTCTGCTTCCGGTCGCGCCCACTCTGGAGCGCACGTTCCTCAGGAATTTGATCGGTCAGCAATCGGTCACGCTGGTGCCTGAATCACTGCCCGCGCTCCGGCATTCGCGCGCCGGCATTATCGCCAGCGGTACTGCGACAGTGGAGGCCGCAATGATGCGGACTCCGTTTGTGATGGTCTACCGTGTCTCGTCTCTCACTTATTTGCTGGGCAAGCCGCGGGTTAAAGTCCCACACTTTGCCATGGTCAACCTGATTGCCGGGGAGCAGGTCGTCCCTGAGCTGGTGCAGCACGACTTCACGGCTGCCAATGTGGCCGCCAAGCTGAGGGAAATTCTCCTGGAGGGAGCTGCGCGCGACAGGATGCTGGAGGGCTTAACACGGGTGAAGGGCAAGCTCAACCCGCCCCGAAACGAGAGCGCCGGAGAAACGCCGCAGGCTCCGGCAGACCGCGCCGCAGAGATCATTCTCGACTTGGCCTCGACTTGGCGCGCACGGTCCATGGCAGAAGCTAGATGATGCAGGGCTAAACCTTGTGCTCACAGCATCTTTTAGTGGAGAATCTTCATCATAGGAATGGTTAGGCCCATTTCCGGGAGACTCTCCTTAATGCAGATACAGCTTCGGCGCGCACAGAGCGTCCGGTTGGGGTGCTCTGCCCTGCTGCTGGTGATTTTTGTCGCGATGCCTTCCTGGGCCGCCGAAAAAGTCCGCCTGCGGGTCGACAACTATCAGATTGAAGCGGAATTGACGCCGCATCTGCATCAGATCGCGGCGCGGGCCAAGGTGAAATTCACCGCACTGCAGGATTTGAATACCGCCATTTTCGAACTGCACAACGGGATGCGGGTAACCAAGGTTCTGGACGAGAACGGCCAACCGCTGTCGGCCGAGCGGGTGACGCAGGATTCGACGATCCGCGTGCCGTTGCCCGCCGGGCTGACCAAGGACGCTTCCACTACACTCACTTTCGAGTACGAGGGCGAGATCGAGAGTGCCGACGACAGCCCTGTCCCCGGGCTCAAGCTGGCCTCGATTGGCGACGACACCAGCTACCTGCTTTATTCGGGACGCTGGTTTCCGGTGAGCGGTTATGGGCTAAACCGCTTCACCGCGACAATCAGCATTACGGTGCCGGCTCACATGATGGTGATCGGCAGCGGGAAGTCGACGGTGGCGGATAATCCTCCGTCAAAAAAACCCAACAGCAACGGGCTGCCGACGAAGACATTTACGTTCGTATACGACAAGCCGAGTTTTCCTGGCACCATCGTGGCGGGAATTTTTCAGGAATATAAAAGCGATGAAGCGGGGATGGACCTGCGCGTCTTTTTCAAGCCTGACCACCAGAAATTGGCTCCGGAATATACGACGACGGCGGTTCAGGAATTTACCTATTTCATCACGCTTTACGGCACGCCTTTGTCGCAAAGGCTGAATGTGGTTGAACTGCCGGGTGACACCGTTCCCTACGCGTGGGGGCCGGAAATCGCCGGCATTGCTGGACCTTCGATCACGGAAAAAACGAATTACCGTCTGCTGGCGAATGCTATCGCCCACCAATGGTGGGGAGTGTCGGTGAGTCCTGCCACGAAGGATGACTGGTGGATCACGGANNCTGGAAGAAGCGGTGAAGGATATGTCGGTGGGAGCGCTGGCTTACGACAACGTGCCGCTCTCCAGCGCCAGCAAACTCGACCCCTTCTCCACGGAATTTCAGTCGCTGGTCACCGACAAGGGGGCGATGATTCTGCACATGCTGCGCTGGGTACTGGGCGAGGATAAATATCTTAAGACGATGCGCGAGTTCGCCGAAACCTACGCCGGGAAATCCGCCAGCATGGACGATTTCAAAACCATCGCGGAGAAATATTACGGCGAGCAGCTGACATGGTTTTTCTCGCAGTGGCTCGATTCAACCGGCGCTCCGGAATTCAAGTTGAAGTACACAACCTATCGGCTGGGCAGCAATAAGGGTTTTCGGGTGACCGGAGAGATTTCTCAGGATCTGGATTTGTTCCGCATGCCGGTCGATCTGCGGATTGACACGGACGGCAAAACCGAAAACAAGAAGCTGGAAGTGGTGGGCACGAACTCAGCCTTCACGGTGGAAACTTTTGGACGGCCGCGGCGGATTGCAGTTGATCCCGACCACCATGTACTCACCAACTCTTCGGATGTGAAGATGCGGGCTTCGATTCTGCGCGGACAAGCTTTGCAGCAGCAGGGCGACCTCTCGGGTGCGCTGGCCGAGTTCAACAAAGCGCTCGAACAGAACAAGAACAGTTCGCTGGCGCACTACCGCATCGCGGAGATTTTTTTCCTGCAGAGAAACTATCAGTCGTCGGCGAACTCCTACCGTTCCGCCATCAACGGCAACGGAGATCCGCGCTGGACGGAGGTTTGGAGCCATATCCAGCTAGGCAAGATATTTGACATCACCGGCCAGCGCGAACGCGCCATCAACGAATACCGGCAAGCGATTCAGACGAACGACGATACCTTTGCCGCTCTGGAAGAAGCACGCAAGTACCTGCAGAAGGCCTTCGAGCGGCCAAAAAACAAAGAGTAGTTAAACTATTTCAGGCGTTCTCTGCGCCGCTGCCCAGGGCTTTGCGTTTCACTGCGCCGGAGAGCAGTCCAGGACTGCGACTGGATTGCCGCGGTGCGTCGAATGGCAGGACCTCACAGGGCAGGAAGCCGGTGGCATTTGCCTGACCAGAAGGCAGAGTGAACCGGCGCGATGGTTCAAGCGGGCGGCGAGTATCCGGACGCGCTTCGAACTGAACCTTATGCAGTTCGTCCTGTGGTTCGTGCCGGCGCAGACGGCCGGCAACCGCGTGGGTTGTGATGCGCAATTGCTCAATCCGCGCGACCGCCTTTTGTACTACGCGAACGAACTCCTCGGCATCTTCGGTCTTCCGACCTTCATGCAAGCACTGGGTCGTATCCTCAATGGAAAACCAGGTACGATTTCGATTCGGCTCTTTCGGTGCGCAGAGCCGTCGAACCTCACAGAGGTGAGCGCTGACCACAAAGGCCTTTGCGGCTGATCTTCCAGCATTGCGCCGGTTGTCTTGCCGGCGGCAGACATAGCGGGCGAACGCGGCTTCTTCGATTCTGCCATGAACTCCGGCTTCTTCAACTGCTTCAATCGCGGCCGCCTGAGCGTGGGTGAGTCCCGGCTCCGCGCTGCCCTTGGGAAATATCCAGCGTCCAGCGCCGCGGGTTTGGATTAGCAGAAACTCGATGGCGCCCCGGCGAATGCGATAGCAAACGGCGGCCACCTGTTCGCATTCGCGCATCTTGCCCAGTTGTGAGAGCCGAACGGATTTTGGCAGCGGCTGGTGGGTCCGAAGGCGGGACGAAATAAGAGTCATAGGCGAGACGCGAGTATTCCTGACGCGGGCACTCATCGCCACAGAGTGCACCATACCATTTGCCCTGCCTAGAGCACACCTTGGTTCGCGATGCGAAGCGTCTCCAAGATGGATCGAGATTTGGCGTCCGGAATCTCTCTGCATACTTGCGTTCGACTCAAGAGAAAAGACAGTATTGGTCTTTAGTCTTTTAATCTCAATCTTTAGTCTTGAGTCTTGAACGCAACAGCAGGCGGCCACAACCGGCACCAGGAGATTGTCGTGGAAAATATATATTGTCTGCGCTGTAATCGTGAGCTTGGTACCGGACATAAATCGGTAGCCATCTATCTGTTTGCGCAGACGGTTGGAATAAAACCGCGGCAGAAGTCCGCGGCGCAGCGTATTTGCTTTTGCCCGCAATGCTCGGTTTCCCTGGCCATGGGACCGCCTCCCGAAGGCGCTCTCAACCTGGCAGCGTGGGAGATGATGCGCGACCTGGTCGGTTCAGATCCCGCTTTGAATCACGCGGCTTGGCAGAACTTAAGCGCGGTTCTAGGCACGCTGCCGCCTACCGGTACGGAGGGCGCTCGTCTTTCGACAACTTCCGGCGGGTATTTCGAGTTCTGATAGGGCCTTAATCCTGGCGTCGTTCCGGAAAGTTCAGCATTCGCGCAATTCCTGCACCAGCTAACCTTTTTTGCCTTTCCTGGGTCTAAATTAGCAACCATCTCGTAAATCCTCGACGGTTGGAGGCGAGCGTACCTCAGGGGCTAAAGCCCGTGTCTTTCTTGGCTCTGGGCGGCACGACTGAAGCCGTGCCCTTCCCAAAACCAGTTTATGAGATAGCCTTTAGTACAGCAGGGAACTTCGCATGACCCGGCTGCGTATTACTGATCAGATGTCAGGCGGGATTGAGACCCCTCGCCTGTACGTTACTCGGGCTCCCGCGCCTCCCTCCGGAGGCGTGGGGGCACACATCAATACAATATCCATCATGCGAATGCTTCTCGACATCGTCTGGCAGTCGTTGTCTACATTGTGGGCGCATAAGCTGCGTTCGTTTCTTACCATGTTTGGAATTGCATGGGGTGTGGGTTCTTTGCTTTTGCTGGTAGGTCTGGGAGAAGGGTTTCGCAGCGGTCAGGACAAGAACCTCGCCGAACTGGGTCAAGACATAATGTTCGTCTTCCCGGGCCGCATTCCGGCTGTGGCCGGCAGCTACCAATCAGGACAAATCTACTACCTGACCTATGGAGATTACTTTGCCATTCGCGATCAGGCCAGATTTCTGCGGGCAGTTTCTCCCGTGCTGGAGCGCGACGACATCCGCGCGGTAAGCGATTACGGATCCACCAACGGGCAGGTTTTCGGCGTGGTTCCCGAGTACAGCGATATTCGCAACATGCCGATTGAACCTGGGCGCTGGTTCAACGACGAGGACAATTCGCAGCATCGCCGGGTCGCGGTAGTGGGATGGGAATTGCTGAAGAATATGTTTCCCGGCCAGCCTGCCGTGGGCAGCACGATCCTGCTGAACGATATGGATTTTAAAGTGATCGGCGTGATTCCGAAGATCGGCAAAGAGGGTGAGAACGGTACGAATCATCGTATCTTTGTGCCTTTCGACACCATGCGAATGCTCTTTCCTTTGAAGGCGCAAAACTCGGAGAACGCGATTTCGTTCATCAACTACCGGCCTATCAAAAAGGAATTGCACATCGAGGCCAAGAACGAAGTGCATGCCATCATTGCGCGGCGACATGGCTTCGATCCC
>PKVZ01000265.1:0-730 GCA_003131635.1 Acidobacteriaceae bacterium
CTGCGCCGTCACTTTACTCACCGAAGTGGTGGGCTTGTTGATCAGTTCCTGGTAAAGGGCGGCCGCATCTTTGGTGCGGTTGGTGTTGCCATACAGAGTGGCCAGCGCCAGCTTTGCGATAGACGCCAGCTCCTTGTTGCCGGTGGAAGCCACGGCCTTGAAAGCATTTTCAGCGGACGCGTTATCGCCCTCGGTCGCCGAGGTCACTCCCAGGAAGTAACGCGACATATCGGCCGACCGAGTGTGCGGATATTTATCCAGGATCGCCTGAAATTGCTTTTTGGCGGCTTCGGCGCGTTCCCTGGCGGAAGTAAAGCTGGGAACGCCCGGCTGCGCAGGCGCTCCCGCGGGACGAATCTGTGCCTCGAGAGTTCTGACCGCCTGGCTCATGTCGAGGCTGGCCTTCTCGTTTTGCTGGCTAAGGTAATACCACCCACCCGCGACCGCGGCGACAATCACCACCACTATGATGGCGGCGATAGCCAGAGTGTTCCTATGTTCCACGCTCCAGTGAGCGGTCTTCTCCGCAGCCCCGATGGTAACCCGGCTGAATGCATCCTGTTTAAGTTGATGGCGTGTCTGTGCGCGCACGAAGATCCCTTCTAGTGTCTACAATGGAGGGTCAAACGAAATATGGCGAACCTCTAGTCTAACAGGACGAAAATGAGCCCGTCAAAACTGGAGGATTCTTGATACTGTCCTAATGAGATTAGGGCGCTACCGGATTCTT
>PKVZ01000265.1:843-21300 GCA_003131635.1 Acidobacteriaceae bacterium
CTTGCCCCCGTCAGCAGGCCTACAACAATTCTTGTAGTTAGAGGGAATGCGGCCGTTCGCGGCGGTGTTCCGGGCAGCAGGTCTGCAACGAATTCACCTAAGGCTGCCACCGTAAAGATAATCACTGCCCAACGCGACCCCATAAAAGCCAGCGGAGAGTCGGAGAGGCGCATCCAGCCGAGTCGCGCAGCCCATGCCACGACTGCGGGAGCAGTCATGGATCGCAGTCCTCCTACGAACCCCATCCCCAGCGCGACAATGAGGGCCCCAATCATTGATCACGTTAATGGATCACGTTATTCGTAGGAGACGGGTACACCGGGCGGTCCGGCCAGAAAATCGGAAATCGCGTTACCCAACCAACTAGCGCGGAGCTTCTTCCAGCAATCCCTGCTCGAGTTTCTCCTGGCACTCGATGCAGTGCCGCGTCCAGGGCACGGCTTCCAGCCGCTTGGCGTTGATCTCTTTCCCGCAATGAATGCACTCGCCAAAGCTGCCTTCGCGGATGCGGGCCAGAGCTTTATCCACCATTTGCAGGAGCTGCCGCTCGTTGTTGCTCTGGCTGAAGAGAAACTCTTTGGTGTAGGAACTGGCGGCGCGATCGGCGATATCCTGGGCCGTATCTTCGTCGGCGGAACGTCCATCAGCCTGCGTGCGGGAGACCGTCCGGCGCAGGTCCTGCTGCCGCGTCTCCAGCCGCTTCTTGAATGATTCCAACTTCTTTTTATCCATAGGTCACTTCTAAAATCCTGCGACGGCCCACAAAGCCGCCCGTGAGATAAAGGCCAAACGAAGATGATAAGCGCCAAAATTAAGATGCGTCAACAGGGCCAGCGGCTGCACCAGGACCCCTCGCAATCCCCAAACCAACTCTTTCCCTGGGATCGGCGTCTAACGCACACCGCCTTCAGGCCTGCGCTAAGGTGCTCATGTCAAATTTTCAGAAAGGTCGTCTATGTTGCACCGCATTGGATTCTTGCTCCTTCTCCTATCGTCCGCTTGCCTGATTCCAGCCCACGCACAACACTTGGTTACTGACATCGCAGTTTCCGGCAGCCCCTCTGGAGTTGCGGTAAATCCAAACAACAATCGCATTTACGTCAGCCTCGGCACTGCAACCGGTTATGCCGTAGCCGTGATCGACGGCAGCACCAACACAGTCATCGATACCGTCACCGTTTCCCACGCGTTTGTCATCACCGCCAACCCGGTCAACGGACGGGTTTACACCGCGGGATGCAACTTTGGCCAGAGCCCCTTCACCTGCGGTGTCACCGTGATCGACGGAACAACCAACGCCGTTATCGCAACCATTCCTATCATCCCCAAAACCGAAATAATTGGACTGCAGGGGATTGCCGTGGATCCAACCACCAATCGAATTTATGTGGCCGACGATAACAACTTCCGGATCCAGGTGATCGATGGCTATACCAACACCGTCGTGGCCCACATCAAGACCTACCAGCAGCTGTTCCTGGGACTGACGGTGGACACTTCCACCAATCAGGTTTTAGCGGCAATCGACGGCGACGAGATGGCCGTCATCGACGGTTCAACCCATGCGATCACACGCATCAAGGTGGGAACCGACAACGCCAATGTGGCGGTGAATTCCATCACCCATCGCGCTTACCTGACCAATGAAACTTTCGCCCCATCCACCCTGGGCGTCGTCAACCTGGTCACTTCCAAGGTGGTGGCGAATGTGCCCACCGGTAACAATCCGTTTGCGGTGTGCGTCGATCCTGTTAGCAATCTCGTTTTCGTGACCAACAAAGGCGACAGCACGATCGCCGTCGTTGACGGGAAAACCAATACGAAGTCCGGAAGCGTTACCGTGTCCAGCAATTTCATCGACGTAAATCCAATCACCAAATTGCTCTACACGTCGGATGATTCGGGCGCGGACATCGTTCACGTTATCTCCGAATAGAAAAGTGGGACTGAGACTAGGGCAGCAGGCCGCACCAATCTGGATGTAAACCCGGTCACTCGAATGGTCTACGTCTCCAGCGGCTCCAGCGTGAACGTCGTCTCGGAATAGCGGCAATCCGTTTTCTGGACGCAGGGAGGGCACGCCACTTCGCAACGTCCTCCTCGCAGCCGAGGGGTTCCAGCCGGAGCAATAGAACCGTGCTCCGGCTGGAACATCTATTAAGCAACTTAGTGCTTAGGCCCTTCCGGCAAGGATTGCTTTTTGGGTCCGGTGGCAGTCACGCGATTCTGAATTTTGTCGTAGGTCTCCTGCGGGATCACTTTCTTTTTGAGCAGATCTTCCTTGGACCCGAACGGCCGCGCATCGATGATGGTCTGCGCATAATCGGGGCCGATTCCGGGTAGCGCCGCCAAGTCCTTCTTGCTGGCGCTGTTCAGATCGACGGGCTGTCCGTTGGCCGATGGGCTGTCGCTCTTCTCGGCCGTCGTCATCTTGTGGGTTTCCGCTGGGTAAGAACTCTGGTCGCCGGGCGGCGGAGCGGCCTGCTGATTCTGTTGAGCGAAAGACACGGCCGCGAGCAAGAATACAGGTGCGATCACAGCGCGAAGTAGTTTCATTGGCTATCTCCTTAATGTAGCGGGAGGTTGGATGCCGTTTTTCAGCTGGATGTTTGCGCTTTTCAGAGGAGAATCCACCCGGTTGACAGCGCCGCCACATAAGACTAGGGTTGGAGTCGAGGTGGTTTCCACCTTCCCCTCATTTCAGGTCTTCTGAACTAAGTCAGCCCATCTGAAGTTGTCTCTCTTAGCAACCCCAACCCTAAGGAGGTTGCCTATGATGTATGCACGCAATGTCTCGATTCATCTGAAATCTAATATGTTGTCCGATTACACGCGAACTTTTGAGAAGGATGTCCTTCCCTTGCTTCGTAAGCAGAACGGTTTCAAGGACGAAATCACCCTCGCGGGCCCCGGCGGAGTCGATGTGACCGCCATTAGCCTCTGGGAAAACAAGCAGGACGCCGATACTTACAACACCAATACCTATCCCCAAGTGTTGAAGACTCTGGCGAAATTTATCGACGGCACGCCCCAGGTTCACACCTTTGACGTTGTCACCTGCACTCAGCAGCGCGAACTCGTAACAGCGTAAACGACACTCCGCTGTTTTGGTCCGAGAAGGCGGAGTAACATCCGCCTTCTCAGGCCACGAAACGGCATGCACTTGGGTCGGCTCGGCTTGGGTCGGCCCGAAATGACAACCATGCACCTGGCTCTTCAAAACGCAGAAACCATCAATCGCCTGGTAGAACAAGGCGAATTGCTGCTGAAGAACTTCCACGCGGAGTACGAGAAAGACCCCGCAGGATGGAATACTGAGTTCGCGCGCGGCGAACTGACCGGCTGGCGCAGCACATTACACACCTTGTACCGGGATTACGGGGAGGACGTTGTGAACCGCGCTATTGCCAGGGCACGTTTAACCATTCCCGACGTCGCTGTTCCCAGCGGAGCCACTCATGCCTTTTGACGCCATCCTGCTCGAAGTTGAGCGGCTCCATCACGTCAGCGAACGTCTTGCGAAACTGGCGGAGAAACATCCGCTTGTGTCAGAGGCGCTCATGACCATCTCGGGAAGCATTCTTAACACCGCCACAGTTTTGGAAGTCCTGGTCGCGACAAAAATGACCAGACCAATCTGAATCCCCGGGCTTGCTAAACGGCGCTTACCAAACGGCGCACTCGATCGCACCCATAGAAAGTTAGTCAGCCTTCTTCCTTACTTATGTTCCTGGCTCTTAGGTGAATCCGCGCAAACATGGGAGGCAAACTCCTTGTCGCGCTGCAACTCAAAGTTGCGCATCATTTCATTGAAAGATGTGCCCCTGGTGGCGTCAGCAGGTTTGAACCGCCAGCCACATTCGGAGCAGCCAAAACCCCGAAAACGCTGCTGCTCAATCCATATTAGCTTTCGCCGTGTGGCCATCGATGGGGCGTGCAGGGGACGCACAAAGTCTACATGCGTCATTTCGATTGGTCTGTCGGACATCCTACCGTAAAAGAAATTTTTGTTCGGACGCCTGCCCCGCACTCCGAGCCCGTTCTGTGCTCATAAATGTGCGCTATTGCTCAGACTCGCCTGCGACATCCAAGGTAACTTCATAAATGGTGGAAGGAGGGAACCCGCTATGGCCCCGTGCCCTGGAGATGGAGATTGGCGATCGATTGCAGAGCAGACTAGCAAGGAAACGGATCCGGCAAAGCTGATGATCCTGGTGGAGAAGCTTTGCTGCGCCTTAGACGGCGTGCGCAAAGAAAAATCTCAGTTGCCGGCGATTCCCGCCGGAGATGAGCCAAGGCTTTTTCTCGGCGATTAGGTCGCAACCCACTACTACCCAAAGGACGCCTCGTGGAAAGCAAAGGCCTCCAAATCGTGCACTCTGGCGAGCGCACCAATACCGAAGGCAAGCCCGTCAGCAGCCTCGTCCTTCTATCTATCCCCGATAGCGACTACGCCTCACTGCGTCCGCATCTCGAATACGTGAGCCTGCCAAATCATCTGGTGCTTCACGAGGCGGGCAGAAAGCAGAAATTTGCCTATTTCCCGAATAGCGGTTTGATTTCTCTTGTCGTCGTCATGAAAGACGGCAGAACCGCCGAAGCCGGCATCGTTGGCATGGAGGGCTTTACCGGAACCCTGGCCGCCGTTGGCCTGAACCGGAGTCCGCTTCACGCGGTCGTGCAAATCACCGGCGATGGTTTTCGGGTCGAGGTCGGAGCTTTGCAACACACCTTGCAATCCGCCCCGCACTTGCAATTAATGTTGAGCCGCTATGCCGCAATTCTGGGTCTGCAGGTGGCCCAAACCGCGGCGTGCAATCGGCTGCACGAGATTGGGCAACGGCTTGCCCGCTGGTTGCTGATGACTCAGGACCGAGTCGATTCCGCTTCGCTTCCCATCACTCACGATTTTCTCGCCACCATGCTCGGCACAGATCGGCCTACTGTAAGCTGCGCCGCTGGCGTTTTGCAGCGCAAGAAGCTCATCGCCTACACCCGTGGTGCCGTGAAGATTGTGAATCGCAAGAACCTCGAAAACTCCGCCTGCGAATGCTACGCGGCGATCCAACAGTATGACGGCGAACTTGGCTTGAAATAAGTCCGGGCTGGCCGCACACGTCCAGTCCCCGGCGGATCTCTTCGGCTTCTTTCGAGAGGCGGACCTCTTAATCTGCCTCTTTTGCTTTTTCGCCGGAGCCTGTAGAATCGCGGTCGCAAGCGACCTGAAGTTCTCCAATGCTTGCGGCCCCTCGGTGTATTCAGGTTGTTTCACGGAGTTATTATGCGCCTCTACATCATCACTGTGTTCGCTCTCTTATCTATTGCCGGTACTGCCGTCTACTATCAATGCGCAAAGAATAGCCAGCGCAAAGCAGAGGTAGAACAAAACCAGCCGAGTGCCGCTGCGATTCCCGCCGCCACGCATCAGCCACAGACTAAAGATGAAACTGCAAACCTCTATGATGCAGGCAAGGATTGTCTTTATCGCCTGTATTTGTTGGCTACGATTGCTGGCGTGCTTGTTGCGCTCGGTGGGATCTACGCCATCTGGAAACAAACAGAAGCGACCGCACAAGCTACCGACGCGGCCGCGCGATCCGCAAAGGCTGCGGAAGATAGCGTCAAACTCCAACAGAGCGCCCAAAGGCAATGGGTAAACCTGGAGAAGTGGAACGTTAGTAAAGTCAATACGAGTCGCACCTTGCTGGCGATAACGTTTGAAATCGTCAATCCCACCAAGGTACCGCTGACTCTCCATTACGTTATTACCAAGACCGCCGATCGAAAAACTAACACATCGATCCCCGCTTCTCTTCTCACTCCCCAAAACCCACGCGTCTCTGGTGCTGCTTACGACGTTACGGAAAAACAGATGGACTTGTTTGATCAAAGCAAACTGGTCTTCCAGATTGAATGTGTCGTCTTGTTTGCGGACGCTTTCGGCAAACACTGGGAACAAATCTTTGGGCGACTCTTGCAAGGCGGGACCGGCGGAGGCGGAACCGCGAGCGATACGAGAAATATCTTGCGGGAGTCTGACCACAAGGCGCCCCAAGCCCAGCCACCAGAGGAACGCTAACCCTGTCACGGCAACTAAAACCAGCGTAAAAAGCACATGTGCGTCAGCATTGCCATTGTCCTTGCCCAAAAGGGCTCCGAGTCATCGCGGCAAGCTCTCTTTCATGTTGGTCAACGCATAGGCCAGTACCGCCATAGCGGCAGCGTTTTCCCGGAGCTCCGCGGGAACGATCTTGTCCAGCGTGTCGGCGGCGGTGTGATGGTAGTCGAAATAAGTTCGCCCATCCTGCATCACGCCAAACGCCGGAACTCCAACATCGGACATGGCGGCAATATCGCTGTCACGAATTACAGTTGTCACCATCGGCCCTTTTTCCCGAATTCAGTTCTAAACCCTGCATCTGGAAACGGCTTGAAGTAAGCGGGAGGCGGTATTCCCGGTTGCTGTGGAGCCATGGGCCGAAGCGCAGGCCGAAGGAAAATCGGCCATAATCACGGCGGGCGTTACACCGGCGTTACTTGACTTACTTTGGTAATGAGATATTCTCCACTCAAGTAGGCATCTCCCCCGCCGATGAATCCAGTGAGGGATATGTCCAAGGAAAAGCCAGCGAAGCGGGAGGCTACGGTGATCCGCGATCTGAGCACAGTCCTGAAAGAAGCCCCAGCGGGAGCTTGGGTCGCCCTATCTGCAGACGAAACACGCATCGTCGGAACCGGCTCTACCATGCAGGCCGCCGCATTACAGGCTCAATTAAACCACGAGTACCATCCCGTCTTGGTGAAAATGCCGCTACCGGGCGAAGGGTTGGCCGCCGGAGTAAGATAAAAGTCGCGTGCGATTCCCCTACACTAAACTTTTCCTCAACGCTCAACCGCGTCCCTATCTCAACGTCTTTCTGGGGAAGGGATTTCACACGTCAGATGTCGTGATGGCCCTTGTCGATTCAGGAGCCGATTACCCGATTTTCCCAATGGATATGGCGAACTCCGATTACCTAAACCTTGATCTAGTGAAAGCGGAATCCTGGAATTTTTCAGGCACGACTGGTTTAATGCAGACCGCCAAGTTAGCCGAAGTGTGGATGACGATTCTGGAGCCGAACGGCACGAAATTATGCGAGGTTCTTACTATGTGCGCATTCTGCGACACCTTCAAAATGTCAGGCGGCGTACTGCTCGGACAGATTGGATTTTTCTCCTGTTTCAAAACGAGCTTCTACCAACCGGAGCAGCATTTCGAGATCGAGCAGTGGCCCGCGATTGCGGTTTAGGTCCGGGTTTCGGCTTGCCTTCTTTTGCCTTTTTCTCTTCGGCAAGCATCTGGTTTAGATCACACTTCGAGACTCGCAACACCGTCCGTAACGCACTCTCAGACACCGCCGCGTTCGCCGACCACAAATCAAGTGCGCCTTTGGGAGGGAAAATCCTCACCCTCACCTGGCGATTGTCTTACCCCAAACAAGGGTTCCACCCTCATCGCGGCAAAGCTTCTTTCATGTTCGTCAACGCATAAGCGAGTACCGCCATAGCGGCAGCGTTTTCCCGCAGCTCCGCGGGGACGATCTTGTCCAGCGTGTCGGCGGCGGTGTGATGGTAATTGAAATAGGTGCGCCCGTCCTGCATCACGCCAAACGCCGGAACTCCAACATCGGACATGGCGGCAATATCGGCGCCCGGCGGATAAGTTGTCGGCTGCAGAACCGTAGCCCCAATGCTCATGAGAACGGAGAGCACGGGCCGGAGCGCGTCGATGGCAGCCGGCGCGGCTTTCACGCCGAAGCCGAGAGGATGCGCCGCGCCCGCGTCGCTCTCAATCGCGGCTACATGGTGCGGAAAATCGTTCACGTATTCCGTGGAATAGGCTTTGCTGCCCGAGCCTCCGGTTTCTTCGTCCATCCAGGCGATGACGCGCAAGGTGCGCCCCGGCCGCAGATGCAGCCGCTGCAGGAGTTCCGCAGTTTCCATCGCCATCACCACTCCCGCTCCATCGTCGATCGCTCCCGTGCCCAGGTCCCAGGAATCGAGATGCCCCGACACCACCACGATCTGCTCAGGATGCTCCGAGCCCTTCAGGTCGGCGATCACGTTATAACCAGTTTCATCCGGCAGTTTCTGCGGCGTGAGCGTGAGATGCATGCGCACCTTCCCCTCGCCCGCGAGGTGGACAATCAAATCGGCATCCTCAGCCGTCACCGCCGCGGCGGGGATTCCTGCAGGAAAGCTGAAACCGGTGTGCGGCAGCCGGTAGTCCGCACTGCCAACCGAACGCACCAGGGCTGCCACCGCGCCCAGATCCGCAGCGGCTTTCGCTCCAGCCCCACGGTACCGGACAGCCTCGCCGTAGGCCATGAAAGCCAGCCCGGCGGCAGCCTTTTGTTTGTCGAACGGCTCGTTAAACAGGACAATCTTGCCCGCAACCTTTTCGCGGCCCAGAGCCTGCAGCTCTTCGAAAGTATTGACCGCGACAACTTCGGCGGTAAGCCCGTCCGCTGGAGTCGAGGAGCTTCCGCCCAGCGCCGTGAGCACGATCTTTTGTGTCGTCCCCGGAACCATCCCGGCATACTCGACCAGCGCCGCAGTTTCGGCTCCGCGGACCCAGTGCGGCACCGTAACCGGCTGCAGGCGGACTTCCAGCCCAAGCTTGCGCAGCTCCCCAGCCACATATTCCGCGGCAGCCTGCGCCTGCGGCGATCCGGTGGGCCGTGGTCCGATGTTCTCCGTAAGGTGCGCGACCTCCCGGTAGGCATAGTCGTCATTGAGCGCCGCCGCCTTGATGGCAGACAGTTGCTGCAAGAGCAGCGGAGGGAAATTCAGCAGGTCCGCCGCCGAACTTTGCGGCCCCGCCATCATTGCCATCGCCGATGTAGGCGCCTGCGCCGGAGTTTGGGCGACCGGAGTTTGGGCGACCCCCGGAACCGCAAGCATCACTGCGAACACAGTCTGCATCAACCACCAGGAGCGGAGAGCCGTAGTCATAGATGCAGAGTGTATCTTGACCACAGCAACCGAGCAAAGTGCGGCACCTACCGGCAGCGTCTTAATTCACCCCCGAAGGGCACGAAGATGCAGGGAGAAACGCGGTGACAACTGCCTTCGTGTACCCTCGTGCCCTTCGCGGTTGATGAATTTAAGACACCACCATCTACCGCGCCGACCCGATGTTTTCTGCGGCGCCGCATGCTAGCTTGAGCCATGGACAAAAAACAGATTAACGATCCCAAAATGACCTGGAATTTTCTCATCTGGGTGGGCGGCGTATTCATGCTGCTCCTGTTCGCACTGCTGGCCCATTTTGTGTGGAGGGTCTTCTAGCCGCTGGTCCGCAGCCAAAAAAATGGCCCCATTTCTGGGGCCAAGTTTCGAAGAGGCGATTTGGTGGGCATTTTAGGAAAGGCTTAGCAAGTGGTCGTCCCGCCAAGGAACGTCACTTCGGGAAATTTAGAAGGGAAGCGAGTGAGGGTCATTGCTTTAGGTTGCGGCCTCTTAGTTACATGAGAAAGAAGCATTTGCCAAGCCAAATACCAGAATCCTTGAATGAATTTACCTATACAAGCAACTGATTAATTCTAAAGGAGTTAGTGCTACGCAGTGATTCCCGGACAATACCGTCGGCCACCCTCGAACACAAAGGAAGTGCACAAGGCTGCACATAGATTGTACGGTAATGCTGCGTGAAGCCCCTTAGTGGCGCATCTCCACGAAACGAAAGTCTTCTTTCTACCTACCCACTGTTGACTCAGGTCAATCGTCACACATCAGTGTGACGATATTTCTTTTCGCTTGACAACGAATGGCGTGCCTCCTAGATTGTCGGCCATCTCTTGGAGGCACGAATGAAACCCTGTAGTCGTCCCAGCTCGCTGGCAACTCTGGTTGTATTCCTAATGCTCTCCACACTCGCCTTTGCCCAAGCGGCGCAGACGCCTGTTCAGCCAACCGCTCTTCCAGGTGTGCCTCGTCTAGTGAAGTTCAGCGGGCTTCTGAAGGATGCCTCCGGGAATTTCCTAAGCGACACCGTGGGCGTAACATTCTCCGTTTATAGCGAGCAAACAGGTGGCGTAGCACTCTGGCAGGAGACGCACAACGTTCAGTTTGCGCAGGGCCGCTACACAGTGTTTCTCGGGGAGAGCACGAGCGGAGGGATTCCGGCGGAACTGTTTACCGCAGGACAGCCGCGGTGGGTTGGAGTTACGGCTCTGTTGACTGGCGAGGAAGAGCAGCCGAGGGTGCTATTGGCCAGCGTGCCGTATGCGTTGAAGGCAGTGGACGCTGATACGCTAGGTGGGCTCCCCGCTTCGGCGTTTGTAAGGGCGGAGGGTAGCGGAATAACCAGCACGGCTGTGACGCCGACAACTCCGGCGGTGTCGGGGACACAAAGTATTAATCCGGCTACCTCCTCGACGGTCACTACCTCGGGAGGGACCGTCGGCACAATTCCGCTATTCAGTACCGCAACTGATATCGAGAACTCGCCGATTACCGACTTGGCGGGCATCATCAACATCGCCGATCCACTCACGGTTCAAGGCTCCAGTTCCCTCGCTGGAGTGACCGCACAGAGCGTCAACGGAATCTTATTCCCAGAAGCCTGCTTCACCTCGAACGCACCTACATGGTGCAAGGGGGCGACGGATTTGGGGGGGGGCAATTAATGCGGCCATCGCTGCGCTGCCGACAGGTTCCATAAGTCTTCCGAACTTCGGCACGCTGGGCTATAAGATCGGCACCATTCAGCTTCCCAACTGTAATGGAAACGTGCAGAAGCCAGTCTCGTCGTGCAACATCGCCACTCAGGTCCACATGGGGCCGGGAGTCAATCTCATCGGGCAGGGAAAGTTCGGAACGATTCTCAGCTGCTCAGTGGCGGGAGACTGCATACTTGTCGATCACAGCAGCACTACGGGGGGAAATGAGTTTTATCATTCAGTTTTGCCCAATAGCAAGATCGAGAATTTCACGATTCAGGGTAACGGGGCCGCGGGACAAAACGTCTTCGACTTCAAGGATGCACAAGGGGTGGAGGTTCACAGCGTCTTTGCCGATGGCGCATCAGCTAGCGGGTCGGCATGCTTTTTAATGCAGAATTTGAATTGGTGGACTGAGCGTAACACCTTCATTGATGTTTCTGACGGATACAACTGCTACAAGGGCTATCGCTTTTACGCTCCGTCATCCAGTTTGCCGAGCTTTGGCTATAACCGCTTTCTGGACATTAAGGCCAACACTGCTGGCGCTCAGTACGCAGTGTCGTTTGAAGGCCACACCTACATGTATAGCGGGATGTTCCACCTGACCATCAACAAAGGCGGGACAGGTTCGACTATCTGGCACATGCAGGATAGCGCCCAATTTTACCAAAACGAATTGCAGCTAATGGGCGAGGAGAACGGATCGGGAGGGTATTTCCTCGACCTCGGATCTGGCACGACCCTGACCTACACGGGGAACGTAATTTGGGGCGGCGGGACCGCGAATAATATCGTCTCGGGCGCGATCTATCAGCATTTTTTGGATTCGAATTATTCCCCTGAATTCACCAACATAGCGTGGAATCCCATCAATGTAGACGAGATCAATGGAGGAGCGGCGGCCGGTTACCTAACAATACGGCCCGCGTCCAACACAGCGTCTTACGCTTTTGCCATACAAAACTACGGTGGCAGCGCCAATTACTGCGCTATCTGCAACGCCACCTCCTGTGGTGGAGCGGGCTACGGAGACTATACCGGTCCGGCCGGGTTCGCCGTCGGCGGTCCGACGGGAGGAGGCATGGGCGCAGGAACTATCAATGTTTCCGGCGGTTACTACGTCAACGGGACGGAGGTTCTGCTCAATAGCGCTAAAGGAGCCGCCCCCGGAACTCAGGCGGTCTTCTCCGGCGACGGCAATGTGACCGAAAGCACAGCAGGCTTGGCAGGTCGCGCAACTTGCTGGAAAGCCGTTGGAAAGCTGGGATACTGTTCAAGTGCAGTCGGCGCTACTGGGGCCTGTACCTGTGACTGAAGCCAAGCCGCCGGCCCAAACCGGCGGCCCGAAAGGATTCAAACTAACTATTTCCCGCCACGGTACGCAGCTTCCCGGGTAGGAAGTGGTACGGAGGCCAGGGTCCGCTGATCGCCACCTGACAGTTCTTCAACTGCTTGGCAGCCGTACTATAGCGGTTCTGATACTTCTCCACCGACTTGGAATCGATGAGATGGGCAATGTCGATGAGCATGCCTTGCGGCGCAACCTTCTTGCAGCTCACTTCTTCTTCCAGCGGATTAAACAGCTTGTGCACCTGCACCGAAAGCGCGCGCGCCTTGGTCTGCCGCTCACGCTCGCGCGAAGCCTTCACGCGCAGCTTTGAAAGATAATCTCCGCCTACCGTGTCCGGCAGGATGACATCGATCATCGCCTCGCGCAGCGACCCGTCGGTGACCGTCAACTTGATGTGCATTTCGGACTTGCCTCGCAGCCTCGCCACGCTCAGCCCAAAAGCCCGCCGGTTAACCCGGACCGCCTGGCGCAGCGCGTCGTCGCTCTCAAAAATGGTCCCAAAACGGAACGGCAGCACCGTGGAATTACGGAAACAGCCACTCACCACGCGGGCGTGGTCAATGGCCGCCTTCTGATCAAGTTCTCCACAATTAGGGTCGTATTCGCTCACAATCACAGCAAACTCGCCGCTGGGATAGCTGAGGACAGGGGCTCCGTTCACGCCTTGAACATTCTCAATTACGAAAGGGCGTCTCGAACGGGTGCCGTTGGGAAGGGTCTGGTGCTCGGTAAGGCAGTATGCATACCACGACATATCGAACTCTCCGAACCGGGACGGAGGCTGACGAACCGCCTCGTTATGTTGTTTTGCACAAGCTGCGAATCTGGAAGTTTACTAGCAGTACAGGACCGATCTGGGAAACTTGCTATCTGCCCCGTAATTCATATTACTTCGGTTTCATGGGAAAATGCAACTTTTTTGTGGCATGAAGCATCGCGCCCGAAATTCCCAAGAAAAGGGCCCTGTTTCATCCCCAAAACCGTCAATCTCAGCCAAGTCTTGGATGTTCTTGCCCCGCCTTCGGTCCTAATCGACGTCAACCAGCCTCTGCCACACGGCATCCTAATCCCCAATCACGTCCCACGTTTCAGTTTTGAGAGGTAAATCACCGTGTTCCCAGCCAAATCCCCCCGCATTCTATTCAATTTTTCGCTCGCAACCCTGTTCAGTGCCCTGGTAAGTCTATCGATGAACGCATTCGCAACCACCCTAACCATGCAGTCTCCTTCGAATGGCGGCACCATCTCGGGAACCATCACGATGTCGGTTTCGCTCAGCTCAACCTCTGGAGTGAACACCGTGGAATTTTTCAGAGCTCCGTACTCCGGCGGCACCTGCCATGAGAGCAGCGCCACCGAAATAAGCTGGGTGGCCCCCGCGACTACATCCTCGATCACCTTTAACACGGAATCGATCCCCAACGGAACTTACTGCTTCTATGCCATCGCCTATACCACGGGTTCCCCGGTTGCTTCAAACATCGTTTGGGACACTGATTCGAATCCGCTCAGCTTAACCATGCTGTCTCCCGCCAATGGGACAAGAATCTCCGGTACCAGCAGCTCTGTGTCTGTTTCTCTCACCACAACCTCAGGAGTCAGCACGGTGAACTTCTACCGGGCTCCCTACACCCCATCGACCGCTGCCTGCGATGAGAGCCATGCTACCGAAATAGGAAGTGCCGCGGCCTCGACCACCACGTCTATTTCGCTCAACACAAAATCAATAAGCAACGGGATATATTGCTTCTATGCCGTTACCTCGGGCACAGCCCCGGCGGCGGCCTCCAATACCGTCTTTCCCGTGGTCTCGAATGTTCCAACCACTTGCACTCCAATTAGCTCGATGACTGAGACTGATCCGTCCGGCTGGAACATGTATACATACTTTATCAATGACCCCACCGGCTCCAGCGGCCCCTATTTCGGCGCAGGACAATGGCCGAACGATCCCAACGCCGACAGTTGGTATTTCATCAACCTGGCTTACCTGGGCTTCGTAGATCTTATGTCCAGCTCCACCTACGTTTCGCAGAACCCCAATAACAACGTGCCGGACTACATCCAATACTATCTCGAGCATGTGAACTCCGATTATTCCATCGGACCCACCGGCGGAGGAGCGCACCCCGATAGCAATGACTCTTACGCAGCTACCCTGCTTTCGCTCGCCGCCGCTTACTATCGGGTCACCTGCAACGCCAGTTTCTTTTCCGGCTCCGTCTATATCTCGTCGCTCGGAACGAACGTAGAAGTTCTTGCGGCGCTGAAAAGCATTGCCACAAATAATCTGGTGAATCCCCGAATGTCTTTCAATGGGGGCTCGTTAGTGCGCGTATTTCAGAGTGCTGCCGACGGCGGCTCCGCCAGTGCCTACTACGACGTCGCCTACGTGGAGGACAATTCCGAGGATTACGAGGGCCTTGCCGACTTCGGAAACCTGCTCACCGCTCTTGCCGATTCGTCGGCCTCCACCTATCTGAATTCCGCGGCCCTAATTCCTCCCGCCGTTGCCGGCACTTACACTCTTGGCGAGTGGAACGCCGTTCCCGGATTCGAGAATTACGTTTCCATTAACTCCAATGGAGTCGTCTCGGTCGCTAATCCTGAATCTCCGCAATTCTATCCCGATGGCGTCTCCGGACTCTTCCCCCAAGCCCACGCCATGGCCGGGATCTCCGAGAGCATGTTTTCCGGCGGATGGGATTACCTGCAAACCTATTTCCCCGATTACCAGACCTACGAAGCTTACTCCAGCGATCCCTGGACTCTCCTGGGCTTGGCCGCCGCCTACAACGGCAATCCCACCGCAGCCAATAACATACTCAACGAGACCAAAAAAGACGGCGGAATCCCCATTAACGATATGGGCTTCTATCGCCGTATCGTGTTGTACCTGGATGACGGTTTCGTATATTGAACCACGCAAATTGCCGGCTGCCCCAGGTCTCGCCGCCTTTGGCGAGACTTGGGAACTAACCCCGCGTAACGTCCCGCCCCCACTTCGCAGCGCCCGAACTCGTGTAGGGACAGCCCTCGGCTGTCCGGCGGGCCCGTCCATCGGAACGCTGCCGTCCAATTCCCAAACTGTCATGTTGAGCGGAGCAGAGGGGAGAGCGAGGGATCCTCACTGCGAAGTCGAAGCATCCCTGCCAAACCACGGCTCCATCGAGCCGGAAGCCGATCGACTACTCGTACCGCAAACTCTCCACCGGATCGAGCTGCGCCGCGCGCGCCGCCGGCACGGTGCCGAAGATCACGCCTACCACCGAAGACACGACAATGGCGATGATCGCCGACAACCCGTTGATTGGAATGCGGTATTCGGTGAGGAATCGCACCGAGTAAGGGATGGCATAGCCGATGATAATTCCGGCGAAGCCTCCAATGAGCGAGATGAGGATGGCCTCGGCAAGAAACTGAAAGCGAATTTCGCGGTTGGTGGCGCCGATCGCCTTGCGGATGCCGATCTCGCGGATGCGCGAAGTCACCGTAGCCAGCATGATGTTCATGATGCCGATGCCGCTGACCAAAAGAGTGACCAGCGAGATCAGAAGCAGCACCCAGGTCAGGCCCGTGGCAATGCGGTCCGCCATGGAAAGCAGCGCGGTAAGATTGGCTACGTCGTAAACCGATTCCGAGCGGTGCCGCGACTGCAGCACGCGCTTAATCTGCGCGGTCGCCGCGATCACCATCGACGGATCTTCCATGGAAAAATACAGAAGTTTAACGCTGGGTGTCTCCATGAAATACCGGCTGACGGAGTAAGGAATCAGCATGGTGTTATCGACGATCTCCGACTGCCCGAAGGTTTCCACCCGCTCTTTAAAGGTTCCGATGATGGTGAACGGCAGTCCGGTGAGCTTGATGACTTTGCCGACGGCGGCCTGCGGCGAGCCATAAACTTCGATGGCCATTTTCTCGGTGATCACACCGACCTTGTTGTGCGCCTGAGAATCCTCCTGATCGAAAAATCTTCCCGAAGGAATCACCAGATTGCGCACCAGCACGTACTCGGGATTGACCCCAAGAATGGTGACATCCTTCTCTTTGCCGTTGCCGACAGGAACGCGGTCGGAAAGCTGCGTGACCGGCGACGAAGCGACGATTCCAGGAACCACTTCCTGCACGGCGTGAAGATCGTCGATGGTAAGCGGATCCGGATTGGAGTTGCTGATGTGAGGCGCGCCGCCCAGATATTCCGCCCAGATCTCGTTGGTGCCGATAGCCTGAATCTGGTTAAGAACAAATTGCCGCCCGGTCATTCCGATGGTTACGACAAGGATGAGCGAAGCGGTGCCGATCACCATGCCCAGCGCAGTCAGGATGAAGCGCACCTTGTTGCTGCAGAAAGTGTCGTAGGAGAACGCGAGGATCTCGCCAAAGGCCATCTTGGGCTTCAGGCGCTCGGGCAGGAGGGCGGCAGCCATATGGTTAGATGCTACGTAGCGGAAACAAAAGTCGCAAGGAGAAGAGCATGAAGAACAAAGCTCATCATGTAAAGAATCGTAAGAAAAGCAGACTGGAGATGTTCCGTTGTGGCAAAGTAGAGGCGCATCTCTAGCAATCGAGGTCCGACTGAAAACTTCAGGAAACTCCCGTCGCTCGCTGTTCTGGATGGTGATCGTCGCGCTCGCGCTGCGGCTCGTGGTCATGTCGTTCTTGTATCCGGAGCGGACAGATCCGTATCGCGACCACTGGCGACTGGGAGGCGAGGCCGGCAGGATTGCGCGATCGATCACGCAGGGCGAGGGCTTCAGCAATCCGCTGTTCGGCAAGACCGGGCCCACGGCATGGCTGTCGCCGGTGTTTCCTTATCTGCTGGCGGGGATTTTCAAGATATTTGGCGTCTATAGCAAAGCTTCGGCAATCGCGGCGCTGGCCCTGGATTGTCTTTTGTCGGCGCTAACCTGCATCCCGGTTTTCTTCATTGCGAAAAAACATTTTGGGGAGAATGCGGCAGCCTGGGCGGGATGGGGCTGGGCATTTTTTCCTTACGCGATTTTCTTTTCGGCAGATTTTATCTGGGCGACGACGTTGACCACGTTGCTGATGACTCTGGTTTTTCTGTTGGCGCTGCATCTTGAGAGTTCGTCTTCGGTTTGGCATTGGGCGGGTTTTGGCGTGCTCAGCGGATTGGGAGGATTGACCGATCCGGTGGTGATGTCGGTGGCGCCGGTCCTGGGAGCGTGGGCTTGGTATCGTCTATACAGAAGTGGCCGCAAGTGGCTGGCTCCGGGAGTGGGTGCGGTGTTGGCGGTGACGCTGACGGTGGCTCCATGGTTTATTCGAAATTACGAAACATTTCACAAGGTGATTCCATTTCGAAGCTGTCTGGGGTTGGAAGTTTATTTTGGCAACAATATGGATTCGTGGCACTGGGGACCTCCGGGCTACCATCCGTCGGATAACGAAGACGAGTGGCGGGAGTATCAACAGCTGGGCGAGATCGCCTACACGCAGAAAAAGTTTCACGAAGGGCTGGCATTCATCCATTCGCATCGATTGTTGTATGTTCAGCAAACGGCGCGGCGGGTGGTGTACCTATGGACTGGTTTCTGGAGTTTGAGCCCGCGTTATCTGCGAGAGGAGCCGGCCGATCTCTTTAACATTGTTTTCTGCACCGGTCTCACAGTATTGACACTTTCAGGACTACGGCGAGCCTGGCGCATCGACTCTGCCATTGCCATGCCGTACCTGCTGGTTTTTATATTTTTCCCCATCATCTATTATCTGACGCACCCGGAGGATTATTACCGGCGGCCGATTGACCCGCAGTATGTGGTGCTGGCGGCTTTTGCCATGGCGTCCTGGGTCGCGGAACGGAAGCGCAGGTTAGCGGCAATCCCGCCGCAGGTTGCGATTGCACCCATCGAGTGATTTCCGACAAGTACAAGACGCTGAATTTCCTTGGGCTGCTCGCGCTGACCGTGGGCGCCTTGCTGGTGCAGGGATACCATCCCTTTGCCGAGGATGCGGAAATCTATCTGCCGGGAGTAGAGAAAATTCTGCATCCAGAGTTGTTCCCGGTGGGGCGCGAATTCTTCCTTTCGCACGCCAGCATGACGTTCTTCCCCAATGTTGTCGCTTTTTCTCTGCGCGTAACTCACTTGCCGATGGAGGCCGGGCTGTTTATCTGGCATGTGGCGTCTATTTTTCTTCTTCTGCTCGCCTGTTGGGAGATGTCCGGAATATTTTTTCCGAGTGCGAGAGCGCGGTGGGGCGGTGTATGCCTGATCGGCGCACTTTTGTCGATCCCGGTCGCAGGAACGGCGCTCTATATCATGGACCAGTATTTGAATCCGCGGAATCTGGCGGCTTTTGCGGGAATCTTTATGCTGGCGCGGACTTTGGAAAAGAAGTATGTACAGGCATTGTTGTGGCTGGGGTTTGCCGTTTGCATGCATCCGCTGATGTGGGTGTTTCCTTTTTCATTCTGTCTCTTATTCGTGGTGATGGAAAAGTTGGGTAGTCATTGGAAGTGGATCAACCCAACGGGACTGGCGAGCCTGTTTTGCTGGGGAGTTCCTTTGGCGTCCGCAGCTTCTCCGGCCTATCACGAAGCGGCGAAACGGCACGCCTATCATTACATTCAGAACTGGGCGTGGTATGAGTTGCTGGGAATCGTTGCACCGCTGGTGCTGTTCTGGTGGTTCGGGCGGATTGCCCGCCGGCGCGAGTGGCGCATGGTTGAACGCGTGAGCCGGGTGTTCATCGTGTATGGTGCGATCTATCTCGTCGGAGCGGTTGCGGTTGATCTTCCTGCCCGGTTGGAGGCTTTGGCGAGAATCCAGCCTCTGCGCAGCCTGCATTTTCTCTACATCGTGATGTTCGTCATGATTGGCGGATTTCTTGGGGAGTACGTTCTACAAAACCGCGTGTGGCGCTGGCTGGTGCTTTTCTTGCCTTTGAGCGTGGGAATGTTCCTGGCGCAGCGGGCACTTTTTCCGGCGAGTGCGCATGTGGAGTGGCCGGGCATGGCGCCGAGGAATCCGTGGGAGCAGGCATTTGTTTGGATTCGAGAGAACACGCCGGTGGATGCGGTGTTTGCGCTCGATCCTTATTACATGGATATTCGCGGCGAAGATGAGGTTGGATTTCGCTGCCTGGCCGAGAGAAGCCGCTTGGCCGACGGAGTGAAAGACAATGGAGTGGTCAGCATGTTTCCGCCGTTGGCCGAAGAATGGTGGACGCAGGTGCAGGATCAGACTCCGTGGATGAATTTCCGGCGGGAAGACTTCGAGCGGCTGAGGAATAAATATGGCGTGAGCTGGGTGGTGGTGCAAACGGCGGATGCTTCGGGATTCGATTGCGCCTATGGGAACAGTACGGTGCGCGTTTGCCGTCTTCCTTAGGGGGTGTCATAAGAGGTGTCGAAGACGTGCGTTGTGCTTTAAATTTTGACTGCTCTTACCACGAAGGGCACAAAGTTACACGAAGGAAACCTTGTTGAAGGGCCTTGGTCCGAGATGGCGAATGTGCCTTAGCGCACAATCGATCAGTTACAATCTTTAAGGTCAGGAGAGCGATTCCTCAATGTCAACCGTGCAAGCAGTTCAGGACCGTGTTCAGGATACCGACCGGTTGTTCCCTTACGAGAAGTGGGGATCGCGACTGCCTGCGTTAACCCGGCAGTACCGCGAGAACAGGCCTTGCCCGCATATTCTCCTGAAAGATTTTCTGGAGTCCAAGGCCGCGTGGGCGATGGCGGAGGAATTTCCCGATCCCCACAGCGATGCCTGGACGCAATACAAACACGCCAACGAAAACAAGCTGGGCATGCCCAAGCGCGAACTCTTTCCCGCTGCCATTGGGGCAGTGGTGGACGAACTAAATTCGCCGGAGTTTGTGGACTGGATTTCGGAGTTGACGGGGATCCCGAATCTGATGGCGGATTCCATGCTGGAGGGCGGCGGCCTGCACCAATCGGGGCCGGGCGGATATCTGAATGTGCATACGGATTTTTCGATGCACCATTTCCATAACAACTGGCGCCGGCGCGTGAACCTGATTCTTTATCTGAATCCGGAATGGCAGGAGGAGTGGGGTGGAGCGCTCGAATTATGGGAGCAGAAGATGGCGCGCTGCGCGGCGAAGTATCCGCCGCTGTTAAACCATGCTCTTATTTTTACAACGGACGAGCGGTCGCTGCACGGATTTCCCGATCCTCTTACGTGCCCGGCGGGCGAGTCACGCAAGAGTTTGGCTTTGTACTACTACACGGTTGAAAGCGACAAGAGGGCTACGGGGCACTCCACCGATTATTTTGCGCGGCCGCAGGATGGGTGGGCGAAATCGGCGACGATCTGGTTGGATAAGAAAGCTGTGGATCTGTACTCGAGAGCGAAGGCGAGGTTCGGATTTTCCGATCAGTTCGCGAGTAAGGTTCTAGGATTT
>PKVZ01000075.1 GCA_003131635.1 Acidobacteriaceae bacterium
AGTAATAGCTTGGCCAGCCGCCAGTCTGGCCGGATGGCGGAGAAAATTTGTTTGTGCCTGACCTGCCCGGCCATGATGGCGCGCCGCACTCCCTCGCGCTGAAAGGTTTCGATCAGCTTCGAAAGCTCCCCCAGCGAAAGCCAGTGAACCGAGGTAGCGTTATGGTCCTCGATCTCGGCGGATGTCTCTTCCTTCATCGCGATGACCACGACTTCATATCCCGCAGCGCTCGCCGCATCCAGCACGAGCAGCGGAAACCTGCCGTTACCCGCGATGAGGCCAAGCTTTTCCTTTTGGGAGGGCATGAGGTGAGACCCCAACAGAAAGACGCGGAGTCAGTCTAGCACTCCGCCTTCATTGAGCACCCCACCCTTCGTTGGGCCAATAAGCGCTGACGCCTGATTTACGCTCATCTTGAGTACCCTTGTTCGGGTGAAAAGAGGCAGTCGGCTGGATTTATGCAGCTTAGTATCCGACGTGCAGGCCGGCCAGAGTCTCTGTGTTTTCCACGACCCAAACAGAGCAGCTGAAGGTCGCAGAGCCAGACGCGCCGGAGGAAGTCGAAACGTGGAGGTGCTTCCGGCTGACACGCCAGATCATCCGCTGAACAACACCAAGGAAGTCTCAGCTTTCTTGGCAGATTCTATTAATCAGCGTCGTCGCGGAGAGCTCGATCCCCGCGTCGCCAATGGGATGGGATACCTCACCACTGTGCTCCCACGCCGGGGGAGCGGCATCCTGGAAAGCAATTCCGGTGCTTCCTATAAGCCCGTTTCTGGATAGTTTCCGGTTTGCCGTGACTCGTCCAGAATCGGCGGATTCGCTTACTCCAATCGCTTTACCCCCAGGTTCCGGCGTTGCGCGAATGCTGACTATAGAAACGGCAGCCACATATTAACGGCTAATTGCCAAGGATGTCGCCAGTTCACTCCCAGCCGTCTGTGCCGATCGGATCGCCGTCCGGGGGCGGAGCCGGCGTAGTCAGATGAATCTCCGCTGGGTTCCTCTGAAAGCGATCGATTTGGCTTTTGGCAAAGAAGAGTTGGGCTTGCACAGCGTAGTCTTTCGCCGACGGCGCTTGCATTGAGATCCATTTTTTCAACTCGTCGAGCTTGAGCGCAGCAACGCCACGGACCTGTGCGGACGCGCGGTCGTCGCCGGCCAGCGTCATGAGCTGATCCAACACGACCGAATTGACCGTACGCTGAATCGCGCCCTTATAACCGGAGGATGGCTGCGTCTTCCACGTGGCCGTGAGGAGGTCGGCCACCAGTTCATCAAAACTGGGATTGCCGGCATCAAGCGCGTGATACTCGATCATGCGCTGGGCGCGTTCGGGCTGGAGGAGCAAGTTCGTGATGATTTCCGCCGCTGCTTCTGCGGGAGCCAGCGCGTCAAATGCCGGCGAAGTGCGGCGCGAGAAATTCTCTCGGCCACCGGGATACTCCGGTGGGCGAGGCGGAATCATTTTCAGCAGAGGCTCGGGCAAAGCCAGAACTTGCGGCGAGAGAGTGGCGAGAACTGCGCGAATCGAATCTCGCTGCTGGGCGGCGGGTACAATTTCCGGCACTTTATCCTTGCTCCCGCGAAGATTGAAGGAGTAGTCGAGTCCGCCGATCGACTTCGCCACCGCAGCCACTTGATAGCGGTGGTAGAGATACATCGGAGTGAGCACATCTTCGAGGACCGCCATCGACGTATGTTCGGGAATCGCGTTCTCCGAAAGGTTCCTCAGCGCCACCGCGCGCACGGCCATTACACGCCTCAAGCCGTCGAGATCATTGCTGCCGGTATCCCAAAGGTGCGCGATGGGGCTGGCGGAGCCGAGCGGGCGGGCGTCCTGATCCGTGAGGTACAGAAGCCCTCTTGAGAGTGCAGCATCGAGAATCTTGTCAAGCGCCAGTGTCTCGTTCTTCGCTTGAGAAAGATCGCTGTAGCCGTAGGCAATTGAAACTTTGTCCCACTCGCCGATACCAATCGCATAGGCATCGGAAACATCCAGCGCGCCGTCCGCGCCGAGCGCTACGGTCGGCGGTGGATAGTCCATGACGGAGCTGCGATTCACGATGCTGCCGGCGTAATTGTGCATGAGACCCAGTGTGTGGCCGGTTTCATGCGCGGCGAGTTGTCGAATGCGGGCGAGCGCCATTTCGTTGGCTCGCTGGAGCGCGGCGGGGTCTCTGCCAAATGGATCGAGCAGACCTTGCGCGATCAGAAAGACTTGGCGGATTCTCAATGCGTCGAGATTCACATGGCCATTGATGATCTCTCCCGTACGCGGATCCACAATGGCGCTGCCGTAAGCCCAGCCGCGAGTCGCGCGCGGAACCCATTCGACGACGTTGTAGCGAACGTCCATGGGATCAATACCTTCCGGCAGCAGCTTCACTTGGAACGCTTCGTTGTATCCGGCCGCTCTGAAAGCTGTGTCCCACCAGGCTGTTCCTTCGACAACGGCGGAGCGAATCGGCTCCGGAATGGCGCGATCCACATAGTAAACAATAGGTTTCACCGGCTCGCTCATTGCGGCGGAAGGGTCTTTCTTGGCGAGACGGAAATGCGCAATGTAACGCTTGACGATCGGCTGGTCGACCGGCGTGGCAAAATCCATGTAGCTGATGCCGAAGAAGCTGGAACGTGGATCGTCGGATCGCTCGTGGAATCCGTCCGATGGCGCCGGGATGAAAGAGAAGTGTTCGTGCACGGTGATGGCGCGAGGATCGGGCGTGACTTGTTCGACCCAACCGCCGGGATTCTCTCCGACAAAAGTCAGCGTGGATTCTACGTCCGTGTTCTCCGGGAAATTCCTTGTGCGCGAAAGGTAGATCGCAGAGCGCGAGGGATCGACGTGATAGTTGCCTTGCTTGAGCGCAGCGAGCTTCGCCGCGACCTCATGCGCGTCACTCAGGAAGAATGGCGTAGCGTCAACCAAAACGGATTCGCCATCCTCGGCAGCGGCCTCGAACCCCCAGAGAACGGATTGCGCGAAGGCCTGTTGAACCGCCTGTCGTTGCTCGAGGTCATCCGTGACTGCTCGGTACCGTTCATTTTCGGCGACGAGCAGAATTCGCGGGCCACCGCGTTCGAAATGTACGACCTTCGTCTTGCCGGGCTGCCCGCGATCGAGGCCAACGTCATTGGACCCCACGCCATTGGGAAGCGACTCGTAATAAAGGAATGGCGTATTCCATTTGTCGATTTGCAGCCAGAGTTTTCCCTCGTGCGCGTCCCAGAAGTATGTGAAAAAACCGGGCAACTTTTGCATGCCGGTGGTTCTTTGGTCGATTGTTGGCGGAGTTTTGTGCTGCGTTTCAGACGTGGAATTCTGGGCCGATGCGACCGCCGCGAACATCAAGAATGCCAGAGACGCGATCAAGGCGCGTTTCATCTATGTTTCCTCCTGGGAGCAGAGTGACAGGCAACTCCTCCGTAATCTTAATCGTATTAAGGTAAGGGGTGCCGACTATGCAGGAGTGGTGTAGCTTCCGCCCACAGTGCCGCGTTCTACCTCACAGCCGACGGCCTTTCAAGCTCGGGAAATCCGTGATATATCAATTGCTCGAATAAGCGCGGAGACCCGGATGGTGTACCACTGCGCGGGCCACACGCCCAACCGGCAGGGTCAGGATCTTTTTGAAAAGAGGTAATATGCGACTCCGCTAATTATCGGTGCTGTGGGTTGTCATCTGCTGCAGTCTGTGTACCCGCTTGGCCGCCTCCACCGGACCCGATGACCGCCAGCTCACCGACCCGAAGTCAGTGGTCTCGGCGTCAAACTCGGCCGCCCGGCCTGCGCCCATCGACGACCTTTAAGATTTGCCTCAATTTCGCCAGCCTTGGCCTTTGTGCCTGGCCCTGGTTTTCGCCGATACAGTTGGAGGAATTGAACTACTGATTAAGTGATACGCAGGCTCATCCGTCCATTTCTCAAGCAACTCACAATTCACCACTAACTTACACAAGTCTTGCGCGCACAGAGAACCGCTTCTAAATGCTTGCAACGTTGGTCATGTCTCAAGCTGGACGGCCACATTTACAGCCGCACTTATGCAGACGATTTTCACGACCATTCGCTGGTTGTCTTCCTCTTGCACAATCTCATGAGTCGATACCTAAGTGGGCGAGTGAACGTCGCCGCCCGCGGAAGTTGAGAACGCACTCACTTCCGTCGGGATCGTGAACTGAAACGTCGCGCCACGTCCCGTATTGGCGCACGCCCACAGGCGGCCACCATGAGATTCGATAATCCTCCGACTGATAGACAGCCCCATCCCGGTGCCCTGCGTTTTGGTGGTGAAAAATGCATCGAAGACCTGGTCTATTTTTTCCGCTGGAAGTCCGACGCCTAAATCGCTCACCGAGAGCAGTATTTGACCATCGTCGCTCTTCCCCGACCTGACCGTTAGTTCACCGCTCGTATCCTTCATCGCCTCAATACCGTTCAGCATAAGGTTCATCAAGACCTGCTGCATCTGAACACGATCAGCAGCAATCGTCGGAAGGGATTCATCAAGATCCGCGCGCATTGAAATGGAGTGTCGATTCGCGGCATCGCGCAGAAGAGCGGTCATCTCTCGAATGAGTTCATTCAGGTTAACCATTTCCCGTTGTGGGATACCACGCCTATACAGCGAGCGAGTTCGGTCGATGATGTCGGCGGCGCGACTCACGTCTTTGACAATTCTCGACAAAGCTTCCCCAGCCTCTCCCATGTCAGATGGCTCGCGCTGCAACCATCGCAGGCCGGTTTTGGCATTCGTCGCGGCTGCAGCGATCGGCTGCTTGATCTCGTGAGCCAGTGATGCCGCCAATTCTCCCATTACGCTCACGCGGTTCATGTAGGCGAGATCTGCCTCCAGTTGGTGCAGTTTATTGAGTTGCTCCTCGGCGCTTTTGCGTTCTGTGATGTCCCGTGCATTGACAACTACTCCCGCCACTGCCGGTTCGTCGAGCAGGTTGTTGGCCAGCACCTCGATTACAGCCATGCTCCCGTCTGGACGGCGAAATCCAACCTCGATTGCGGGCCTCGACTCCGTATGGGTGCCACCCAGGGTATCCCGCATCTTGGAAATGTCCTCGGACGCGAGAAAGTCGAACAAACACTTTCCCAAAAGCTCCTCTTGGTTTCGGCCCGCCACGCGCAGGCTCGATGGACTTACGTAACGGACTATTGCTTCGCTGTCCAAGATGAGTATCAGGTCGGACGAGTACTCGATGAGAGCGCGGAACCGGGCTTCGTTGCTCTTCAATTCGTCGTATAGTTCACGAACCTGCCGCGCGGCATAGTTGAACGCCGTTCCCAGTCTGGCCAGCTCGTCTTCACCTTGGACTTCGATCTGGTGCTGAAAGTCACCACTCCCTAGAGCCTTTGCGCCCTTGTCCAGGGTTGCAAGTGGCCCGGTGATACTGCGGGTTGCGTACCAGCCAAACACGATGGCCATGAGTAAGGTGAAGGCCGCCGTCACGGAAAGCACCAACGCCAGTTGGTCGCGTGCCCGCTCAGTACTCGCCAGAGCCTGGGTACGTTCGTGTGTAACTTCCTGATCCACGTCGTGCACCAGTTGCGAAGTCAGCCCAACCAGGGTGCGCACCTGATTCGCCAAGCGTAGGCGCACCCCCTGCCAGTCTCCGGCATTTGCGAGCTGTACCAAGACATCCGCCTGTAGCGGCAGCGACCTACCAACCGCCTCGAGGGTAAGGGCGACGTTCGAGTCCTGGTACGGAAACGACTTGAGCGTTTCCTCCGCGCGCCGGACGTCCTGCACAACGTGATCTCGTTGCGACGCCGCTTCCACCGCGAATCCTCGTTCGTCCTGCGCGTTGGCCAGTGTTATGAGCGCCTCCCGGAACTCCATCAGGTCCACGTGCGCCCGCATCACTGCCAGCGATTTCTGGTCCACCTGATAAAACCGGTGAGCTGAGACTTCGATACGTTTGAATTGCCACACGGCGATAAAATCGACGGCACCCATGAGAACCACGATAATCAGGAAACACGCAGTCAGCCGTGGCCCTATATTCAAGCGCCGAAGACGCGCCGGGGTGCTGGACGGATTTTCTGTGGCCGCGTTTTCCATTGTGGTATAGCTCTTCACCTTTGCGCTCGCTCGAATCGCGTTATGGCGCTGAACTCGACATGGCTGCCTGTACAAAGCCATGGGGGCCTGCGGCAGCGCCCGCAAGTTTTTGCTTGGTAAGCCTGCTTGGGTCCCGACTTTGTGCCTCGAAACCGGTGATTCGAGCCAATTGCTCACGCAGATTGCCCGCTGCATCTGCTGCTGCCTTCTGCCCGGTCAGGACCGAATGAACCGCTTCAAAATAGGCGCGCGATACCTCGGGATACTTCTTTCCGGTTACTGCAGAAGGTCGTGCAGCAAAAGTTTCTTTATACACTTTCTGCACGGACTCGAGATAAGGGGTCGCGGCTCGTACGCCAGGATCTTGATACAAGTCAGGGATCGTGGGAACTCCTGAGTAGGTCCGCAGGCGCTTGAGTTCGGTATCGCGGCGGCACAAAAAGCGGACCAGCTTTACCGCTGCTTCCACCTGCGCCGAATACTTGGACACGGCATAGCCGTGCCCGCCGAATGTGCTTACGCTTCCCCCCTTGCCTGCCGGCAACGGAGCGAAGTCATAGTTTTTCGCATCGACGCTCGGTGTTTCGGAGGGGCCCAAACGGTAAGGGCCCGGCAAACCATTCCAACTGCGCATGAAAGCGGCGTCGCCCGCCTTCCAAATGTTCTGGGTGTCCCATTCACGGTAGGCGAGCACGCCCCGTGGCGATATAGAGCCGACCCAGCGCGCCGCCCTTTCCCAGGCACGGACCGTTTCCGGATTGTCCACTGTGATCCGGCCATCGTCGATGATTGCACCGCCGCCTTGCGACTCTTGCCATTCGAGTGCGTTGCAAGTCAATACCTCGGTTGGCGCACCTTGCCAGATAAAGCCCCAGAAGCTCTTGTGGCCTTTGGCCCGCTCCCCCTGCTGAATACGTGCCGCCATGATTTCCAGCTCGTCCCAGGTTCTCGGCGGACTCCGGAAGCCGTATCTACGCAGCAGATCGGTACGGTAATAAAGAAGACCGACCTCGACATTGTACGGAAGCGCGACCAATCTTCCATCTACCGTATTGTTCGCAACCAGATCAGGCGAATGGGCCGCGATCTCTTGGGCAGGTACATAGTCCTTCAGGTCGATCAGGTTATCCGCCAGAATCTTCGGCCAGATCACGTCCACGGCATAAACATCCGGGATCTTGGCCCCGCTTTCAAGAAGACTCTTCCACATCGCCAATTGCTCCACAGGACCTTCGGGCGAGGGCAGAACTTTGACTTGAATCCCGGTCTCGTGGGTAAACTCGCTGATTTCCTCGTTGCGTGGGTCCTGATACTCCCTGTCTAACCATTCCATGAGGGTAATGGTTGTTGGGGAAGCCGAAGGGTCGGACTGTCGACAGCCGGAAGAGGCCAAAACCAGAGAAACGAGAAGAAGGACAGATTGCAAGCGGGGGAAACACCGGAAGCGCGACCGAACCCATCGGACTCCATTGGTATACATCTTGCCCCCCTGACTGCAGCCCCCGCGCAAAATTAACGCGATTCTAGCACGCCTTTTACACATTCATTCGTGGGCCATTTTCCCCGTTGTTGCCGTGCCGTTCAATGACTCAATTACCGAAATCGCTTGATCCAACTTCTCTACCTGCATTTGTGCCCGACTGCGTTCCGCACGAAGCTCCTGAAGCGCAATGTTTAGATTTGACATTGCTCCCCCTCAAGATTTAGATCGACCTGATTTTATAGGAAAGGAACCGATTGGCGTTGAGTCCAGCATGGGCTACTCGAATAACCGGGTACAAACGATACCATGGCCCATTCTGGCACGTGTCAGCGACTGCATGATGTCACTCCAGAGCAGTTCGAACAGTTGCTTGATCTAAGTGTTGGTGTAAGTGTTTCCGGTCACTCCGCTGGCGATCAGGTTACTCGCCGAGGGAGTGAATCCGCTGGTGGTGCTGCCGTAGACCGGGTAGGAACTGATGCTGCAGTTGGCCGGCGGGGTAACTGCCGTCCAGCTCAGGCCCATGGCGCTCGACGAAGATGCGGTTGCCGTCAAGCCCGTCGGCGCCCTCGGCAGTCCGTTTGCACCAACATCATTAGGCGAAAGCAATGCGATCACCCGGCACGCTGGTGCTGAAGATCTCTTAGCCTGAAGTGCTGTGCTGCAGCAGGTGTACACTTGTGCCGCGGCGCGGCCGCACAACAACGCCTTTACGCCGTCATCTTCATTCGAGGATGTATTTCGTACTGATCCGAGGTCTTCCATGTCGAAGCCTTCTCGATTCTTGCTGTGCGCATTGTTCTTCACGCTTGCACTTTTTCCCTCCCTCATCGCATTCGCACAGGCCCCAGTTCCTTCGAATCCTGAAATCGATCGCCGTGTCGAAGCGATTCTTCAGAAGATGACGCTCGAGCAGAAAATCGATTACATCGGAGGCACTGGGTTCGCCGTCCGCCCCATGCCGGCCCTCGGCATCCCCGCCCTTGAGATGTCCGATGGCCCGCTCGGCGTGCGCAGCAATCAGAAATTCCCCTCGACCACGTACGCCGCCGGCATCGGCCTTGCCGCCTCCTGGGATCCGCAACTGGCGGAGCGCGTCGGTGCAGGCATCGGCAAGGACGCCCGCGCGCGCGGCATTCACTTCATGCTCGGACCCGGCGTCAACCTCTACCGCGCTCCCATGAATGGCCGCAACTTTGAATACTTCGGCGAGGATCCCTTCCTCGCAGGCGCCGTCGCCGCCGGCTACATCACCGGCATGCAGAAGCAGGGCGTCAGCTCTACCGTCAAGCATTTCCTCGGCAACAACTCCGAGTTCCTCCGGCGCGATAGCGATTCCATCATCGACGAGCGCACCGCGCGAGAGATTTATCTCCCTGCCTTCGAATCCGCCGTAAAGAACGGGCACGTCGGCGCAATCATGAATTCTTTCAATCTGCTCAACGGCCAGCACACCACGCAGAACGGGTTCTTCAATACCGACGTTGTCAAAAAGCAATGGGGATTTCAGGGCATCGTGATGTCGGACTGGACTGCGACTTACGACGCGCTGGGCGCCGCCAACGGCGGCCTCGATCTCGAGATGCCGACAGGCGACCACATGAATAATGAAAATCTGCTGGCTGCCATTCGCGATGGCCGTGTCAAGGAGGCGACTATCGATGAAAAAGTGCGCCGCATTCTGACCACTGCGGCCCGCTTCGGCTGGCTCGACCGCGAGCAGACCGACCTCGCGCTCTCCAAGTACAACGAAGAAAATCACCTCATCGCTCTCGATGTCGCGCGGGAAGGCATCGTCCTTCTCAAGAACGAAGGTTCACTTCTTCCCCTGGAAAGGCAGAAGATCAAGAGCATTCTGGTCGTCGGTCCGGACGCCTGGCCTGCGCAACCGGTCGCCGGAGGCAGCGGGAAAGCAATTCCGTTTTCAGCGGTCAGTATTCTGGAAGGCATCGCCCATTACATGGGAACGCCGGCTCAGGTCTACTACGAGCGCGGCCTCCCCAAGATGATCGATCTCGCCAACTCCACGGAATTTTCTACGGCGGCGCAAAACGGGGAGCGCGGCGTCACACTGGAAACCTTCCCAAACGGAGACCTCTCCGGCGCTCCCGCTTCCATCCAAAAAGTCCACGGTCTTAATTTCGCGGGAAGGTCATGGGAGGACTTCGACAACCTGGATGAAGCCTGGGATTTGCTTAAAGCGGGGAAAGCGCTCTCGTCTCGCCGCTGGACCGGTTTCTTCGTCGCACCCGAGACTTCTTCCTATGAAGTCGCTGCGGAATATTCCGGGGAGGGCGACGGCTATCGCCTTTTCGTGGATGACAAACCGGTCTTCGATGAATGGAAATTCGCTACGGCTCTGCAGAATCACACGACTTTGAATCTCTCCGCCGGACCCCACAAAATTGTTGCCGAAGCGTTCCAGGATTTCCCCATCGGTGGCCGCCTGCGCATCGGCATCATGGACCAGCGCAAGATCGTATCCGCCGCAGCGAAAGCCGTCGCTGCCAAGGTTGATGCCGTTGTCATTGCCGCCGGCTTTGATCCAGGCAGCGAATCGGAGGGCGCGGACCGCACCTTCAGCCTTCCCTTCGGTCAGGAAGAATTGATCCGCGAACTCGCCGCAGCCAATAAAAACACCATCGTCACCGTCACCTCTGGAGGCAACGTCGACCCCAACGACTGGCTCGATCGCGTTCACGCCTATCTCGAACTCTGGTATCCCGGAGAGCGTGGTGGCACGGCGCTCGCTGAAATCCTCTTCGGCGCCGTCAATCCCTCCGGCCATCTCCCCGTCACCTTTGAGCGGCGCTGGACCGACAATCCGGTTCACGAAAGCTATTACCCCGAATCAGGCACGAACCGGGTGGTCTATAAGGAAGGTGTGTTCGTCGGCTATCGTGGCTACGAGCACGTTCACGTCAAGCCGCTCTATCCGTTTGGCTATGGTTTGTCCTACGCAGCTTTCCAGTACAGTCACCTGGAAGTGAAGCCGGATGGTGATTCGTCCACGGGAGCACGGTACAACGTAACCTTCGATGTAACCAACACCGGCCATCGGGCCGGGGCAGATGTGACGCAAGTCTACGTAGCTGAGGCCGATCCAAAAGTCCCGCGCCCGCCGAAAGAACTGAAAGGCTTCTCCCGCGTCGACCTTGCTCCCGGCGAAACCAAGCGCGTCTCGGTTCCACTCAACCCGCGCGCCTTTACCTTCTACGACGTCACAGCCCAGCACTGGCACGCGGATGCGGGCAAGTACACCGTGGAAGTTGGTCGCTCCTCCGAAGAAGTTCCTCTGCACGCTGACATCACACTGTTCCGCGCCTACGATGTTGAGAATGACAAATAGTGCCCACGACGACGGTGAACTTGCCGAAATCCAGACGGTCGGAATCAAAGGAGTCGAAAAGAACCTGCTGCTGGAGACTATCCAAATGCACCGGGGCGATAACAGCTATTCATGCGAACAGTTCCAGGACAAGCTCCCTGTTGGAACACGGCTGGACATCTGCGCAACGATCGACGTGACGACGCTGGAAGCAGACACGCATGACCTCGATGAGGGTGGCCAGGCAATCGGTGAGGGGCCGGTCCGGGTACGACGATGGGTCGAGTTCTGATTTCGAAACGCGCGCCGCCGCTGTATTCTCTGGGACACAAATCGAGGAAAGCCATAGCCGCCGATATACGATGAAGCGAATGTCCTTCCGCCGAAATCCTGCGCTTCCAGGCGCGAGGAGGTGTAAACTCTGTGCACAAACCGCAGCTGTCGAATCATATGAGATGCCGTTGGCAGGTGTTTGACGCTGGGTGGTCAAATTTTGGCAAGATGGTGGTCCCTGTTTGCCTTGTGTTGCTGGCTTTGCTTCTAGAAGGGTGTACCAGACCGTCGGTTCATGAACCAGTTACGTTAATTCTTCTGGAGGAGTGGTCGAACAAGACATTCGGCGAGGTGCGACAACAGGAGTTGCAGGAATTCACACGGGAAACTGGAATTCGAGTCAATCTCCTTCCGTCTCCGGAGTCCTCACAGCAAAAGCTGGCTTTGTGGAAAGACTTACTCGGGACAGGCGCATCGGGTCCTGACGTTTACGGCGTCGATGTGATCTGGCCGCGGATTCTAAGCGAATATTTCATCGATCTCAAACCATATTTCGCCAACGAAATCCCCCTGCAATTTCCGGGGTTAGCCGAGAGCTACACCGTGGATAACAAGCTGGTGGCTATGGCATATCGTTCCGACATCGGTCTTCTGTTTTATCGCACCGACCTTTTGCGACGGTATGGATATCGAGAGCCACCGAGGACATGGGATGAGCTGCAGATTATGGCAGCTCGAATACAGGCGGGCGAACGAGCGAAAGGTAGGAAACAGTTTTGGGGTTTTGTGTGGCAAGGAGCAGCTGACGAGGAATTGACCTGCAACGCGCTGGAATGGCAAGCTTCCGAAGGCGGCGGAAGGATTATCGAGGAGGACAAGACCATCAGCGTGAATAATCCGCAGGCGATCAGGGCGTGGCAAAGGGCGGCGCGCTGGGTTGGCTCCATCTCGCCTCCAAGTGTAGTCGGATATAGAGAGTGGGATTCGCTAAACGTTTGGGTCGCAGGCGACGCGGCATTCATGCGGAATTGGCCGTCAGCCTACGTCGACAGCCAGGCGGCAGGGTCGCCAATCCGAAATGAGTTCGACATGGCCCTGCTGCCCGGTGGTAACGGAGGCCGAGTGGGTACCTTGGGAGGCTGGGGCTTGGCAGTTTCCCGATTTTCGGCTCATCCCCATGAAGCCTTAGAGTTGGTCCGGTATCTCACCCGCAAAGACGTGCAGGTGAACCGGTCCCGCGTGCTTTCGCAGCCACCCACTCTGGCGGAACTCTACCATCTGCCTGAGGTACTTGAACTAAATCCCCGTTTTGTCATTTTGAATCAGGCGTTTCTGACCGGCATTGTTTCGCGTCCTTCGAACGTCACTGGCGAAAAATATCAGGTCGTGTCCGATGCTTACATCCGGGCAGTGCACTCCGTGCTGACTGCCGAGAAGAGTGCGCCGGAAGCTGCGGCAGCCCTGGAGAATGAATTGGTTCGCACCACCGGTTTCAAGACGGGACCGCCCCCAGGGAAACCAGCACACCTTGAGTAAAATTCTGAATGGGTCCGATAACCTCCCCGACCGGCTTCAACTTTCCGCGCAAACGGTGAGAGGACATGGCGCGACTTCGAGGCCGGCAAGAGCTCGATAGGAACAACCGATGGAGCTTGACACCGCAACACGATTGAGCCGTTGGGTTAAAAGGGCTGGAGCGAAAACCCTTCATGCCGGTCGACTCCACATCGGCCCCCGTTTGATACTCGGATTCGTGTTCATCATCCTATCTATGTTCGCCGCGGATGCCGTTATCCTTTGGCAGTTCCATGAGGTCCGTATTCAGGCAGGGCGCCTGAACGATATCGACCTGAAGCTAGTTGCGGTTTTACGCGTGCATACTAATATGTTGGCGTTTCACGACCGGCTGGATGAGTTCGCCGACGACGAGGATGCTGATCGATTGGTGAAAGAGGCTGGCCCCCTTCGCACTGCGGTTCTAGAGGACATCCGTCGGGCAACCAGGATCCTCAATCTCCCGCCTTTCGACCCTCGGCGAGATCCGACCATCCTGCCAACCCTTCACGTCATTCAGAGCGCGCTGCCATCGGAACTTGAGGCTATCACCACACTCGCCACATCCGGCGACTGGCGGGCTGTGCATCTGCGCCTGGCGCACGAAGTCCGCCCGCTGGAATCGCTGACCTCGGAGCTTGTCGAGAAAGTCGACCGCGAGGTCGCCGAACAACAGGCCCAAACCGCGCAAAACATTCGAAGCGTGGAACGTCTTGTTTTTGCGATTGTGCCGCTGACCGCCGTCTTCACGTTGCTGATCGCTGCTACCCTCGGCCTGGCCATTACCCGCAGCATCACCAAGCCACTTGCGCGATTAGTGGAAGGCTCCGAGGCGCTAGCGCGGGGCGAGTTTCAGCATCAGGTGTCCGTCGGCGGGGATGATGAACTCGCTCACCTGGGGCAGGTCTTCAACGATACCGCCCGGCGCCTGCGCGATCTCTACGCGACTTTGCAGAGCAGCGAAGATCGCCTCCGACTTGTTATCGATACCATTCCCGCCTACGCCTGGAGCGCTCGTCCGGACGGCTCCGTTGATTTCGTCAATCAGCGTGTCCTGGAATTCACGGGTCGTTCGAAGGAGGAAGTACCGGGCTGGGACTGGGGTTCTGTAGTACATCCTGATGATCTCGCCAGGTTCGTCGACGAGTGGCGCTCTGCCCTGGCCGCTGGGCAATCGATGGAAATTGAAGTGCGGCTGCGGCGGGCGGACGGGAAATATCGCTGGTCGTTGACCCGGAGCGTGCCCCTGCGAGATGAGGGCTGCAACATCGTTAAATGGTATGGAACCGCTGTCGACATCGAGGAACGCCGCCAAGCCGAGCAGAAATTCCGCGGGCTTCTGGAATCCGCTCCGGATGCAATGATCGTCATGAATCGGCAGGGCAGGATCGTGTTGGTCAATGCCCAAGTCGAGAAGCTGTTTGGGTATCAGCGGGATGACCTCCTGGGGCAAGAGGTTGAGATTTTAGTGCCGGAACGGTTTCGGGGCCGGCACCCTCAACACCGCAAGGAGTTCTTCGCCCAGCCTCGGGTGCGGCCGATGGGTGAAGGTCTGGGACTGTACGGACGGCGGAAGGACGGAACGGAGTTTCCCGTGGAAATCAGTCTCAGTCCGCTGGAGACGGAAGACGGCACGCTTGTCTCCGGTGCCGTTCGCGACGTCACTGAACGCACGCGGTCAGAAGAGGCGTTGCGCCAGGCGAAGGCCGATCTCGCCCACGTCAACCGCGTCACCACCATGGGAGAGCTGACTGCCTCCCTGGCGCACGAAATCAAGCAGCCGATTGCGGCGGCGATCACCGACGCCAACACTTGCGTGCGATGGCTTGGCCGCGATCAGCCCGATCTAGCAGAGGCGCGCGAAGCAGCTGCGAGGACCATCAAAGATGCGACACGTGCAGCCGACATCATCAGCCGGATCCGCCTGCTCTTCAAGAAGGGTACTCCACAACAAGAATTGGTGGATGTAAACGAAGTCATTGGAGAGATGACCGTTCTGCTGCGCAGCGAAGCAACGGCGTATTCCATATCCGTCCGGACGGAGCTTGCGGAAGATCTTCCCCGGGTCACGGGAGATCGCATGCAACTGCAACAAGTGCTGATGAACCTGATGGTGAACAGCATCGACGCGATGAAGGAAGTGGATGGGACGCGTGAGCTCACCATCAACTCACAGCGAGGGGAGAATGAGCAACTTGTGGTGTCGGTCAGCGATACGGGCGTCGGGCTGCCTGCGGAGCAGGCGGACCAAATCTTCAATGCCTTCTTCACCACCAAACCCCATGGCACCGGCATGGGACTTCGCATAAGCCGATCCATTGTGGAATCGCATGGCGGCCGCCTGTGGGCTGCCGACAACTCTCCCCGCGGCGCAAAATTTTATTTCACCCTACCCATCGCGGGCGCGGCGCAGCAGGTTGCGTAGAGCTTAAACTGGGCTACGATGCGACCAGGTGGCAACTCACGAGGACTTTCGATCCCTGGCTGGCAAAAACTAGCTAAACGCTAGGCATTATCAATGCTAGGCCGGACTCAGGGTCAATACGCTTTTGCAGATGCGCCGGACTTTTCAACAAGGACAACCTCGCACCTGGGACAGATATGAGCCTCCAATAAATGTCCGCCGTGCGCTGTTCCGTCTTTCTTGCCGATGAATTGGCCCAGGGAAAGTCGCGTACACACAGTCATTTGCTACTGATGTGAAACATCTCAATCATCAGCTTCGGCATATCGACGGCAGTCGTAGTGTGGCCCAGGATGCGCGGGTATCTGAAGACGGGCTGAGGAACGACATGCCCACCGCCCTCGATCTTGTAAAAGGCAACGACCGGGGAAGGAGCGCCAGGCCACAGCAATCCATCTGCTGAGGTGGGGTCTCCGCTTTTCTGCGGGTCGAGGTGAATCTCTTGAGGGGCAGAAGTCACACCGAGTCGCTTCGCAAACGTGTGCGCGGTATCGAACGCGGAGAGCGCTCTGCCTCGGTAGCCGAACCCAAAGAGTGTGACTCTGCCCCCATCAATCGGATTGAAGGGGTCTTTCTCTCCGTCAACGACTAGCAGGGGTACGGATCCCTGCTCCGGGCATGAGGAATCTTTTGGTATCGGTAAGCTGGCGCCAGCTATGGCGATTCCGGCGACTTGCTCAGGGGTTTGCAACGCCAACCGAAGCGCCATTTCACCGCCGTTGGAATAGCCGAGGACGTAGACATGTTTTTCATCAATCTGACGCTGCGCGACTTCGCGGGCGATCAGACCCTTGACGAATCCCATATCGTCGATGTTTTCGGTGTGGGCTGGGAAGGTGGCTTTCGAATGGCAGTCATTCCAGTTGTGCTTATAGCCATCTGGGTAGACGACCACAAAGCCATGCTGATCCGCCAGTTCGTCGAATTCGTAGCCAGTCCACTCACGCATCAACTTAGCATCCATCAGCGGGCCATGAAGCACAATGACCAGCGGAGCATGCAGAGAGATGTCGCGAGGTACATATTCCAGGAACTCTCGCGTCATGCTGCCGATGGGGATCGAATCTTGTTGAATCGCGGCAGATAGGGTTGGGTCGGCTGGCGACGGAGCGTACACTTCAATGAAGTAGAAGCCAAGAGCCACGACGATCAGCGCCGCCACTGCAAACCCAAGAATTTTAGCTAGCGCTTTCATTCATTCCCTTCGTGTCCCACTTCCCTCCACCAATCGCCCAAGCTCAAATGCCAATCGGAGTAGAAAGTGTCCTGAGCACGGTTGGAGGTGGGCTAGGTGCGATGCATTTTATGCCACCTGCTCCAACGAGTTCACCGATGAGCTCTTCCCCCGCGTCCGCTGAGAACACCAAATCCGTCAGTGCAACTGGCGTTCCACAAAATGTTCCGGCAAGACTAGGCACTCATTCGCCATTTAAGGATGGTCGAATCGCTTTCGAACAATCGAGGTCCATTGCCAGTCAGATAGGCGTCAAGCTGCGGACTCTAGTGTCCTAGGACTGACACCAGCACTCTGAGACTCACCTAAGCCGCGGATGGCGGTCTTCGATCTCCAGAAAAGAAACCTTCGTCGGACTAAAAAAAGTCAAAGCAGGGCGAGGCTCACGTTTCAAGAAAAACCTTAACCAATTTTCAGCGGTGAAGCGCAGCTTCCGAACTGCTGCGTTGATTGGAAGGTGACGTGCACTCGCTGCCACGGAACTACTCTCTGAACCACAAGGAGAATGTGATGAGTGCAATCAGCAATGTGAAGGTAATGGGTGTTCGCAAGGAAACCGACAGCCTGGGTGAAGTCGATGTGCCGAGCACCAAGCTGTGGGGGGCACAAACGCAAAGGTCGCTTGAACACTTCAACATTGGGAAGGATCTAATCCCGCGCGAGATGATCGCGGCATACGCCACTCTGAAGAAAGCAGCTGCGAATGCAAACCACACCGGCGGGCGGCTCGACGACGAGCGATACAGACTGATCGTTCAGACCTGTGATGAGATCCTCGCTGGTAAGCATGAGGACATGTTTCCTCTGCACGTCTGGATGACGGGAAGCGGCACGCAATTCAACATGAATGTGAACGAAGTGATTTCCAACCGCTGCTGCCAGCTCGCTGGAACGCCGCTCGGGAGCAAGACGCCAGTTCATCCTAACGACCACGTCAACATGTCGCAGTCTTCCAACGATTCTTTCCCTACCGCGATGAATATTGCGGCGGCAGTAAATGTGGAAGAGCGACTGATCCCGGCGGTTAAGGACTTGCGTGATTCAATCGCGGCAAAGGTCGAGGAATGGAAGGACGTTGTGAAGATCGGCCGCACACACATGCAGGACGCCACGCCGATCACGCTCGGCGAGGAATGGTCGGGCTACTCAGGCATGCTTAGCGACAACCTCGAGCGTATAGAAGATGCACTCCAGGGTGTGTATCGTCTGGCGCTTGGCGGAACGGCCGTAGGAACCGGCATCAATGCCGCTCCGGATTTCGGCGACGCGGCCGCTGCCGAGATTGCGAAGCTTACCAATCTGCCCTTCATCAGTGCTCCCAACAAATTTACGGTGCAGGCCGCTCACGATGCTCTGGTACAGCTCTCCGGCACGCTTCGCACGCTCGCGGTCTCGCTCTACAAGATAGCGAACGATATTCGGCTGATGTCCTGCGGCCCGCGTGCCGGTTTCGCCGAGTTGGTGATTCCAGCAAACGAGCCAGGCTCATCGATCATGCCAGGCAAAGTGAACCCAACACAAGCCGAGGCGCTGACCATGATCGCCGTGCAGGTGATGGCGAACGATGTGGCTGTCGGCTTCGGCGGCGCGGGCGGCTATCTGGAGATGAACGTCTATAAGCCTCTCATCATCTTCAACGTGACTCACTCCATCACAATCATGACCGACGGATGCACCAACTTCCGCAAATTCCTGATCGAGGGAACGAAGCCGAATCTAAAGAAGATCAAGGAATACGTGGACCGTTCCCTGATGCTGGTGACCGCTCTCTCGCCCGTCATCGGCTACGACAAATCGTCGAAGATTGCGCATTACGCGCTCGATAACGACCTCACGCTCAAGCAAGCCGCACTGAAGCTGGGATTTGTAACAGAAGACGAGTTCGACCGTGTCGTCGATCCGGCGAAGATGGTCCACCCGTACGTTGCAAAAGCCAGCTAAGGAAATCGAAGTTCTAAATCAACACAAAAACACGAAGCTAAATCAAGAAGATGAAGGGAGAAGAAATTATGACGACTAATAAACGCGGAATCGAATTGCTTCACGATCCATCCCTCAATAAGTCCACAGCTTTTACTGAAGCCGAAAAACAGGCCCTCGGAATCGTTGGCCTTGTACCCGATGTGACCGAGACCGAAGACCTGCAGTTAAGCCGGGTGATGATGCAACTCGGCCACAAGACCACGGACCTCGATCGCTACATTTACCTGATCAACCTGCTCGACCACAACGAAACACTGTTCTATAAGACTGTAATGTCCGACCCAGCTCGCTTTCTTCCGATCGTGTACGACCCGACCATCGGCGAAGCCTGCCTCAAGTTTGGCCATATTTATCGCCAGGCGCGCGGCATGTATCTCTCTATCACGCGCCGCGGCAAAGTGAAGGAGATTTTGAAAAACTGGCCGCAGAAAGATGTGCGCTTCATTTGCGTCACAGATGCCGGCCGCATCCTCGGTCTCGGAGATCTTGGCGCAAACGGTGCCGGGATCCCTATTGGCAAGCTGCAACTCTACACCGCCTGCGCCGGTGTGCCGCCGCAATACCTGCTCCCCATGTACCTCGACGCAGGTACTAATAATGAGCAATACCTGCACGATCCCCTGTATTTGGGTATGCGCAAGACCCGCCCAGCGACAGCAGATCTTTTTTCTTTCGTGGACGAATTCGTCGAGGCGGTGCAGGAAGTATTCCCGAAGTGCTGCATTCACTTTGAGGATTGGACGGGAACAGACGCCGTGCACTTGCTCCAGCGCTACCGCGACAAGTACTGCGTCTATAACGACGACGTGCAGGGTACGGCTGGGATCACTCTTGCGGGGATGATCAACGCGGCCAAACTCAAGGGCACAAAACTGAAGGATGAAAAGTACCTGTTCCTCGGCGCGGGCTCGGCCGGAATTGGCCTTGCCAACCTGCTTTGTTCTGCGCTTGTTGGACAAGGCACGACGCTCGAGGAAGCGCAGTCACGAGTCTACATGTTCGACATCAACGGCCTTCTGGAGTCGACCCGCAATGACCTTGTCGACTTCCAAAAGCCGTACGCACACCAGCATGCGCGGACGCGGGATTTCGTCGCTGCCATCGAGAGCATCAAACCGACCACGATCATCGGCGTGAGCACGATTGGCGGGGCGTTCAACCAGAAGGTTGTCGAAAGTATGGCGAGGATTAACGACCGCCCGGTAATCCTTGCTCTTTCCAACCCGACCGAGCACGCGGAATGCACTGCTGAACAAGCCTATACCTGGTCGAAGGGCAAAGCGATCTACGCCGCCGGAGTGCAATTTGCACCCGTCCACTACAACGGCCAGACATTTCTGCCGGGACAAGCGAATAACTTCTACATATTCCCGGCGGTTGGTATGGCGATCTTCGCCACGCAAGCGAAGCGTGTCACCGACGAGATGTTTATCGAAGCCGGTCAAGCAGTAGCGGATCAAGTGCCGTCCGATTTACTGAAGCAAGGGCTCCTTTACCCGCTGCAGTCAAACATTCTGGAGACCGAGATTCAGACTGCCGCACGGGTCGCGAAGCTGGTCTTCGATGCGGGACTCGCCCGCGTCGAGCGTCCCGCCGACATGGTCGCTTTCATTCGTGAACATGTCTATAAGCCGGAATACAAAGTGGAGGCGACACAGTTGAGCAGAGTAGCCTGAAAGCCCGCCCGTCTGCGAGCACCGATAGAGCTAGCTGGCAAATTTGTTTTTCCAGAGTGGGCCGCCTGGTACATCTCGCGGCCCTTCTTTTTTCCCCAGGCTGCGCAAAGTGGCAAAGGAGAATTGTGCTTTCGAACTTTAGCCAGACTGACATGTGGCTTTCCCTCAGCCTTGCCTTTGTTGGTGGGTATGGCGATGCGGCCAGCTTCGTCCTGGTAAAGACGTTCACGGGACACATTACCGGCAATTTGGTGCTAGCTGCAATTGCTGTAGCGGCTCACGATTGGCGGGCAATGCTTGGGCCTCTCTCGGCCGTTGTCACTTTCCTGATAGCGATTTTCGTGAGTGTGCTTGTCGTGCGCCCCCTCAAAGCATGGTCATCCTGGCCATTGCTTCCCGCGATCATGGGGATAGAAATAATTCTAATAGTGGCTGCTTCTTTGGCGCTGGGATCAGGTGTGGCCCACGGAGTTGAAATATTCGTGATCTTTGTGTCGCTAGCGCTGGGGCTACAAAACGGAGCATTTCGTCATGCCGGGGGCATCAGCGTTCACACAACATATCTGACAGGGATGATTACGAGTCTAATCTCCACAGAAGCTGAACAATACGCTTCCCAAGTGGTTCCTCCGCCTGTAAGTGCTCACGATCCAAAAATAAGCCTTCTCTGCGGAATCTGGATCGCCTTTGTACTGGGCGCTGGAACGGGGGCGGCGATGGTCCTTCATTTTGGGGCGCTCGGAATGCTCGGAGCCGCAGTGCCTTTGATCCTACTCGTGCTGCGGGAGGTCCCGTCTTGAGGAAGACGCTACAGGATAAGACGACGCGCCGCCCAGCTGAAACGTGCCATGCGCTTCTTCACGGTGTCACGCTGTCGATGCGAACTATGCGAGGCCTACCAGGTAAACTCGTTTTTCTAGTGTGGGTGGCGTTGTGCTTCTTTGCGGCCCAGGCTTATTCCCAGACAGGCATAGGGGAAACGCTTAGCGGCCCGGACAGTCATGAGACAGGCCAAGGCCCTCACGGGCATCTCTTGGGTGACTGGGATGGCGAGCGGTCCCGCCTGCTCGAACATGGTGTGCGGTTCGACTTCCAGTACATTAGCGACTCGCTCTGGAACATTAAGAGTGAGCAGCAAGAACGATTCGCGAGTTGGAACAGATTCCGCGGAACCGTAGACATCGATTTCGGTGCGCTGGTCGGTCAACAGGGTTTGTATTTCCATGCGACAGCACTCTGGCAAGGCGGCGGCAATCTCGGAGCATATCTCGGGCTCCTGACCAGCCCCAGCGGCATGTCGAGCGCGAATACATGTCGCCTCGATTCCTGGTGGCTGGAAAAACGATGGTTGAACGAACGGGTCACCGCACGCGTGGGCCAGTTCGCGGGCCAGGATTTCTACGGAGCCCAGCATGACGCGGCGTCCTTCATCTTTGAGCCCATGGGTTATGCCCTGGGCAACCTGTTCACAGATTTTGAGTCCTTCGATCCGCCCTCTACACCGGCGTTTGAATTACGCGTCGTGCCGATTCACAACTTCTACGTGAAATCGATGGTTGAGGCAGAAGACCGCGAACCCTTTGCTCATAACCAAACCGGGTTGGTCCCACAGTTTCGCGGAGTGCCGGTAAGCATTTCTGAGATCGGATTCACTCCGGGCCAAAAAGCGTCGTCGGTGCGAGCTTTCGACAATGTCGAAAGCCGCAAGGGCTATTCTGGCCTCTATCAGTTCGGCGCCTCCTACAATCCCGGAAAGTTCACGTCGCCGACGAGTACGACTCCGCGTTCTGGCAATTACCTGTTGTATTGGATGGCAAGCCAGGCTCTTTGGCGCGTGGACCCCAAAGAAGCAAGAGGCCTGGACGCTACGTTTGCCTATGACTGGAGCCCTCCAGATGTCAACCGTAATAACACACTCCTCACCACTGGGCTGCGCTTCAATGAGCCACTGCCTTTGCACTTTCACAACACCATGTCACTGGGATATGTGCGAAACAGCTTGAGCCCGCAGTTCCTTCCTCCCGGCACACCCTCTTGGAAGACGGAGCACGGCGTTGAATTCAACACGCTTCTGGACCCTTTGCCGATGCTCCTTCTGCAGCCGGTCATTCAGTACTACGCGAACGTGGGTGGAGGGGCGCAACGCGCCGTAGTTTTCGGATTCAGAACCAAAGTGGAGTTCTAGAGATGTTTTTGCGGCGGTTTAGGGGAGGTCATTTGTGAACATCGGCGGATTATTCGGATCGCTAACTCCGGTCTTCTTTGTCCTCGCGCTCGGTTACCTCGCCGGCAAGCGCAATACCTTTGATGCGGACCAGGCCGCAGGCTTAAGCAAACTTGCGCTTACATTTGCGTTGCCAGCGTCTCTGTTCGTGAGCATGACTGAGATTCCGAAAGATCTTCTGCTGCAGCAGGGTCGTCTTGTCCTGGCACTGATTCTCTCCCATGCCGGGCTTTTCGTGGTTGCGTGGCTGCTCTTGCGGATGGTGAAGTCGCTCAGCGGGACGGCCTCCATTATCTATGCGCTTATGCTCGCGACCTCCGCCACCCCAGTCTTCGGGCTTGCCGTTCTCGAACCACTTTTAGGCCGAACCAGCGGGGGTGCCGTGGGACTCGTGGCCTTGGCGATCAATCTAACGGTACCTCCGGCAGTGATCCTTCTGGAGATGGATGCAGCAGCAGCAAAGGATCAAACCGCCGCAGCGGATCCTTCGAAGCCGAGCGCCCTCGTAACGGGACTGAATGCCGGCTTAAAGTCACCACTCCTATGGGCGCCAATCCTTGGAATCACGGTTGTCCTTTTGAGCATCCACCTGCCGGCAGTGGTAGCCAGCTGTTTCGAACTGATTGGCTCGGCCACTTCAGGAGTAGCGGTTTTTGCCGTAGGTCTCGTCCTAGCGGCTCATCCAGTTCGCCTTTCACGAGCCGTATTGGTTGGAACTCTTGCTCGTGTCACCGTGCAATCCGCAGTTCTGTTCGCTCTACTCCATCTATTGCATGTTGTTAGTCCGTTCGCGCGTGAGGCGCTGGTGTGCTGTAGCTTTCCCCTGGCAACCGTGGTCGTACTCTTTGCAGCCCGGTACAAAGCAGTCGAATCAGAAGCCGCCTCTATGCTTCTCATCTCGACACTCGCTTTGATAATCACGGTACCGACGATCCTCTGGTTGAGCCATTGACTTATGAAGGGTCGGCTAAGAAACGGATCTGCCGTATGCCACGACTGAACTGCACATTGTCCCCTGGCCTATGGGCACTCTTGCTCGAGGGGCGAATCACGGGCAATCCGAAACTAATGCCTCCGGATTGGTCCCGATAACGGAGTGTCCCAGGCAGAGGCATCGGCTGCAGTATGATCCTGTGAAGCATGACTGAATGGCAAATATGGGCTGTAGACCAAGCCGCCAACCCGAAGTGTCCGCCGTTCCGAGTGCGCTCGAATCGCAAACGAGATATATACTTTCGCACAGCCAATGTGGGAGGGATCGTCCGAGTTTTCCTCTCGTGAGATGAAAAGCTACGAAACGCTGATGAGAATTCAGAGGGTGGTCGCACAGAGAATTCGTGGTCCTTACGCGAGGTGGTCGAACTCTAGCGAGATACTACGCCCCGTTTGCATTGTTTTGCTTTTTTTGCTTTGCGAAGGTTGTGCTCGGCCATCTGCTCATGAACCGGTTACGTTAGCTCTTCTTGGGGAGTGGTCGAGCAAGGCGTTCACCGAGGAGCGCCAACTGGAGTTGCAGCAATTCACTCAAGAAACGGGAATCCGCGTCAGTTTTATTCCGGGGCCAGAGTCCTCGTGGCAAAGGGTGCTTTTGTGGCGAGAGTTACTCGATACAGGCGCTCAAGGTCCTGACGTTTACGACATGGATGTGATCTGGCCTGGGACGCTGGCAGAATATTTCCTCGATTTAAAACCATATTTCAGCAACGAAATCTCCGCGCAATTTCCTGCGACAGCGGCCGCCTACACGGTGGATCACAAGGTGGTGGCCATGGCGTATCGCCCCGACATCGGGCTTCTTTACTATCGCGCCGACCTTCTGCGACAGTATGGATATCGTGAGCCACCCAGGACATGGGATGATCTGGAGATTATGGCAGCTCGAATTCAAGCGGGCGAGCGAGCCAAGGGGAAGAAAGAGTTTTGGGGTTATGTGTGGCAAGGGGCGGCTGATGAAGGGTTGACCTGCAATGCGCTGGAATGGCAGGCAGCCGAAGGCGGTGGGCGGATCATCGAGGAAGACCAGACCATCAGCGTCAATAATCCCCGGGTCATTAGGGCCTGGCAACGGGCGGCGCACTGGGTTGGTTCCATCTCACCCCCAGCCGTCGTTGGATATAGACAGTGGGATTCGCTAAATGTTTGGATCGCAGGCAACGCGGCATTCATGCGGCACTGGACGTCAGCCTACGTCGACAGCCAGGCGGCAGGGTCGCAAGTCCGGAATAAGTTTGACGTGGCCCTCCTGCCGAGTGGCAAGTCAGGCAGCGTGGGTACTTTCGGAGGATGGGGCCTGGCAGTTTCGCGGTTCTCGTCTCATCCTCGTGAAGCCCTGGAGTTGGTCCGGTATCTCACGCGAAAAGACTTGCAGGTGAAGCGGGCGCGCGTGCTTTCGGCGCCACCCACCCTACCCGAACTCTACGACCTACCCCAGCTACGTGAACCCAATCCTCATTTTCGCCTTTTGAGTCAAGCGTTCCGGACCGGCATCGTTTTGCGTCCTTCGAACGTCAGCGGCAAGAAATACCAAGATGTAAGCGAGGCTTACTTCCAAGCAGTGCACTCCGTGCTCGCCGGCGAGAAGAGTGCGTCACAAGCTGCCGCAGCCCTGGAGAATGAATTGGTTCGCACAACGGGTTTCAAGAGGGGACCGCCTCCCCCTATGGGATCCGCACGCCCTTGAACAGAAACTTTGAACGCTTTCCAGTCGGACAATGCATCCTAAGGTGATGGGAGGCGTGCTTGAGTTCGAGACCAGTGATAGCTCGATAGGAACAACAACCGATGGGGCTTCACACCGCATCACGATTGGATCGTTTGGCAATAGGCGGCGAAGCAAAAGCCCTTAAGGCTGGCCAACTCAACATCGGTCCCCGTTTGATGCTTGGCCTCGCGGTTATCATCTTCTCGATGTTAGCCGCCGATGCGGTTGTGCTTTGGCAATTCCACCTCGTGCGTGCTCAGGCGAAGCGCCTGCACGGCATCGATCAGAAGTTGATCGCCGTCCTACGCCTTCATACCAGTCTCACGACCTTTCACGATCAGATGGAAGATCTAGCCGATTCCCAAGATATTGGTGGACTCGTGACAGAAGGCGAAGGCCTTCGTACCGCGGTCCTGGAGGACAGCCGCCGTGCAATGAGCGCCTTCAGTCTGGCGACTTCCGATTTTCAGCGAGATCCGACTATCCTGCCTATCCTCCACGCCGTTCAGAGCGCGCTTCCCGCGCAGCTTGACGCAATCACCACTCTGGCCAAAGCTGGCGACTGGCAGGCCGTGCGCCAGCGTCTGTCGAACCAAGTCACAGCAATGCAATCAGTAACGTTGGCACTGGTCGAAAGGGTCGATCACGAGGTCGGCGAGGAGCAGGCCCAAACCGTGCGCAAAATTGAGCGCGTACAACGTCTGGTTTTCCTGGTGGTGCCGCTGACCGCCCTCTTCACTTTGCTGATTGCCGGTACCTTTGGTCTTGGGGTTACCCGCAGCATCACGCAGCCGCTGGCGCGTCTAGTCGAAGGCTCCAAAGCATTAGCACGAGGCGACTTTCAACATACAGTCCCGGTTACTGGAAGAGACGAACTCGCCGAACTTGGGCGGGTATTCAACGACACCGCCAGACGACTGCAAGATCTCTACGCGACCCTGCGGCGAAGCGAGGCTTATCTGGCGGAAGCGCAGAGGCTGACACACACGGGTAGTTGGGCGTGGAATCTGCGTACCGGCGAGCTGTACTGGTCGCAAGAGGTTCATCGTATTTATGGACTCGACCCGCAAATAAAGCCCAGTTGGCCGTGGTTTTTCGATCAGGTGCACCCCGAAGATCGGGCAAGGGTTGAGCAGCAAGCAAGAATGGAATCAATAGAGAAGGACTGGGTCGTCTCTGAAATAGAGTTTCGAGCCGTTCTTTCGGACGGAACGGTAAAGCACGTTCACGCCATCTCGTACCGTGTAACCGATGATTCTGGCGAAACCGCTGAAGTCATAGGCACCATCGTGGATGTGACGCAGCGAAAGCGCGCCGAGGCAGAGCGCGAGAGACTTCGCCAATTGGAGGCCGGGCTCGCTCACACCAACCGTGTGAGCATGATGGGAGAATTTGCAGCCTCTCTGGCCCACGACATCAAGCAGCCCATTGCTGCCGCGGTGACAGATGCACGCACCAGTTTGCGATGGCTGCAGCGCAACCCACCTGAGATTGAAGAAGCGCGCGAGGCGGTCTCGAGAGTGGTAAACGGGGTAAACCGTGCCGCCGAGATCATCAATCACCTGCGGTCTTTGTATAAGAAGGGTGCGCCGACCGAACGCGAGTTGGTCGATGTGAACGAAGTTGCTTGGGAAATGCTCACCCTGCTGCGCAGTGAGGCCAATCGGCACTCGATTTCAATGCACACCGAACTGGCCGCCGATCTTCCCAAAACCAAGGCTGACCGTGTGCAGTTACAGCAAGTGTTCATGAATCTGATGCTCAATGGCATTGAGGCTATGAAGGACACAGGCGGCGAACTTACCATTCATTCAGAGGCGACTGAGCACGAGCAACTCTTGATCTCGATCAAGGACACGGGCGTGGGACTCCCCACGGAACAACTTGACAAGATCTTCAGTGCATTCTTTACCACGAAGTCCCAAGGGACCGGCATGGGGCTCTCGATCAGCCGGACCATCATCGAGTCGCATGGCGGCCGCTTGTGGGCGAGCGCCAACGCAGGAAAAGGCGCCACGTTTCGTTTTACGCTGCCCACGAGCTGAGAGCGGAGCGGGGATGCCTTACCGCAAGCCGGTTGAAGTAGAGTTCCGGATGGTTGTGGGTCGTCAAAACGTCACGAACTGATAAGAACCTTTCCTCCAGTCCCCTGTCAAAACATCGTGCATTCGCAGAATGAATGACTTGGAAGCAGCTTGATACGGTGTGTTTGGATAAGATGCTGGCCATGATCTTTGCCATCGTCACGTCGCTCCGACATCTCCTCGGATGAGTTGTCCGTGCTTTCCGTTCCCGAGAAGACCTGACACCTCGCGATACATTATTAAGGCAGCACTCGCAGCCGAGTGTCTAAACCACTCTATTTTGCCGGAGGTCATTGAGGACTAGCAACACACAGAGCTAGGACACTTACAAGGCTTTTCTCTCGCTTTGCTTCTAATCTCTGATTGCAACTCTCTTTGCTGGATGGAACTTAGCAAAAACCTGGCGGAGAGGGAGGGATCGAACCCTCGGTACAGGTGTTAGCCCGTACAACGGTTTAGCAAATGAATCATTCTCGCCGCCCTCACTCGTAGTAAAGCACTTACAGTCGGAGCCAATGCCTCTGAGTCGGACCCAGGGCCCGGACAACGACGCGCTGCATTATTCTTTTCGGCCTTCCGAGTTCGTAGTTCGTAACAGAAGCAGGTATTACAGCCACTCTTTTCGTTGTCGACCGCGACGACTTATATCTCCCAGCACAATATGGCAAGTAGCTATTGCAGAGTAACTTGTAGCGCGCTTTGGCTGGGTAACACAGTTATATCTGTTCGGCTTTCGTAACAGACTAACGATTTATGTCCTTGTACTACTAACTACATGATAATCTTGCCCCGCCTACAGTCTACAGTCTACTCAATTTACGACTCATGGCACACACGCTTATAAGGAGGTGTCCATAATGTTTAATTTCGTGACCGACTCAATCTCGTCCGGCTTGTCCACGATCAGCGGGTTCGATCAGAATCAGTCGTCTCTGCCCCACTGGTACTTCGTAGTTGGCAGCGGCTACGCGCTAGTTGTCTCCAGCTAACCACCCCAACGGACAGGGCTTCTCACTGCAGTGAGAAGCTTCGTTCCCCGCACAAGGGATGGTCGTAATTCCTTGCCACCGACATTTCTGACAAAGTCTTGACCTAACCGAGACGCTCACATTTCATGCGAATCGCATAAGTGTCAGCTTGAATGCGTTTCAGGAAGCCACTGACAAGCTAATAAGGTGATGAACCCGTTGAGTTAGTTACTAAAACTAACTCGCCGATGGTTTCAGAAGGAGCGGTGTCCCATTCGATACATCGAAGAGTTTGTGTTCAAGAAACGCGTGAAGCACGTCTCGGGTCTTACATTGGACTGGCTTTGGAAACATGCCGAGGAATTTGGCGTGTCGCTTCAGCCCGAAGCAGGGAACGCGCTGCTTTGGCAAGTAAAGCACATCGTCGAGCTAATGACCATGCTGACTACTTTGGCAAACCATGATATTCGCGGCGGAATAATCTCAAAGTTGACCGAACGTGCTCTTACGCACGGCGCTGAATTTGATTGGCACCAGCTTGCCGCCTATGACGCCTCAGCCGCAACCGTGGTGGCGATAGTGGCCGACTTTTTTGCATGCAACCAGCTGCCACCTCCATTTGAGGTCGAATTTGTTAGCTTCCTTCATGCAATCGGCTTTTTTGAAGGTATGGACCGGGTTCCGTTTCGTGAAATGGATCTCGCCTATAGCCTGTCGTTAATGATTTCGCCTGAATTTCGTAAGGACCTGCCCGTCTGGTTTGAGAGTACTACCTTCGGACAGCGACAGCACATAACTCGCTACACGACGGACGATATTTACTCCGTGACTCATGCCGTGTTCTACCTGACCAACTTTGGCCGCAGTCCACTTACCGACCTACTCGACAAGGAAACTGCCGATCGTCTTAGAAAAGAGTTGGTGGCCCTAGCCGTAGTGGTCCTGCGTGCCGATAACATCGATGTACTTGGCGAACTGCTTCTCAGCTGGCTGTTTTGTGACGTGGAGAATACGTTGTTAAACAGAATGCTGTTCCACCAGGCCTTTGAGCGCCTGCTGTCCGCAACTACTCCCGAGGGGCAGGTTGTTCCTACAATGAAACTGTTGCAGCGCGCCCAATCAGGTCAGGCGAGCTTTGCCGAGGTGTATCACACGACGCTTGTGTGCTGCATGGTGTTTGCAGTGGCCGCCAAGAGGATGCCTTATGCTGGCTGAAACGATCTCAGATCCAATGTTACGACTCTGTCAGGCAGAGTTCAAATGCCTTATCCAAGAGTTGGAGTCTGCGCCATCCCGGACGGCATTCTTCGATGTGGGAGCCGTAGCGGAGGTCTTGGTGCTCACGAACGGCATCCCCGAGGCGGAAGGCTTGACGCGAATGCTATGTGACGCATCTGCCAGGTGGCTGAAATCAGGTTTGCTCGAGGATCTGCTAATGGCCCGGGTAGAATTTGCCTACCATGTCGCGTTACTGACCTACTTAGCTCAGAGCGCTGCATCCTTCAGTCCGTCTGATGTCGAGGTTATCAGGAATCTCTCAGAGGGGCGGCTGGTGGCAAGAAGCGAAATCCCGGTGCTGCGTCAGCATCTGATAGCCGCCTACTTTTCGGGTTGCGGTATTCACACCGAGTTTGGCCAGCTCGGCCGTCGTAATCTAACTCAGATTATCGATAGACGCGTGTTGCGCGCCCGGTCCGATGAGTTTGATTTGCTGGTGCTGCTTATGTGCGCTCAGCTTCTCCAGCTTGACCGCAGCCGGGGATACCAAGGGCCACGAACCTATCCTCAAGCGCAACTGGTGCAGGCCATGCGTTCCGGAAATACAAACTGGCTCCCCGTGTTGGCTCTTCTGTGCTCGCGGTTCTTTGGTTTTCCGGGACACCTGTGCGGAGCAGCTTTCAAGAGCATGGAGGAATCCATTCCTGCTCCAGGGGAACTGTTGCCTGCTCCACCAGGAAATCAGATTGACAGTGAATACATCGAGCGAACCGAGCGGGGACTTCGTCTTCGCAGCACGATTGCGTTAGCTCTATCCCTTGCTTTGCCAGGAGAAACTTATGGCGTCGAACAAGTTAGACCGGCTTACAACTGAACAGATTGCGCTCACCAGCAAGTATCTGGCGGAGATGACGGAGCGGTTCGCTAGTCCCATCGCTGCAATTCAGCCGCTATTTGGCAGGTGTTGCCTTGCTACACTCCCTTCGTCTATTCCTTGTTGGGATACCCTTACGCGCGAGGTTGCTTGGGTTGCGGCCGGGATCCTGAGCCATCCGGACCCGGCAAGTTTGAGCTTGGACCCATTACCTATCATTGAGATCTATACGATGGTAAAGGGGATGGACCGGGAGGTGCCAGAAATGCGCCAAATCCTGGAACGGGTTGGCCCCGATCTCGATGCGCTGAGCCAAGAAGTACGCTCGACAGGTCGAGTACGGCAGATCACTTCCGCGCTTTCGAAACTTGGCTTCCCAAATCAGCTTGCAAAGCCTACCAAAGAAGCTAAGAACTTACTGCGTGAAAAGGAATCCTGGTTCAGCGCACCTGCTCTCCAACTGGCGGATCTAGCCGACCACCTGTTAGCCGACGATATTCCACTCGATGAGACCGACACGAAGATTCTCTCGCTGATTGCCCTGGGCGAACTGCGAAACTATCACCTCGATATCGGCTGTAAGCTGCTTCGCACGGTGCTCCAACTCGGAGTCCCCGGTGAAGAAACGCGTGACGGCGTTGACTTCATCGCGCTCCAGCGCAGGCGCGATGGCCGCTACGGATTCCTGGATCGCCTGGCCGAGAAACCAGAGCAGACAGCCGATCCGGATACGGCCCTGTTTTTGCCGATGACACTCAACGCCGCCTGGTTGTTCAAGACGGAGGCCGCTTCCATGGCCATGTCTTCGGCATTGGCGGCGGTGGGGGAGACCGCATGAGAGAAATCGTCAGCCTGCTAAAGCTCACGCGGACTCAGTTGCGAACCTATGGCATAGCTCTGCTGGCCTTGACGGTGGGAACCGTGACTGTGCTGTTCGTCCCGCCTTTATTCGGGCGCGTTCTTAACGCGTTCCCGGGCCTGGCAGAAGGAAAGAATGTACTCCTGGTTCGGCATTCTTTACTGCTTATTGCGGGCCTGATCTCGCTCGACGCATTGGCCACAGTGGCATACTCATTCCTGGTCGCCATCGCCTCGGAGCGGATCATCAACGAACTGCGGGCCCGATTCTTCCGAAACCTGCTGGGTCAGCCGCTCGATGAGCGCTCTCCCAAACACCTTGGCCAGATCGCTTCCGAATTTGCCTCTGACCTGGCTCTGGTGCAGGATGGCTTCTCCGGGACTTTGCTGAACTTTTTGCGTCATAGCATGTTTACGATCGGAAGTATCTGTGCTCTTTTGTACATCGATCCTAAGTTGACTCTGGTAGCCTTTGCAGGCGTGGGCATGTTCGGAGGGTTGATCGTCTACTTCATTAAACGAGCCAACAAGGCCATTGTTTCCGTCCAGCAATACCGCGCCAAGGTGATGAGCCTGTTGCTGGAAGGCGCATACAATGCATACATCGTACAAGCCTACGCGCGAACCGACTATCTTAGCAGGCGCTTCAACAAGGGGCTGGATGAGATGTTTCGGCGTGTGCGCAGCTTCCTGCTGGTAACCTCTTGCATCAGCCCGGTGTCGCTCGTGCTCTTTTCGCTGGTGATGACTGGGGTGGCGTTTTACGGAATACGCGAGTTGAGGATGGACTCCATCACGGTGCAGCAGTTGGTCACATATTTTTCTTACGCGCTGGTCCTGATCTTGTCGGCCAGTCAGGTCGGGTACCTGGGTGGGCGGCTGCGCCAGGCGAGTTTGATGTTCGCCAAACACCAAGCGCTGCTGGTTTGCGCCAACGGGCCAGATACGGCGGCAGGAGCCATCAACCCCGGTGCGCGAGTAGTATCCGTCGGGCCCCATGGCTTCATCGTCCAAAACGTCACGTTTTGTTACCCGGACAAACAATCGCCAGCGCTCACCAATGTTTCTTTTACCATTGAACCGGGACGGATCAACGCGATCATCGGCGAAAGCGGGGCGGGCAAGTCCACCCTAGCGGCGCTACTTTGCGGAGTATACCGGCCTCAGTCGGGATTGCTCCGCATCACCGCGGAAAACGGACCTGCGATCGATGCCGCACCTGGAGATTTCCGCCAGGCCATTGCGCTGGTGCCGCAGGAGCCCTTTTTGTTTGCGGCGAGCATCACCGAAAACATTACCTTCGGGCGCGAAGAAATTTCCGAAGCTCAGGTGCGCCAGGCGGCGATCGCCGCCCGCATCCATGATTTCATCATGACGCTGCCTCAAGGCTACCGCACGGTGATTCAGGAAGGCGGGAAGGATCTGTCGCGGGGCCAGAGGCAGCGAATCTCCATTGCCCGCGCGCTGGCTGGCAGCCCGAGCATCATGATCCTGGACGAAGCGACAGCATCTCTGGACGCTATCAGCGAACGAGCCATCAAAACGGCGATCGAGGATTTGCGGGGGCGCGTCACGTTTGTGGTAATCGCCCATCAAGGCGCGCTGTTGTCCGATGTGGATCACCTCGTCGCGTTGCAGATGGGTGAAGTCCTATTCGAGGGCCACCCAAGCCAAATTGATGCGAACAGCAGCGTACGGGTGCTTTCCGCTGCTTTCCAAGGTGTTGCAGCAAACGCGCTATGTTAACTCAGCAGGAAGTGTCGAGCGCGGGATTAAACCTGGAAGGGCTCTCCATATCGGCCCCAGACGGCCGCGCACTGATAAGTTCGGCGAACATGTCGTTCTACCCCGGCGTGACGGCTTTGACTGGGCCGAACGGGTGTGGAAAATCCACCCTGCTGCGTGCCATTGCGATGCTGCACCCGGTAGATGGGGGCACTATTTCGCTTGGCCGACTAGAAGGAAGCAGCGACCGGTCCGGTTTTCTGTCGCAGCTTGTCTTCATGCCGCAGAATTTCCCGGTCTATCCCACAATGACGGCGCAGGAGTTCCTCGAGTACCCGCTTCGTCTTCGCGGGGCAGCGACCGCGCAGGCACGGGCAATAGCGGCGGAATGGCTCCAGACGGTCGGCTTACAGTCTGCCGCTAAAGCGCTGTGCGGCACCTACAGTCAAGGGATGCGGCAACGCCTCGGCCTGGCCTGCGCGCTGCAATTGGATGTGCCCCTTTATCTTCTTGATGAGCCTTTCGCTGGAGTGGATGCCGAATGGCGCGAGGTCATGTTGGACCTGCTGTTCCGTCTCTGTGCGGATCGCATTGCCCTGATCAGTACGCACCATGTCGATGAGGTGCTCCGGCGTGGCGCCAATCATATTCAGCTATCTCAGGGACAGTTGGTGATGGCATGTCCAGCCATGCGTTGAAACAGTTCAACATTCCCGAAGGGACTAGACTGGCCAGCAATTTCCGCGCCGCGTGCGCCGTTGTGTGGACAGAACTTATTCTGAATCGGCGCGATACCAATTTACCTGTAATTCTCGCGATTCTCGCAGGCCTGTGCCTGTTGCTCACTCCGGCGGAGACTGCTCCTTACGCCATCCTTACTTTTGGCGGCCTGAAACCGCTAATGTCTGCCGGGACTCGCTTGATCACCGCCGGAATTGTGCTCGATCTGCTGCTGTTTCCTTTTCTATTGTTGAGGCTGGGTGCGGGCTATGCGCGTGACCGTCAGCTCGGGATGACTGCTTTCGTCAGCTCTTGTCCCCTGGATCGCTCCCGGATGGTTGCCGCCAGAATCCTCGCGAACACGATACTCGTCTTTGGGTTCTACTCCGTGCTGTTGGTCTTGCTCTCTTGCGCTGTGGCCTCGCGCGAGAAACAAGCGCCCGCTGCATGGGCAATAGCGGCATTTCTTCTCGTCACCATTCCGTCGGCTTTTCTGAGCCTGCCGCTGGGGGCGGCGCTGGACCGCTGGCTTGGCGGAAACCGGCTTCTGCATGCAGTCGGCGCCTTTGCTGTGTACCTGCTGTTGCTCACGAGTGCTGTATTTGCCGGGGCCGATGCCTTTGGCTTGCTCCTGCTTAAAGAGAATTGGCCGGCGTCGGTGAGTTCGACATCCTTTTCCATCGGTCTGGTGACCGCTCCACGGGGCGGCGGCATTTCCTGGAATATCGAGACGATTCCGCGCGCATTTATTTACCGCCAGGGCTTCCTGATTTTCGTAGCCATTCTTGCGGCGGCGGCAGTCTCATGGCTGGCCCGTTTCAATGCCACTGGCAAAGATGCGCGGATCCAGGGCGCGGAGTATTCGCCAGACTCGGCCCCGAGCGCCACTTGGGATGTGGTTCGGCTTAGGCCGCGCAAGATAGCTTATGTTCAAGGAGCTTGGGCATTGGCTCGACGCTGGTTTACACGATCACCCTGGAGCTGGATGGCCGCGGTCGTGGCGCTCGTTCTATCGGCTATGTATCCCCACGCCCCAAGGACCGGCGCGGTTGCGGCGCTGCTCATCCCATTGTTGATCGCAAATCGCGGTCATCTCACTGCGGATGGTGCGCTTCGCGATCTGGAACTCTCTTCAGCGGCCTTGTGGCGCCCGACTCCTGCGCTGTTTACCAGCATCGTGCTGGCCAGTATCACGGTTCTGGCAGCTCTGCCGGTGTTGCTTGCCGCGCCAATATTCGTGAGCCTGCAATTGCTCCTGGGAATCTTCACCGCGTGTTTGTGGTTGACGTGGACGTGCGCTCAACTGAACCGTCCTTTGCTCGGAATTTCAACCTATGCGTTGGTTTGGTATCTCGAAAGCTTTTCCGACCTGCCACCAGGGCTCGATCTAATGGGCCTGCGCGGAAGCAACGGGCTGGCTTTTGGAATTACCGCGGCCGCCTGCCTGGTTCTCGCTATAGCTTGCTTTAGAGGAGATCAAGCCACCTCCCAGCGATCAAGATCCTTTGGCAGCGCACTCAAGCTATTCCTCAGGAGGACCGGGTGATTAGAACAAGATCCAAAGCCATCGCCGCCATCGCCGCCTTGATACTCATCCCCGCGGCCTACTTTACGGTCGTAGCCTATCTTCTTTCACGCAGCACGCTTCAGATGTACGGGTTCCCCGTCTCGCCGGATTTGCGCACCGCCATCGAGATCGCTCTTCAGACGTGTCCTATGTTGGCTGCGCTATTCATGATTCTGGGCTCCTCATTTCGGGAACGGCTAATCAAGCGCCTGGCGCTGCTTTTCTCGCCAGCTAACAAACGCGCTTATACCGTCGCCATGCTGACGGTGAATCTGTTTCTGGCTGCCGCCACCACATTTCTGACCGCCGCCGCCATCGTAAGCGTCTGTGGCATGCGGCGAAGCGTGGTGCATCCAGGGACCTTGCTCTGGGTAGCTTTTGAATTTGCCGTCGACCTCACGCTCATCGGAATTTTCACCGTGTTCCTTTATTCCCTCACCCGCCGAGTCTGGGCGACGTTTCTGCTATTTGGCGCGTATGCCACGGTAGTGGTTTTATTCGGCACCAAGTGGGGAGTCACTTCATTTATCGGATTTGCGTCCTCAGTACCGGTGCAACTCACCAGTTACTCCAGCTTGCCTCTGTATGACATGGCGGGATGGCTCTTTCGCTTCTATTGGATTGCAGTGGCAGGCGTACTGTTAGCGATCTTGCACCGGTTTTCGCGGCCGCCGGAGCCGCTGGTCGTCACGGTTTACCAGCAGTGGCCGGCCCCGGAGATGAAGAGATGGAAACGCGCGATCGCAGCCGCATGTGCCGGTTGCCTGGCAATCGCGGTCTGTCTATTTCAAGTTCAGCAGTACGCGCTGTCCAAGTACCGAGGTGTTTCGCCGCGGCGGCTCGACGCTATGCTTTCTGAAGTTCCCGGCGATGCCAGGTTGCGGATTACCGATTACGATCTTCAGCTTACCTACCGGCCAGATCAACAAAACGTCCGCGTTACCGGCCGGCTTACGCTCCATAGTGAGGAAAGCTCGACGCGAGTCGCTTACTTCCTGCTTCCTTCGGTGATGACGCTGGACCATTTCGAACTTCAGGGAGCCGGAGCCTACCAACTTACCAGCTTGGGTAGATATGTCCGTATAGAATGGGCGCCTTCCTTCCCCGCGGGCAGTCGAGCCGAGCTTCGTTACTCGGGAACCATCCGCCCGGCAGGACCATTTGACCTTACTTTGCAGGCCAAGCTTCTTAAAGAAGCATTTTTCTTCACAGATTCCGACATTCTAGTCGCTCCTCGGCGGTCTTCCTGCCTCATTTCAAATTCATCCCTTCAGCCTGAGCGCACAGATTCCTGTGAAACCGAAAACTACACGATGAGTGACCTTGCAACCGGTACGATTCGCGTCGCTGCGCCTGCCGGCTTTATCGCCGTCGGTCCTGGCGACCGTCTCGGTGAATCCGAGGGGCAATCGACGTTTCGTGTAGCAACGCCTCAGATGACAACGTTTATGGTCGCCTGTGCCCGCTTTGTGGAAACGTCGACGGCTTCCACGGATGGGCTTCCCGCCGTGCATGTGTATCGGGCGGCGCTTGATGGCAGGGAGCAAGCGTCGATAGCGAGATCGGTCCTTTCCTTCTATCGGAGATATTGGCCTCGTTACCAGTTGCCGGAGCTTCGGATCGTCGAAACTCCAACCCCGCTGGGTGAAGCGGTCTCATTTGACGGTGTCGTGGAGATTAGCGACCGGATCGTACGGAGCCGCGATCCGGTGTCCGGTGAGAGCAGCAATCTGGCGCAATTTGTCCTGGCGCACGAAATCGCGCATCAGTGGTGGGGCTATCAGGTAATACCCTCTAAGTCGCCGGGGCGGTTATTTGTGCTTGAATCATTCGCACAATTCGCTGCGTATAAGTATCTTGAATCCGGCGGCATCATGACTGCCGGGGCAGCGATCCAAAGCGAGAAGAGTCGCTATCAGCGGGCGCGCGCGCATTCCGCGAAGAATGAAGTCCCTTTGCCGTTGCTGGGGCAGGACCTGGAACTCGCTTATCACAAGGGCCCATTCGTGCTGCTATCGCTCGACCAGACGTTAGGCGATTCCCTAATGGACCGTTTTGGCGATTTGATCAGACTCTACAGGCAGCAATACCGCAGCCCTGCGAGACCCCAGCAGATTGTCGAAACTCTTATTGATGGGCTGCCCGCGTCAAGCCGAGAGAACGCCCGTTCTGTGCTATATGCCACGGCCGCGCCACCTCAAGCCGAGGTTGTGTCGGCGAAAGCAGGCAGTTCACAAATTCCACAACATAATAGTAAGGATCGGAAATAGTATGAGCATGAATCAGCAAAAGGCAAGCGCGTGGCGCAGCCGCTCTTTCTCCTGGATATCTCACATCCGTCAGGACATTGGGTTCAGCCTTCGCGTCCTGATCAAGCATCCCACGCTGGCTGCGATTCCCATGCTTTCGACAGCAGTCGGAATCGGTGCTTGCTCTCTGATCTTCGCCGTAGCCAACTTCGCTCTGTTTCGGCCCTTACCGGTCGCTTCCCCGCCGACGCTGATGAGTATTACAAGTGGCAACGCGAAAACCGGCGAGATGGGGAACGCCATGTCGTACCCGGATTTCCTGGATCTAAGCAAGGCGCGGTCCTTTCAAAACATTGCCGCCTACTTTCCAATGATGCCCGCTGCCATCGCGGTTAACGCGAGCGAACCGCGGCGCTATTGGGGGACGATTGCCTCGGCCAACTATTTCGACGTGGTGAGTTGCGGGTTGTCGCTGGGCCGAGGTTTCGACGCGGAGCTCGATGACACCCCAGGCGCGGCCCCCGTGGTCGTGATAGGCCATCGTCTTTGGATCGCTCTTTTTAGCGCGGACCCTGGTGTCCTGGGCCGTACCATCCGGTTGAACAACCGCAGCCTGACAGTAATTGGTGTGGCGCCTGCCCACTTCGTGGGCACAGACGTGGGACTTGCTTCCGACTTTTGGATTCCCTTCTCACTCCGCGACCTGGTCAACCCGGTGCTGCCCCCATCTCAGCTCGATAACTTCGCAGATCGAGATGCCCAATGGCTTTTCGCAGTGGGACGCTTGCGGGAGAGGGTCACCAAAGAGCAGGCGGCGGCGGAATCAAAAGTGATTGCCGAGGGCACGGCTGCCGCCTACCCGGCGACAAATAAGGATCGTACCTTCCACGTGGAACGCGCCGGTCAATTAGCGCCGGCGCTGCGCCATGCGATCGTCATTTTCTTTACTTTGCTGATGATTATCGCCGCCCTCGTATTGCTCACGGCATGCGCCAATGTCGCGAATTTGCTGCTCGCCCGGGGTTATGCACGGCATAAGGAGACCACGATCCGTCTGGCTCTCGGTGCGGGGCGCTCCCGGCTGATCGCACAACTTCTCACAGAAAATGTGTTGCTCGCCTTGCCCGGCGGTTTGCTCGGTTGCATCATCGCGTACGCTGGCGCTCACGGCTTGAGACGCTTGCGCCTCCCCATCGAATTGCCCGTAGATCTGGCCATCTCGCTGGACTGGCGGGTGCTGTCCTTCTGCGCAGCGCTGTCGGTACTTACGGGATTAGTCTTCGGGTTGGCGCCGGCGCTAAAGCTCACCCGGCAAGGTCTGGTGGCTGGGTTGGCCGGTCAGTTTTCGGAACAGGTTCGGACCCGCTGGTTTGACGCGAGAAACATTCTGGCGATCACGCAAATTGCAATTTGCGCAGTCCTGCTCACCTTTGCCAGTCTGTTTTTCCGCAGTCTGGAATCTTCCCGGTCCGCAGACACGGGAATGGCTCACCGCAACGTTGGACTCATAAGCTTCGATCCCGCTCTGCAGTTAACTGCGGCGGAAAGGGACCGCACTGCGGAAGCTGTGTTGCAAACCGTACAGTCGATCCCCGGCGTTCAGAGTGCGGCACTGACATCCTCCGTGCCGCTAAGTCTGGCGGGCGTTTCCGGCTCAGTCACGTCGGGCGACAAAGCCGCAACCGGAGATAGCCGGCGGACCGAGGCTGACATCTACGAAGTGTCGCCTGGATTTTTCGATACTCTCGGTATTTCGTTCCTTGCCGGAGAGGATTTCCGGCGTGGTCAGAATCAAGACGATGTTGCGATCTTAAACTTGGCCGCCGCGAATAAATTGTTTCCGGGAGAGAATGCCGTCGGTCGCCAGGTTCAAACCGATGGGAAACCCCGCCGGGTGATCGGCCTGGTTGCGACCAGCAAGTCGCGCAGTATTGTGGAGGAACCGCGCCCATGCATCTATCGTCCACTCTCGATCGGAAACCTGCATTCGATTACCGGCGTCACGCTGCTTTTCCGCAGCATGGGAAATCCGCTGAATCACATGCGCCGCATCTCCGATGCTCTTCGTGGAGTTGATCCAGGAGTGGCGCTATTCGATATCCGGACGATGGACGAGCACCTCGCCAACGCCCTGCTTTTCCAACGCGTCACGGCTCTTCTCTTTGGAGTAACCGGACTGATTGGACTGGTGATCGCAGCCCTCGGTCTATACGGGGTAATCAGTTTTCTGGCAGTGCGGCAAACCAAGGCAATCGGCATTCGCTTGGCGCTCGGAGCAAGCCGGCGACAAGTCGTTGTCGGGGTTCTCCGCAATGGCATACCCCTGACCATCTCAGGGGTGTTGGTGGGACTTGGTGCCGCCTTTCTCGTCGCGCGGGGAGTCGCTGCTTTCCTCTACGGCGTGGCCCCAACTGATCCGATTACGTACCTGGTGGTCCCGCTTTTGCTATCGGCTATTGCGCTGGCGGCTTGCGCGTTGCCAGCTTTTCGTGCGGCGAATGTTAATCCCCTCGATAGCATACGCTACCAGTGAACTCACCATCGGACAGCCCTGCGTAAGGTCCAAGTATTGTCGTGCACGCTTGTAGAGCTTGCGGAAAAACAGAGTTTTTGTCGTGCCGCGATCTTCCGCAAACCATAAATACTCCTCCGGCTCGGTGTTGTACTTTGGGCGGAAGTAGATTGCGATTAGTAAGGTTGCACAGGGCTTCTGAGACATTTTCCGCCTCAAAAGCGAGGATCAGTTGCGTCTGGGTAAAGTCACAGAAAACTGTTCCTGTTCCGCCGGGGGCAGCGCGCTTTCGGATATCTTAGTGCCTTTTGAAAAATAGGGGGATTTGTTGATCTAGGTTTTAGGTTTTTCTTCCTTTCCTTATTGGTTACCCCTTTTTGCCCCTTTTTTCGAGAAAACCGAGTGAGAAGATATTCACACTCCAGCTTCGTAGAAGGGGAAGCGCCGTTGTTTCAGCTTCTTTCCAGTTGAGGATCGGACTCTCGGGAAACAAAAGGTCTTAGGCAACCAAAGGTGACGACTCCGTGGCCTGGATCGGTAAAGTGAAATGAAAGGTTGCACCTCGCCCGTCGTTGGATGTCGCCCACAACCGGCCGCCATGCGACTCCCCAATGGAGCGACTGAGGGCCAACCCCATGCCGCTGCCCTGCGGCTTGGTGGTAAAGAACGCAGAAAAGATCTGATCCATCTTCTCCGTTGGCAACCCCACGCCCGTGTCACTGACCGAGAACTGGAGTTGACCGTCCTGCAGTTCCGACTTCACCGTAAACTCTCCGCCTGCGTCCGTCATAGCTTCGATGGCGTTGAGCATGAGGTTCATGAACACCTGCTGCAGTTGCACGCGGTCGGCCATAATTTCGGGCAGGTCGGCTGCAAGTTCCGTTCGCACTGCCACCGATGATCGGGTCGCCTCGCCATCCAGCAGGGTAAGAATCTCCTGGATAATTCCGTTCACGTCTACCAACTCTCGTTGTGGAGGGGACTTCTTGTAAAACGAACGTATCCGATCGATGATTTCGGCCGCACGATTCCCGTATTTGTCGATTTTGCTTGCCGCGGCACGAGCCCGGTCAAGATTGGGCGGCTCATGCGCAAGCCATTCAATGCAGCTGTTGGCGCTGGTGATGGCTGCAGCGATGGGCTGCTTGATTTCGTGTTCCAGCGACGCCGCCATTTCCCCCAACGTGCTCACGCGGTTGACGTGGGCTAGATCCGCCTCGAGCTGTCGCAGCCTTTCACGCTCGTTCTCAGCGCGCTTGCGATCTTCAATGTCGGTCGAGATGCCATACCACTTGACGATCTTGCCTCCCGAGTCCCGTAGCGGCACAACTCGGCTCAAGAACCAGCGATACTCAGCGTCCGCCGCACGCCGGAAACGCACTTCATGCTCGAAGGGCTCCCCAGACGCCACCGAAGCGCCACGTCTCTCCACATAACGCGGCAAGTCTGCAGGATGAACGGCGGCTTCCCATCCTGAGCCCATCGTCTTCTCCCTGGACAAACCCGTATATTCCACCCAGTGATGATTGACGAAGTCCACTGCGCCGTCGGGCAAAGCGGTCCAGGCGAATGTTGGAATGGTTTCAACCACATCCCGCAGCTTCTTTTCCTGACGCCGCAGTTGCCGAACGCGAAATCGATAAGCCCCATAAACCAAGGCCAGGAACGCCACCACACACATTGCGCGGAACCACTTCGTCTGCCAGTAGGCCGGAGCAATCACGAAGTCCAGTGTCGCGCCCTGCTCGTTCCACACCCCGCTGCTATTGCACGCGATGACACGAAACCGGTATTTCCCGGGACCCAGTTCCGTATAAAAAGCTTCGCGACGAGTGCCCGCGTCCTGCCAATCGCGATCATGCCCGTCAAGTCTGTAGCGAAACTTCACCTTTTGGGGAATGAGAAAACTCGGCGATGTGTAGCCAATTTGGAGATCACGAGTCAAAGCGGAAGTTGAAGACTTTCTTGTGGTTTATATTGCTTTCGGTCAGCAACAACGGCCTCGACGTAGACCGGCGGTACAGTCCCGCCCCCCGAAAGGTGTGACGGGTCGATCATCTGAAGAACCACATTGTTTACAAACCACAGGCGCCCGTCGGAAGATTTTGCGGCCGGATTGAACGTCACGAAACCCGGTAGAGCTCCGTCCAGCGTACCGAATACTCGCGCCTGAACGATGGTATCTGGATGAATCCGCCATCGTTGAAAGTCCGTGGCTGCAATCTCTACAAATCCACAGGGAGTATTGAGCCATAGGTTTTTGTTGTCGTCCAAGGCGAAGCCAGTGACCCCGTCGCAAGGAAGCCCGTTTTCTTTGCCTAGGCGCTGACCTTTCCCTGCGCGAAGCATCACAAGTCCGTTATCGGATGCGGTGATCACTGACCCATCGGGATCAACAGCAATCTGATGGGCAGTCTTCTCTGCCCACGAACCCTTCAGCTTTAAGGGAAATGTGCGCGCAATACCTTCCCGGAAAAATGTCAAGTCACCTGTGAGTGCGCCCAGCCAAATTCCGCCCTTCGGGTCTGCCGCAATGGCATTGGCGGGCGGAAGTGGAGGCTCGGGGAACTCCTCGCGCACCTTGAAGTCGCGGATGCGGATGAGTCTTCTTTGAGTGCCTTTGCATTCCGCCCAAATATTGCCGTCAACATCCTCGGTAATGCCGAGTACCAATCCCAGTGGGTGATGATCAAGCTCCGAAATACGCCGGAAGCGGCCATCTTTGTAGATGAAGAGCCCATCGTCAACGCCAACCCAAATGTTACCTTGATGGTCTTCGAGCAATGAACTAACTTGCTCTCCAGGCACGCGAACTGAGGGAACGGCTCCGTTTCGAATAAAATCAAGAGTGCCAAGATTTGCCACCCAGACCGTCCCGTCTTTCGTGGCCATGACTGAATTGGCGCCATCTCGTCCAAGCCCCTCGGAAGTCGAAAAGGTAGTGATCGGAAGATCGCGAAAATTGTCAATACCGTTGGACGTGGTCGCCCAGACTATACCGTCGCTGCCTTCGTAAAGATCGAAGACAGCGTCGCTGGATAAGCCGTCCGCTCGTCCAAAATGTTCGACTGTTTGGTCGTGAATGCGGTAGATGCCATTCCCATACGTTGCGATCCAGAGGTTCTTATCGGAATCTTCGATCATCGCCTCGATATTGAGCTTACTTCCGTCGAAGTTTGGCAGAACGACCGGCGTCAGAACGCCATTCCGGAATCTTTCAAGCCCACGTCCCGGCCCCGTCGACTCCATTCCGACCCATAAGGAACCGTCGGAATTCCTGACAAGACTGTGGATGGGGTCTTGCCCCACGTTTGATCGAAGCTGCTGAGGGCTGTAGATCTCAGGGGCTGCACCCATTTTCCAATGGAGCAATGACGTGTCGCCTCCAATCCACAATCCTCCTTTCCCGTCAGGGATGATTGGAAGCGGGTTGTGAAACGTTATACCCTCTGCCTTCCCGAAGCAGCGGATTCCTGTATCCGTCGCGTGACATAGAATTCGGTCCGTACTCCCTAAAGAAAGGGCCCACACAGATCCGTCAGAATCTTCGTGCATGCCGGTAATTACCGGAAGATCGTAATGGGAAATCACGACATTGTCCCTGACGTGAACGAGCTCGCTTTGAGTGGCAATCCACATTTCTCCCAATCGCACACTGAGAAGTCTGCGAATTCGTGCAGCCGCGATCGGAGGCGACCAGGGAGTAAAACGGATGCCGTCAAAACGCCACACGCCACGCTTGCCGCCCACCCAGAGATATCCCTCTTTTGCTTGTGAAATCCAAAACGGAGTGTTTGGCAAGAATCCGTCTTGTATTCGCCACGCACTATGCGCGTATTGGGTAAGGCGTTTGTTCGGATCCAACGCATTAGCAACGTTTAACGTGAGCCACAGCGAGAACACGCAAACCAGAAACGATTCGCAGAACATGATAGTCCCGCGCTCTCGAGGTGCACATGGCGCGGGGCAGCGTGGAATCGAGGGTAACCATGGCGCCCCGAATTTTACCAAACCTGACCTTCGTCCGGATGTAATGGCCACATAGGCCGACAGCATCCCGCGTTCATCCACGAGAGTGCGCAGTTGCCTCTGCAAGATGGTCCGCGCGGTGCCCCCAAATCCGCGCAGCATTATGGATTCTGTCAGCCGCCATGAGCGTGTTGTGTCGAGGAGTCGTGCCAGCCTGCGCTCAGGAATCCTCGTCACAAGGAACATCCGAGATAGCCAAACAAGCCCAGAATCCCATTGCTAACCTGATCTCAATGCCGCTGCAGAGTGACTTCAACCCTCACACCGGGATTAACAAGGAAGACAGTTACGTCTTGGAGATGAAGCCTGTCGTTCCCTTCAAATTGTCGAATGATTGGAATCTGATTATGCGGACCATCATTCCCGTAATCCAAGTGCCCGATCTTTCGCAAACCGTGAGCGGAACGAGCGGGTTAGGCGATGTGCAACTTTCGTTGTTCTTATCACCTCAAAAGGTCGGCAAGGTCATTTGGGGTGCAGGCCCAGTCATTTCCTTGCCTACCGCAACAGAAGACATCCTTGGAACAAAGAAAGTCACCATCGGTCCTACTGCCGTTGCGCTGAGTATCCAAGGCCATTGGTTATTTGGAACACTGGTACAAAACCTGTTCTCGGTGGCAGGACCCTCAGCGCGGCCAGATGTAAATCAAATGCTGATGCAGCCTTTCGTGAACTACAACATGCGGCACAAGTGGTATCTAGTGTCGTCCCCGATTATTACTTCGAATTGGGAAGCAAATACCAATAACAGATGGACGGTGCCGGTTGGTAGCGGAGTCGGAAAGATTGTTCACTTCGGAAAGCTTCCTGTGAACGCCTGCGCGCAATTGTTTCGAAACGTGGAGCGTCCGGACGGCACAACAAGCTGGTCCGCAAGATTTCAGGTGCAGTTTATTCCCCAAGAAGAGATGAAGGGAAAACAGCTAAGGTGCCTACCTACAAGTGATCTGGCGGAGAGGGAGGGAT
>PKVZ01000063.1 GCA_003131635.1 Acidobacteriaceae bacterium
TATGACCAATATGCGACCCGTTTCCCCGGCACGATTTTCGGAATGACCATTTTACTATTCCGCACACCGAATGGTGTAAGATGCAGACTGGGTTCTGTTCGCTACCGCACATATAAAAGCCCGCTTTCTGGGCGCCACGAAAATCCACCGCCAGAAGAAATCAGGGAAACCATTGAAAATCTTACTGTACAACCCCGATAACGGGGTTACACGCAATTTCATGCCCCATCTCTGGATGTTCCTCCTGCAATCTCTCACTCCCCCAGGCCATGAAGTCGTGCTGATCGATGGCAACGCCCAGCCCATGAACGAAGCCGGGATCGCCCGCTATGTGCTTGAACACAAGATTGATCTCGTCGGCATCGGCGCCATGACTAGAATGATCGCCAAAGCTTATCGCATGGCTGACGCAGTCCGCGCCGTAGGTGTGCCAGTCGTGATGGGCGGCCCTCACGTAACAGAAATGGCAGATGAAGCCCTTGGCCGCGATGGCGGTCCCCGTCACGCCGATGCCGTGGCTCTCGGCGAGGCCGATGAAACCTGGCCGCGCATTGTGGAAGACGCGGCTCGCGGCGAGTTAAAAGACATCTACGCCCCGGTGGATGCCGCAGGCAAGGAACTCAAGCCTTCGCTCAAGCACTATCCCGTCATCCCTTGGGACACCATCGACCTCAAACAATTCAACCTCGTACCAAAATCAGCGAAGCACTGGCTGCAGAAGATCGGCGAAGGTTGGGGAACTTTCCGAATTGTTCCCGTTGAATCCGGACGAGGCTGTCCTTACGGCTGCGAGTTCTGCACCGTAACCGGATTCTTCGGCGATTCCATCCGCTTCCGCACCAACGAAAGCGTGGTCAACGAACTCCTGCTGTTGAAAGCACGCGCCCGCAAAGAGCGCGGACAGATCGCCGTCTTTTTCATCGACGACAATTTCGCCATCAATATCAAGCGCACCAAATCTCTGCTGCGCGATATCATCGCCGCCGGTGCGCAGGTCAACTGGGTAGCCCAGATCAGCGCCAACCTGCTGCGCGATCAGGAACTCGTCGACCTGATCTCCGCTTCCGGCGGAAAATGGGTCTTCATCGGCATGGAGTCCATCGATCCCGCCAACTTGAAAGACGTCAACAAAGGCTTCAACAAGCCGGAAGAATATGCCGCCGTCCTCCAGCGCCTGGCACAGCGCAACGTCTATGCCATCACTTCCTTCATCTTCGGCATGGATAACGATACCGTAGGCGCCGCCGAACGCACCCTGGCGCAGGTTCGAACCTGGCCACCGGGACTGCCGATTTTCGGCCTGCTCACCCCACTTCCCGGCACTCCGCTTCTCAAACGCCTCGAGGTCGCCGGCCGCTTAACACGGCCCAAGCACTGGCAGGAATTCATTCCTTTCGCCATGGCCCACACACCTCTCAAGATGACCATCGCCGAAGCCCACGCGGAAGTAAACTACGGCTGGTCCCACTCCTATGGCCCGGAGGCCATCGCTCAAGCCGTCGATTCGCTCGACGATCAGGCGCTCGGCTACCGCGTCAACATTCTGATCGCGCGTCTCTGCTTCCGTGGAATTTATTTCCCCATGCTCGGCCGCTTCGCCTGGTGGAAGGTGATCTCGGAGAACCGTCACACCATTTCCAAATTAGTCGGGCAAGGCTTTCAGGCGTGGTGGCAATCAAAAACCAGGCCGGAACCCGCACCCGCCGCCAGCGCTGGAGACTAGTCGTCAGTGGGCTCGCTTCTCCGTAGCGCCGCCGGCGCGGCGGCTGTCTCACGCGTCCCCGCCGCCCGTAGCTTTGCTGGCGTTGACTTGGTGCGATCAGCCACGTAAGATTTGCGCCAATGATCGGCGAGACCATCTCCCACTACCGCATCGTTGAGAAACTCGGCGGCGGCGGGATGGGCGTCGTGTACAAGGCCGAAGACCTGAAGCTTGGGCGATTCGTCGCGCTCAAGTTCCTTCCGGACGACGTAGCGCGCGATCCTCAAGCTCTCAGCCGGTTCCAGCGCGAAGCCAAAGCGGCTTCCGCTCTCAATCACCCCAACATCTGCACCATCTATGAGATCGACGAAGTGGGTGACCGCGCCTTCATTTCCATGGAGCTGCTGGAAGGCCAGACGCTTAAACACCGGATCAACGGGAAGCCCTTGGACATCGAGACCGTGCTCTCGCTCGGAATCGAGATCGCCGATGCCCTGAATGCCGCACACGCCAAGGGCGTGGTCCATCGCGACATCAAGCCGGCAAATATTTTTGTGACCGAGCAGGGGCACGCCAAGGTTCTCGATTTTGGACTGGCGAAGGTTGCGGCGGCTGCCACTTCTTCCAGCCAGGTCGCATCTGCGAACACACAGACGCGCACCATCGATGAGCAGCACCTTACCAGCCCCGGTACCACTCTTGGCACTGTCGCCTACATGTCGCCGGAGCAGGTTCGAGCGAAAGAGCTCGATAGCCGCACAGATCTGTTCTCTCTGGGTACGGTGCTTTACGAGATGGCCACAGGCACCCTGCCGTTTCGCGGAGAAAGCTCCGGAGTGATCTTCAAAGCCCTTCTGGACGCAACCCCGACCCCTGCCGTGCGCCTGAATCCCGATTTACCCGCCGACCTGGAGCGCGTCATCAACAAGTCCCTGGAAAAAGATCGTAACCTGCGCTACCAGCATGCCTCGGAGATTCGCACCGACCTGCAACGGGTAAAACGCGACACGGAATCGGCCGGCTTCGCCAGGCCGAATGAGGCTGCAACCCAGCCACTCCCGCCCGCGCGCTCAAAAATAGAAATAAAGATACTGTTTGCCGCTGCTGCGGTGGTTGCCGTACTGGTTGCGGCGTTTGCCGGTTACTCCTGGTACCGGGCCCGCTCTGCCCCGGCCTCCGCAACCGCGACAGCCAAGCCCTCGATCGCTGTCTTGCCGCTCGAAAATAACAGCTCCGAGCCGGATGGCGCGTACTTCGCCGATGGCATGACCGATGAAATTACCACCAAGCTTTCCAAGATTCAGGGAATCAATGTGGCTTCGCATTCTGCAGTCGCGGCATTGAAGACTACGCAACCCGATGCCGCCGCCACTGGACGCGGACTTGGAGTTCGTTACCTTCTTGAAGGAAGCGTGCGCAAGTCGGGAGAACAGGTGAGGATCAACGTGCATCTGGTCGACTCCTCCACCGGCTTCGATATATGGGCCGAGGATTTCAAAGGCGAGACGAAAGATGTATTTTCCCTGCAGGAGCAGACCGCGCTGAAGATTGCGCAGGCCCTCGATCTGAAGCTGAGTCCTCAGGAAAAACAGGGACTGGAGAAACGTTATACACAAGATCCCGAGGCCTATGAAGCGTACATGATTGGCCGGGCGCTGGCCGAGCACGATGACGAACCCGACAAATTAGAAGCGGCGCGCAGCCACTTCGAGCAGGCGCTAAAGCTCGATCCAGACTACGCTCCCGCGCTGGCTGGTCTCGCGCAGGTGGAGGGCTACTATTACCGCAATATCGATTCACAGCCAATTCACCTGGAGCGCGCCGATCAGCTTGCTCAACGGGCGGTCGCCGCCGCACCGGATCTGGTCGAGGCGCGGATTGCGCTTGGTTATGCTTACGGCTGGAAATACGAATACCCCAAAGCCGTGGAAGTCCTCCGGGAAGCCATCCGGTTGGACCCGGAAAATTCGCATGCCTGGGACTCGCTTTCGTGGGTCCTTGCCTACGAGACACCGCCTGAGGCTGTCGAAGCGGAGAAAGCGGCGCGAGAGGCACTTCGTTTGCAGCCGACCCTTCCGGTCGCGAATTATCACCTTGGTCGTGCGCTTCTGTTACAGGGACGCTATGACGAAGCCAGCAAGTCTTTCGAGCGCGAAGCGGAATTCTCAGGCCCGTCGTACGGGAATTTTGGAGCGGCACAGCTTGCTCTGGCCCAAGGCAACTATGACTCCGCCATCGCCCGCTTGCTGAAGGACGGTGAACCCAAAGAGGCGGTCTACTCCTACTTTCTGACCGCTGCCTATGCCGGGAAGGGCGACAAAGAAAAGGCTCTGGCCCAGATGCAAAAAACTTTCAAACTCGGCTGCCGGGATTTCGCCGCCATCAACGCCAGCCCATACTTTGCTTCCTTGCGCTCCGATCCCCGATTCCAAAAACTCCTCCACACCTACGCTCCGAAATAAAGAACAAAGAACTGTCAGGCTCACCGCCGCCGTCTCCTGCCTGTCAGCCCGCCTTTTAACTCATCTCAGTCGTCATCCGGATCGCTCGCCGGATTCGGATCGCTCATGCACTGGGCANNGCAATAGTTTTGCGATGGAATGTTGCAACTCGGCATTTTCGGGGATCCACCAAGGAATTTGGCATGCTAGCTGGCATTCGGACTCGCGATCTTCGCAAAATCTACACTTCCCCGCCTGCCCTAGCCTCCGGCGGCGGGTTTGGCTTCGGCCCTGCGCGAAGTAAAGGGAAAAAGCTCCCCAAACCGGAAATTGTCGCTCTCGACGGCCTCTCGCTTGAGATTTTGCCGGGAGAAATCTTCGGCCTGCTCGGGCCCAACGGCGCGGGCAAATCCACCACGGCAGGAATTCTCACCACCCGCGTGCGCCCCACGGCTGGCCAGGCATGGATTGGCGACCTCGATGTCTGGAAAGAACAGGTTGCCGTCAAACGGCTGATTGGAGTCGTGGCGCAGCGTCCCAATCTTGATTTCGCCCTCACCGCGCGCGAGATTCTGCTCTTCCACGGCGCTTATTTCGGAATCGATTCTCACCAGCGCGCCGAGCGTGCCGACGCGCTGCTCGACCGCTTCAAACTTCGTGACCGCGCCGATCAGATGGTGCGCGGATTTTCCGGCGGCATGATGCAGCGTCTCTCCATCGCCCGCGCCATGATGCACGATCCCCAGGTACTTTTCCTCGACGAACCCAGCGCCGGCCTCGATCCGCAAACTCGATTACTGCTCTGGGAGATCATTCGCGAATACAACCAGAGTGGCAAAACCATTCTTCTGACCACCCACAACATGGAAGAGGCGGACGCGCTCTGCCAGCGCGTCGCCATCATCGATCACGGCCGCAACATCGCCCTGGGCACCCCCGCCGAGTTGAAGGCCTCAGTCCCTGGCGGCTATCTGCTGCGCCTGCGCTTCGGCCGCCACTCCCCGGAATTGTTGCAGCGCTTGCAGACCTTGGCGGGGGTGACCGAGGTGCGTGCGAATACCGATTCGCAAAATAACGATTTGCAAAACAGCAGCTCCGCCGATGTCTACGCCGACCGCGGCGGACCTTTAATTTCCGAGATCGCCAACCTCGCTTCCAGCGCCAATGTCGAATTGTGCGACGTTCACATCTCCGAACCCAGTCTGGAGAATCTTTTCTTGCACCACACCGGCAGGAGCCTCCGCGAATGAACTGGAAAACTTTTTTCGCCTTACTGGGCCGCGATGCTCATGTCGCTCGCCGCAACATTATCCCGGTGCTGTTGCAGACTTTTCTCCAGCCCTTGATGTTCGTCTTCATCTTCGGCCGCGTCATGGTCAGCAGCGGCTACATGCCCGCCGCCTACAAAAGCCTGCTGCTGCCCGGCATCATGGCCATCAGCATGGTCTTCACCGGCGTATGGGCTGTCGCCATGCCGCTGATCGCTGAATTTCAGTTCACCCGCGAGATCGAAGACCGACTGCTCGCGCCCATGGAAATTTCCTGGCTTGCCGTGGAAAAAGTATTTTTTGGCACCATGCAAGCTTTACTGGCCGGCCTGGTCGTCATCCCGGCAGCGTGGCTGCTACTAAGGCCAGGAGTGGATTTGAACCTTAATTCTCCGCTGAGCTTTGCCGCAGTCACGCTGCTGGTAGCGCTCTTTTCCGCCTGCGGCGGTCTCGCTCTGGGTTGCAGTATCAGCCAGACTCACATCGGTCTGATGTTCAGCATGGTTCTAACTCCAATGATTTTCTTCGGCTGCACCTATTATCCGTGGAGCGCGTTAGCCCACTTCCCCATTCTCCAGAAAATCGTCCTGATAAATCCGCTGGTCTACGCCAGCGAGGGCCTGCGCGGGACGCTCGTGCCCCAGTTCCCGCACCTCCCGGTAGCGGCCGTATTAATTGTGCTGACTATTTTTGACGCGTTATTCCTCGCGACAGGTCTTCGCCAGTTCCGCCGCAAAGCCGTCAGCTGAGTTGAAGTCAATTTCGTGATAATTTTTGACCACAGAGGGCACGAAGGTACACGAAGAAACGCTGTGGCCACCTCCTTCGTGTACCTTCGTGCCCTTTGTGGTTGATGAATTTAGGATACCGCCATAATTTCGACGCGCTTTCGCACTTCACCCGCGAAGGCCTGATCTTTCAGCGACGCCAGATTAATCTCCACATTGGCCAGCGCTCCCGTAATCGCAGCCCGCGCCAGTGCCTGCGCCGTCGTCAAGTCTGACTTCATGTTGGGATTCGTAACCGCGAACAGGCTCTGCGCGATCCCCGCCACTTCCTGCGCCTTCTCCGCCACTCCCAGCGGAACACTGGTCGCCTGCTTCAATCCCGCTTCAATCAGCGTCTCCCCTTCTTGTGCGCTTACCGTCTTCGCAGTCTTGTACGCCTTCATCACCGAGTTATACGACTGCGCATCCGCGTCAATCGCCGCCTTCAACTCTTCCCGCAGCGGCCCCAGTCTCGCAATCGCCGCGCTCAACTGCGCTTCATATTGCAGATACGCCTTCTTCCCTCGTGACATCGACGCCACCATCGCCGCCAGTCCCGCCGCCATCGCACCCGCCGCCGCCGCCGCGCTGCCCCCGCCCGGAGTCGCCGTAGGCGCAGCCAACTGTTCAACGAACGGCTCAACTCCGGCCCGCAGCCCGCCCACCGCCGCCTTCCCGCTCATCACCGCCGTCAGCCGGTTTTCCAAAATCAGCGATGAATCGAAATTCTCCACCTGCAGAAACCACTCCGCGGCCTGCTCCAAAGCTTTTTTCGGAATCAATCCCACGATCTCGCTCGCGACCGGCATCACTCCATATCTCGCCGCCTCCCGCTTCACCATTTCAAACACGCGATGCACCGGCGTCTGCTCAAAATCCGTCAGATTCATCGAAACCTGCGCCAGCCCCCGCACCAGAAATCCCGCGCCCTTTACGAACCGCATTCCGCCATTCGAAAACCGCACCGCCTTCGCAATCTTTTTCGCAATCTCCACATCCGGCGTATTCAGAAACACGTTGTAGGCAATCAGAAACTTTCGCGCCCCCACCACCGTCGCGCCCGCCGTCGGATGCACCCTCGCCTCGCCAAAGTCCGGCTTCCGCGCCGCACTCGTTGCGATCTCCGCCCGGATCCCTTCAAACTGCCCGCGCCGGATGTTCTCCAGATTCTGCCGCTCCGGCACCGTCGCCGCCGCCTCGTAGAGATACACCGGAATCTGATATCGCTTCCAAATCTCTTCCCCGACATGCCGCGCCATCGCAACGCAATCTTCAATGGTCACGCCATCGATCGGAATAAACGGCACCACGTCGGTCGCGCCCATCCGCGGATGCGCCCCCTTGTGCATATTCAGATCGATCAACTCCGCGGCTTTGCCCACTCCGCGAATGGCCGCCTCCTGAATCGCCTCCCGCTCGCCTACCAGCGTGATCACGCTCCGGTTGTGGTCCGCATCCATTTCGCGATCCAGCAGGTAAACCCCCTCCACCTTCATGGCAGCGACAATGGCATCAACTTTAGCCTTGTCGCATCCCTCAGAAAAATTCGGCACACATTCCACTAGCGTTGACATAGGTGAGAAGAATATCTGGCGCTCGAGGATGGAAGCAAGGGACCCGCCCTAACGCCGCTCATAGAAGATGTAAACAAGCCTCAAGCTTCGCACCGCGCGACTCCCCGAAAGCAGCCATAGCCTTTAAGGCTTTCCTCCGTGTCTCTGTGCCTCCGTGGTAAAGCTTTCCCCACTTTCGCTTTGGCTTTCCTCCGCAACTAAGATTAGAATTGCAAAAAACGGCGGGCACTTAGTCCATGGCGCTTCGCGCATGCGCATGAATGACCAGCTCAAGACGCCCCCACCGGCGGTCAGTGCGGATGCTGCTGCCGATGCTCTCACCGGCACCACCGTCGGTCGCTTTGCCATCTCCAGGCGGCTCGGCGCCGGCGGCATGGGACAGGTTTACGGCGCGGAAGATACCACGCTGAAGCGCTTTGTCGCCATCAAGCGCATGGCGCCCCAGGCCAACTCCACCGCTGCCGACCGCAAACGCCTGCTCAAAGAAGCCCAGCGCGCCTCCGCTCTGAACCATCCCAACGTTGGCGGTATCTATGACGTCCTCGAGCACGCCGGCGAACTCTGGCTCGTCATGGAGTACGTTGAAGGCGAAACGCTACGCAACCGCCTCACCCGCCCCATTTCGACGGACGAATTTTTTTCCATCGCCACCCAGTGTTGCGAAGGCCTGCAGGCCGCCCACGAAAAAGGCATCATCCACGGCGACATCAAGCCCGAAAACATCATGCTCACCGCCGGCAATCGGGTGAAGATTCTCGATTTCGGCGTCGCCCGCCGCGCCTGGAACAGCAATCCCGATGACGCCACCAAGAGCATGGAGACCATGACCGCCTCCGGCGGCACTCCCGCCTACATGGCCCCCGAAGTCCTCCTGCAGCGTCCCGACGACGGACGCTCCGACATTTTTTCTCTCGGTCTCGTCTTCTACGAAATGCTGGGCGGCGAGCAGCCTTTTAAAACCAACAGCCTCGCCACCACCATCGCCCGCATCGTCCACACCGAACCGCCCTCGCTCACAAATGTCCCCGGCCCAATCGCCGCCATAATCTCTCGCGCTCTCGCCAAGGATCCAAACCTCCGTTACCCCACCGCCGGCGCTCTGTTGGAAGATCTTCGCCGCGTCGAACAAGGTGGAAAGCCAAAACGCGCTCCCTCCACGCCAGGACAATTCCATCACAATCGCGTCCTCGCCGCAGTCGTGATCGTTCTCGTCGTCCTGGCCGCACTCCTCGCTTACCGTCCCCTGCGCCGCTTGTTCCACGCTTCTATCGCGAATAATGCTGCTTCGCAATCCCCGGCCGGAGGATTGCCCGAAACCAAAATCCTCGCCGTCCTTCCCTTCACCGCAGCCGCCAACGCCGACCCAAAACTCAGCGCCCTCGGTGAAGGTCTTGTAGAAAGTGTCGCCGCCAAGCTCGGCAAACTTACCGAAGACCGCGCCTTCGAAGTCGTCACACCCCGCACCTTGCAGGAAAAGAAAATCTCTACGCTCCCCGATGCCGCCCGAATGTTCGGCGCCAACCTTGGCCTCGTGATCACCCTCGAACCGCAGTCCGACACTCTGCTCAAGGTCAACTATTCTTTGCTCAGTGCCCAAACCGGCGCCCCGCTGGGCAACAGCTCCCTTACCATCCCCACCACGGATGCCTTCTCCGCGGAACAAATTGTCTCCGACGGTGCCGTGAAAGCCCTCCATCTCCAGCTGCGGCCGGAGGAAGCGGCGACGTTGAAATACCATGGCACCGACCAGGCCGCCGCCTACGAATACTACCTCCAGGCGCAAGGCTACCTGCTCGACGCAAGCAAACCCGAGAATCGCGACAATGCCGTCTTGATGGCCCGCGAAGCCCTCAAGCTCGATCCCAACTTCGGAATGGCCAAAGCCGCCCTCGGCGAAAGCTATTGGCTTAAGTATTCCGACGCCAAGCAGAAGCAATGGATAGCTCCAGCCCAGACCGCCTGCAATGATGCCGTCAAGCTCGGCAACGCGGGCGCAGCCGGCCACATCTGCCTTGCGCGCATCGACGACGGCACGGGACATTCCCCCGAGGCCGTGTCCGAATTCCAATTAGCTCTCGGCCTCGAACCCAGCAATGAAGATGCGGCCTTGGGCCTGGCCCTGGCCTACGAACACGAAGGCAAAATCACCGAAGCCGAAGCCTCCTATCAGCAAGCCATTCAAGCCCATCCCAATAGCCGCTTGAGCTACAACCTCATCGGAACTTTCTATCGCCGCCGCAACCAGTACGACAAAGCCCTGCAAATGTTCGCCAAGGTCATCCAGATCGCTCCCGAATGGTACGGGACCTACGTAAACGTTGGGGCCATCTACAACGACATGGGACAATACGAGAAAGCGATCGATCCTTTGAAAAAGTCCATCGCCATCCGCCCCAGCTACCCGGGCTACGTTAATCTGGGCGTCGCCTACGCTGGCCTGAACAGGCCCGCCGAGGCCGCCCGCGCTTATGAAGAAGCCACTAAACTGGAACCACAACAATACATAACCTGGGGCGATTTAGGGACAACCCTCTACTACAGCGGCAAAAAAGATGAGGCGGCAGCGCCGACCCGCAAGGCCGTCGAACTCGCTTCGCAAGACTTGAAGACCAATCCTCACGACCCAGTTGTGCTCAGCGCGCTGGCGGGGTATTATTCAGTGCTCAATGATCGTCAGCACGCGCTGGGCTATCTGGGGCAAGCCTTGCAGTACGGGCACAACGATAAAGAAATACTGCTGGATGCTGCGGGTGTCTACAACCAGTTAGGCGAAACCGGACTGGCAATCGAGTGGTTGGGCAAGGCGATACAAGCCGGCTACACCGCAGATCGGATTCGCCGCGACCCCGAGTTCGCCAACCTGGTCAGCTTGCCAGGTTACCAGCAGCTGATGAGGTCTTCGCATCCGTAACTTCCCTGCGGTTCACGCCGGGAACGGGCCCTGAGAAATCGTAGCTTTGACAGGACGCGGCTTTTCAGCCGCCCTGAAGTGTGCGTTCTTTGAATTCGGGCTTTATTTCGCAAATTTCTTTTTGAACCGTTTCACCAAATCCAGCCTCGGCGCCTTTCGGCACCTGGCAATTCGAATGAGGGAGAAAGAGCATGGCAGCAAAGAAGAAAGCCAAGAAACAAAAAGCCAAGAAACAGCCGGCCAAGAAGCAACCAGCTAAAAAACAGCCAGCTAAAAAACAACCTCCTAAGAAGCCGCAGAAAAAGCTCCCCACAACCGTTACGTGCGATGAAACTCCGGACATCTGTGCTACCAAGTTCGATGCAAGCAACGGCGATCATGTTTGCTTCGAAAACATTCCGACAGCTGGCGTCACGCTCACCCAGATTTCGGGAGAGACTTTTCCCTTTGTGCCAACCGGCACCAATTCTCAGGGCCTTAAGTACACCGACGTGGTGACGGGCGGATACGCTACTGTTTCCGTGCCGACCTTGAACAAGACATACTCCTACGATGTGAGTTGCGCCTGCGGCCCGGACGAGGGCAACCACTCCGTGACGGTCGACAACTGACACAGGGTCGGAGTTCGGTCGGAAACCCGCACAAAAAAAATCTATCTATCCCCTCCCTTGACACCACCGTCAAGGGAGGGACAATTACTACCCTTCGCCGGCGAGCACTGCCGCCAAGTGTCCGCGACGCCTTTCGGCCCGCCATCCGATTATTTCCGCTTCCAAAACCTTCCCACTCCCAACCGCACCTGCACCGTATTCAGCCCCGGGTTATACATCCCCAGCCCCGCGTTCGATATATGCAGATACCGCACCTCCACGCTCCAGTTATATTTCTCCCCAAGAATATGCGTCCCCAACGCCGCGCTGGGCGTGAAGTTCACCGTATTCGTATAAGTAGGAATATTCTGCTTGCTGAACAGCGCTCCCCCGCTCAACTCCAGATACGGCGAGAACCTCTCCCGCCGCACGAAATTCCACTTCAGCCCCAGCGGATTGAATCCCCATCCATACGCCGTATTCATCCGCTGAAAAATCAGGTACACCGGCACCACATCCACCGCATACTCAAACCGCCCGCGCAAAATCCCAGGCCAGTGCTCACCGGTTATCACCCACCCATAGCGCGCCCCCGCATCGAAAGCCTCCGTATGCTGAGTTCCGCCCGGAACCGAGTGTCCGCCCCCGGCCCACACTTGCGCTTCATTCCCACCTTCTTCCGGCCCAGGCTCGCTCTGCGCGAATCCAGCCCCAGTTAAAAACAAGATTAAAAACAAGACTCCCAAAAAAGAAACCAGCACCGCCCGCCCCAGCCATCTCTTTCGCATGACTAAAGAGGTTGCCCGACGCTCACCGATTTTGCAAGCCCGCCAAGCTTTACCCTGTGCTACCCCGTGCCCTTTGTGTCGAAGCCCTCGACGTTGAAGCCCTCGACCTGTGATCCAGGTCACAGCCCCCACCCGTTCCCCGCTCTATCCTTAACTTGAACTCAATAGTCGTCGCTCGTAAAAGTTCTTCATGAGAGACGTTCATCGGAGGCTCCGATGTCCCCACAAATATCCAGACTCGCTCTGACTCTTTCCTGCGCAATCGTTTTCCTGGCCGCGCTCTCCGCCCAACAGACGCCGCCCGAGCCCAAGACAACTCCGCCCTCTTACGCCGCCATCCCGGTCGAAGCCGCCCGCCAGCCCAATCCCGTCAAGTCGTCACCCGAATCTCTGGCCCGCGCCAAGAAGTGGTGGACCCTCGACTGCGCCATGTGTCACGGCGCCAGCGGCAACGGCAAAGGCAGCCTGGCCGCAGACATGAAGCTCAAGATCGCCGACTTCACCGATCCCAACACGCTCAAAGATCGCAGCGACGGCGAAATCTTCTACATCATCAAGAACGGCCATCAGGATATGCCGCCCGAAGGCGACCGCATCAAGCCCGAAGAGAACTGGGACCTGGTCAATTACGTCCGCTCGCTCGCCAAACCAAAGTAGCTCGTGTGGGAAAGTAGATCATGTGGGCTAGATCATGTGGGTAGATCATATGGGACGGACACTCCTGTCCGTCGCCTTTGCTCTTGATTTTGATTTTGCCTTTGCTTTTGATTTTGATTTTGCTCTTGATTTAAATTCTGACTTTTGACTTCTACATTCTGCCTTGCTTTCTTGCAGACACCCAGCCTCCACTGCACCAAAAACAAAAAGCGCGGCTCCCAAGCCGCGCTCTTACAATCTTCCACAAAATTTTCTTAGCCGCTCCGCTACGCTACCCGATTCCGCCGCCCGCCTTTTTCCCACCACACTGCGGGATCGTCCGGCCGGTTCAGCATCTGCGACAATTCTTTCTTGATTTCCGCCAACCGGTTGGCTCGCATCTCCACCGCCGACTGGTCAATCTGGTGGTCCGTAGTCTTGCCCGTATGCCGGGCGTTCATGTTCCGTAGATCCGTGATTTCCTGACGAAGGCTGGTGAGGTGTTCCAATATGTATGGCATCTCTTCAATGATAACTCAGATTTCCCGAGTCGCCGGATTATTTCCTGCAAGCCGATACTTATGTTCGTCGCTCGTGAGTTTGAGGTGGCTGCGGTTGGTTCCGGAATTTGGGATGACCGGTGAAAGCGGTATACCCTACCCTACGCCGGGGTAATGGAATCTTCATGATGGCGCGAAAACTACGTTTGATCTCAGGGCTGCAACAACTTGCGGGCAAGATCCTGGGAGCAAACGAGTTACCCTCCGATTTCGGCCGAGCTGCGCGAGCTGGATACACGGCCTTGTTGGGACAAGCATGAACGAATCAGAATCGCGGCGCAAGGTTGGATATCACATGGG
>PKVZ01000275.1 GCA_003131635.1 Acidobacteriaceae bacterium
CGTGCCCCCTGACAAATTTCGCGTGGCCCTGGTCCAGATGTCCTGCGGGCCCGAGCCCGAACAGAATCTCGCAAAGGCGTTGGAACGCGTGGCCGACGCCGCCGGACGCGGCGCCCAGGTTGTCTGCCTGCCGGAACTTTTTCAGACGCAATATTTTTGCCAGCGCGAGGATCATTCACTGTTCGATTTGGCCGAACCGATTCCCGGCCCCGCCAGCGATCTACTTTCCGCTGCGGCCCGCCAGCACGGCGTCGTTCTGATTGCATCGTTGTTCGAAAAGCGCGCTCCCGGCGTCTATCACAATACCGCCGCCATCTTCGATTCCGACGGTTCGCTGCGCGGCCTCTACCGCAAGATGCACATTCCCGACGATCCGCTCTACTACGAAAAGTTTTACTTCACCCCCGGCGATCTCGGATTCCGCGCCCTCGATACCACCGCCGGCCGCCTGGGCACGCTCGTCTGCTGGGACCAATGGTTCCCCGAGGGCGCGCGGCTCACGGCGCTGCAGGGAGCGTCCGTGCTTTTCTATCCTACCGCCATCGGCTGGCATCCCTCGGAGAAGGCCGAGTTCGGAGTGCCGCAGCACGACGCCTGGCGCACCATTCAACGCGCCCACGCCATCGCAAACGGAGTCTATGTTGCGGCGGTGAATCGAGTCGGATTCGAGACCGGCAACGTCCGCGGAAAATCCACGCCCGGCCATGGACTCGAATTCTGGGGCGCATCGTTTTTCTGCGATCCCTTCGGCCGCGTCCTCGCCGAAGCCTCGCACGACCGCGAAGAAATCCTGGTCGGCGACGTGGATTTGAAAGCGCTTGAGGATATTCGGCGCAACTGGCCGTTTCTGCGCGACCGCCGCATCGATGCCTACGCGCCAATCAGCGCTCGGCTGCTGGATGGGCGGTAGAATCGGTCAATGAGTGTAATCGCCGATTTCGTCAACGCGTCCGGGGTATGACAAAAGCTCCGCCGCCATTCGGCTTCCGGCTAGGGTGCTTTGCTCAACGGCCTTACGCACGCTAGAAACGGCTCCAATGCGCAAATTGAGGTCCCACTGACCGTCGAATAAAATATTCTTGAGGCGTGAGGCTTTGAGGCAGAGGTTATCCGGTAAGAGGTTCCAATAGACTACTTCATTTTCCATGGGGAGATTTATGCGCACTAATGTTCTTAGGCTTGGGGTTGACGGCGTATGGGGTGGTGAACAGTCCGAATCCGCAGGCGAGGCGCGGGCCGCGACCAGCAAGGTTCCGCAGGTCGCGATTGCCTTCTGGATCATCAAGATCGCGGCAACGACGTTAGGCGAGACCGGCGGAGACGCGCTCTCGATGACGATGCATCTCGGGTATTTGTTGAGCACAGCAATTTTCATGGCTTGCTTTATCGCAGCGCTGGCGGTGCAGATTCGTGCCCAGAAGTTTCATCCGTTTCTTTATTGGACTGTGATTGTTACGACCACAACGGTGGGCACGACGATGGCGGATTTCGCCGACCGCTCACTGGGCTGGGGATATGTGGGAGGAACGGTGATTTTATTTACGCTCCTCATGATCGTGCTGGGATTGTGGAAATATTCGCTTGGATCGGTATCGTTCAGCGATATTAAAACAACGAAGGTCGAGATCTTTTATTGGGTAACGATTCTGTTTTCGAACACGCTAGGCACCGCGCTGGGCGATTTTCTGGCGGACACCAACGGAGTAGGTTTCGAACGCGGAGCGCTGATTTTTTCAGGCATGCTGACGCTGGTTGCGGCCGCGTACTTCTTCACCAAGCTTTCGCACACTGTGTTGTTCTGGACGGCATTTATTTTGACGCGTCCGCTGGGGGCGACTCTTGGAGATCTGCTGACCAAACCGCATGCGACTGGCGGCCTCAATCTTAGTCGTATCAGTTCTTCGCTGGTAATTGCGGCATTTATGGTGCTGTGCATCTGGTGGATGCCGCAGAAGGCGGGAGATCATCCGGGGCAAAGCCGATAGTTGTCTTGCAGCCTCACCTTCTAGGGTGATTCCAAGGCACCAGCACAGCCGAACCTTGTGGTTACTCATCGCATTGAATGATAAGGCAATGGCAGTGATGATTGGCGAAATATCGTAACCTGGCTTCAAGGAGCCAATGGGCTCTCCGTGATTGTCCCTACGGTCGAGTCGCGGTGGACTAGCGGCGTCAGCAACGGCCAGCCCTTGCCGAGCACATAGTCGAGCCATGCGCCAGCCACTTGCGAAGTCAGTACAGCCGCTATAACCAGAGTGGTATAGAACTTGGGGCTGATGATGCCTGCATCAAACGCCACACTGGCCAGCACGATGCCAGGTCCTCCTCGTGCGGTTTGTTGTGATAGCAAGATTGATCAGGTCCAATCCTCGAAAGCCCGCGAGTCGCCCTGCCAAAGAAACGGAAAGGATCTTCACGAGACAGCTTCCGAGGATAAATGTTCCAATCATCCACAACGATAATCCTCGAACTAAGTCGAGTTTCAATCCGACGATTGCGAAGTAAACCGGAATGAAGAACGCGAAAGATACTTTCCCTATCGCATCAAGCGCTTCTGCGAACAGCCTCCGCTTTTTATGGACAACAGCAAACCCCGCGAGGAAAGCGGCAAAGACCAGACTGACATCAAGAACCCCAGCCACCACGCAGTAAGCGAGCAGAACGGCGATCGCATACGCCACCGGGGATTGTTTTGCGAAAACGTTGAACTTGGACTTGTTCAGACGCTTCACTATCCGCGGCACAATCGTCAAACCCAACCCGAAAAACGCAATCGTGGTTAACAGGTGGTACGACATCTGGCGTGGGTTGAGAACCGTCTTGCCAGCCAGCGCGGTTGCCACGGCAAGAGCGAGCCAAAGCACGATGTCCTCTAGAACCGCCACTCCGAGCACGAGACGCGCGAACCGGGTGTGAAGTATTTTTAGATCCGCGAAGATCTTGGAAACGACGGGAACCGACGTTACGGCAACGCTCACGGCAAGAATGATGATCAAGGAGATTCGGTTACCATTTGCACCCGCCAAGCTCGGCCTAATCAGCCATGGGCCCACCACCAACCCAAGGACAAAAGGAATACCCGTTCCAACGATCGCTAGCCAGCCCACTTCGCGGCGCTCTTCGCGACTGAAGAGTTGCTGTGTTTCCGCACCGGACAGAAACATCAGCAATAACAACCCGAGCCAGTAGACGACGTTCAGAATGTTTGCTTGGTGCTGGGTCGCTTCGAGAATCCGAGACGCCGATGGCAACCTCCCGGCAACAGCGGGGCCGAGCAGGACGCCAGCCAAGATTTCGCCGACAACTTTCGGCTGACGGAGCTTCACGAATAGATAGCCGAGCAACTGGGCAAGCGCCACCAGAAGCAAGAGGATTAGCAGAACTGAAGTCAGGTCGGAGTTCGACATAGCGGCGCTTACAGCAGCTTTGGATGCCGTCTCTGTCTCAGGGTTTGTCGAAACTCCGATTGGAAATGCTGGTTACTTAACGTAATATCCTCTGATAACATCAACCGGCCAGTCGTGAGTCGGCAGCCGTGTCGAAAGTCTCCTGATAGCGCAAGCATTAGGCAGGCGTCCGTTCCTAAACTGAATTCGGCTCCATCAAGTGTCTTGTACATGACCATGATGCGATCCGCGCTGGTGTTTGCAACCACGTCAGCAGTTCTTGTGATCTCTATTTTCATCCTGGTCCTCGCTCGCGCCCCTCATGTCCCGAGCACGATCAGAGAAGAAGAGTATGGGCTTTACGCAGACTGGACAAAGTCACACTTTTCACAAAATCCCCCACAGGGGCAGCTCTACGTTCTCAATCGAACATTCAAATTCAATCCACTTGAGCAACCAGGCGGCTGCAGCCTCGCGATGATCGAGAAAGCCGGCGTATCGAAATCTCTACCGCGACAACTGAGTAACCTGGGCGATGCGGAGTATATTTTTGCCAGTAATTTACCAGTCCGCTTGCGCATCCCGTGGAAATATACCTTCGTCGAGGCATCCCCCGACCAACTGCCGGGCACGTTTCACCTGTTGGCGTTCTCAAGAATTGCGTTCAGTCGGAATCACAGAGAAGCACTATTTGCGGCGAGCGATGCGTGTGCCGCAGGCGACTGCGGTAGAGGCGGAGTTGTTTATGCACAAATGAAACAAGGAACGTGGACATTCAAATCTGTTTGTAGTTGGATGTATTGAAGGTGGGCTGACCTCTAGACATCAGGTTGTTTATTGGCGAAACGTCGCGATCACACGCAATATAAAAAGGCGCTCCTTATTCGCTAGGTTGGTGGTCCGAACAATCTCAACCTCCCGCAAAAGTGGGCGCCTTTTTATATTGCGCATAATCGCTGATTTCGACAGTTAGGCCCACGTACGCAGCCCGATCATGCCCCAGTACGCGAGGTAAGTTGCGGCGATGAGCAGCCCAATAGTGATGGCCACGGAAAACCGGTGCACGCCGCGACGCACTCCTTCTACAGGAGCACGCCCTATCGAGACGGCACTGGCCACCGAAGCAACGGCGAAGGCAATGGTCAACAAGAACAGAGCCACTGACCATCCCGTCACCAACCCAAACCGTTCAATCAGGTCGTCGCCGCTCATGACGATGACGCTCACAGACCCCACCAGGCTGAGCACTGCCACGAGAGGCCACACCCGCATTCCACGCTCGGCAGATCGCCGGCGCTTCTTGCTCAGGCCGGCGATTAGCCAGAACGGGGCGTACACCAGGACACACAGCAGGCAGAGAATCACATAGCACACAGCCAAAATTTCCCCGATGGCAAACCAGGCTGGAATCTTCTTCAGCGTGACGCCCGCCTCGACAAATCGCCCTTCTTCATTTGGAGTCAGCAGTTCGATCGTCGCAACTGGACCCGGCAGCGCGTCTTTTTTCCTCGATACATGTCGGAATTGCGTGCCTGTGACCGGAATAAGCGTGTCGTTCCATCCTCCCAGATAGTTGAGTGAGAGTTTGCCGTCCTTGAAGCGAAGCCAGGCGAGGACCGCCAGACGATCCAGAAAGCGCGTCACTTCCGTCCGCGATGCGTCGTACTCATACCACCCCGCGTAATCGGTCGCATGCGCTGGCAAAGGAGCCTCGGGAGGCAGCGCCGGCAATGCCAGGTTACGGGTTATATACGCGCGGATTGCTTTGCCAATCTTGTCGAAGGCGTCTTCGTTCCCCGTATTCACGCTGTAAAAATAGCCAACGCCGTAGTCGGGCATGTAAGCCATTTCCGTGAGCCCGCCTTCCACCCCTCCATCGTGCCCGTGATAGACGAAACCCTTTCGAGTGCTCCAGTAATTGCTGAGCCCGTATCCATATTTCAATCCGTCTTTCGCCGCCCAGGTACTCGTAGGGCTTTCCATGCGATCAATGTCGGCCGCGGGGAGAATCTGCTTTCCGTTGACGGCGCCGCGATTGAGATAGAACTGAACATAGGCCGCCATATCTTTTGCGGAAGCATTGATCGATCCCGCTGGGCGCAACAGGATGTTCCAGTACTGGTAGGGAGCCTTGCCGTCATTGTGGTAAAGAGTCGTGGCTTCGGCCGCAGGGGGCCGGAAGTAGGTTGCCGTGTTCATTCCCATGGGACGGAACAGGTTCTGCGCCACGAAATCCTCAAACTTCTGCCCCGTTATCTTTTCCACGATGTAGGCCGCGACCGGAGGCCCGGAGTTGCAGTACGCCATGCGTGTACCGGGGCGCCAGCGCGAAACACGGGAGTGATGGTCGTAGTCGAGTCCCTCACGCAATCCCATCGAGCCCGGCCAATCCTTGGCATATTCACGCAGGTGCATATCGTCCCAGCCGGTGGTGTGCTCCAGGAGATGAACCACCCGGACGGGATCGCTTGCTTCCCAGGGATTCTCGAACCACACCTCCGGAGCCAATTTGTGGACCGGGTCATTCAGCGAGAGCTTGCCCTGATCCGCCAACATCAAGATTGACAGTGCGGCAAACGCCTTCGAAGTGGAACCGATGCGGAACAAAGTGTCGGCGGTCGTCGCGCGGTTGGTGGCGACGTCGGCGGTGCCGAGGCCCGCAACCCATTCCGCTCCGTCACGGTGAACGATCGCCACAGACACTCCGGGAGTATGTGTATCCCTGAGTATTTTCTCCAGTTGCTGTTGTAGTTCGGCAATTGACTGGGCTGGCTTGGGTTCCTCTTCCTTCGCTTCATCCTTTGCCAGAGCAGTTGCCGCAAGCGCGAAAACCAAAACTACTGGTAGTGCCCATTTCACGGGTGTGAGCCTTCCTTTGAAAGTTGTCTGCGAAGACCGGTCACTGACTTTCTGCCCCGGCTACTACACGCTATGTCATTCAGGGGATAGTACGCATAGCAAATTCCATTTGTTCCAGTAATTTGTCGACGGACAGTTGCGGCGCTGCAGGGAGCGTCCGTGCTTTTCTATCCTGCCGCCATCGGCTGGCATCCCTCGGAGAAAGCCGAGTTCGGAGTGCCGCAGCACGACGCCTGGCGCACCATTCAACGCGCCCACGCCATCGCCAATGGAGTCTATGTTGCGGCCGTAAACCGAGTCGGCTTTGAGGCCGGCAACGTGCGTGGCAAGTCCACGCCGGGACACGGACTGGAATTCTGGGGCGCCTCGTTCTTCTGCGATCCTTTTGGCCGCGTCCTCGCCGAAGCCTCGCACGACCGCGAGGAAATCCTGGTCGGCGACGTCGACTTGAAGGCGCTGGAAGACATCCGCCGTAATTGGCCGTTTCTTCGCGACCGCAGAATTGACGCGTGTGCCCCCATCTCCAATCGTCTGCTCGATGGACGGTGAAATCGGGTCGATGAGCGTAATGGCCTGTTTGCGACACCATCAGCCCAAAACCTCGTAAGATAGGCTGCAAAGGGTCGTCGCACCCGGAACTCGTCGGGCGCGCCCTCTGTCACATTTGCGTGCAAACCTGCCCATGAGAGGAACGTATGACTATATGCAGAGATTGAGATGGTGCCTCTTAGCTATCACACCCTTAGCTTTGCTATCCTCTGGCCGAGCCCAGGAAAAACAACCGTCATTTTCGATCACCATCAGCGCGCCGCAGGCCGTCAAGGCAGGGGCTCCAGTGCCGTTGTATATTACTGTAAAAAACATATCAGGCAGCCGAATCAGCATCGATATGGCTATGGGAGGAGCCGTGGATTTCGACTTCGTGTTTAACGCACAAGACTCCGAGGGCAAAAAGGCGCCAGAGACATCCTTCTACAAGGAGGTCCAGGGTAAGGACCCACACATTGTGAGATTTGCAAGGCTTCACATACCCAATTTGCTGGCGCCCGGCGAAACCCTGACGTTCAACACGGATCTCACTAGGCTGTTCGATTTCAAGCCGGGCAAGTACACAATCCAGTTAAACCGACCACAGAGTTCTGTATTTGTTCCATCGCAGCCAACACCACCTGGACCGGTCGTGACTTCTAATATAATTGACCTAACTGTGACTCCGTAAGCGACTATCAGCAGGAGGAAATCACGATGGTCGGAAACGGAATAGGAGACGCTAGCGCAACAGCCCTCGACACCGCTCCGTGCGTTTCAAAAAGCCCAAAACACGATTCACCGTCATGCGGCCAAGAAGTCAACTGGTGAAAAATCGCCGTAGCATTCGTTGACCCGTTGAGCGGGGATTTTGAGCGCAACGCCTCATTACAGCAGCTCTCCGCATCCAGTTCGTTATACTGACTCTGAAATTCCGATTGGAGGTGTTCTTTGCGAATCCACGTTTTGCGGATTCTGGCGTTCTTTCTGGTGTGTGTGGCGGCCGTTCCCTGCGGGGCGCAGGATAAAGTGACGATCCTCTATGACGCGTTCGGGGAGTCGAAGGAACTGACGAAGGATTGGGGATATTCCGCTTTGGTGGAGCACAACGGCAAGCGAATTCTGTTCGATACGGGGAATGATGCTGCGATTTTTGAACACAACGTGAAGGCGCTGGGCGTAGACCTGACGAAACTGGATTTTGTGGTGATCTCGCACCGGCACGCAGACCACGCGACGGGGTTGAGATATGTGCTGGAGGTGAATCCGAACGTTACTGTGTACGTGCCCGCGGATGGCTCGAATGGATTTGGAGGAGTGCCGTTTCCGAAGACGTATTTGCGGGCGGATGAGACCTTGCCGGCGAAGATGCGATATTTCGCGGGAGCGGATCCGGAACATTTCGCATCGGGCAAGCTGTATGACACGGGAAATTTTGTGCCAGTGAATCAATTGACGGAAGTTTCGCCGGGAATTTTTCTGGTGCGAACAGTTTCGCAGAAGAAAGGAACTCTGGAGCTGCCGGAATTGACCCTCGCGATCAAGAGACCGAATGGATTGCTGTTGGTGGACGGGTGCTCGCACGCGGGGATTGAAGCGATTTTGGAAGCGGCGAGCGCGGTGGATCCGAGGACAGAGATTGTGTTTGGGGGCTTGCACCTGGTGACGACGCCGGTGGAAGAGATTGATGTGCTGGTGGAGAACTTAAAGACGAAGTGGAAGGTGCAGAGGATTGCGCCGGGACATTGCACAGGTGAGCTGGCCTTTGCGCGATTGAGGAAGGCGTACGCAGAGAACTATCTATATGCGGGGTTGGGAACGAAGATTGAGCAGTAAGAATGGCGCACATCATCTCGTGCAATAAACTACGTCCATGCCTCGATCCAAGCATTCAAGTAATACTTTAAGTGTGTCCCCGGCTGCACTCCGCTACCGCATGCCAGCCGAATGGGAGCCGCACGCCGCCACCTGGCTAGCATGGCCGCACTATCACGGCGATTGGCCGGGAAAGTTTGAGCCCATCCCATGGGTCTACACAGAGATCATCCGCAATCTAGCGCGGCACGAGCGAGTCGAACTGATCGTCAACGACGCGCGATCAGAGCGCCAAGCCAGCAAGTTGCTAGACAGAGCCAACGCAGCCCTGAACAATGTCCTTTTCCACCGCTGGCCCACTAACCGCGCCTGGCTCCGCGACTCCGGCTGCATCTTTGTTGTGCCGGCAGAGCCGGGCTTCGCCCGGCCGGACAGCCGGGGGAGGCTGTCCCCACAGGAAAACTCTATGTTCCGGGAAGATCGGGAAGGGCACGACTTCAGTCGTGCCGATAAGCGACAAAAAAAGATCGGGGCTTCGGCCCCTGAGGGCCTGCTTGCTACAAAGTTCCGCTTCAACGCCTGGGCCAAATACTCCAACTACCGCCAAGACGAAAACATCGGCACCCAGATGGCCAACGCCGCCCACTCTCAACAAATCCGCCCTCAACATCGCAACACCCGAGTCGTGCTCGAGGGCGGCTCCATTGACGTCAACGGATGCGGCACCCTCCTCACCACTGAAGAATGCCTGCTCAGCAAGGTCCAGCAGCGCAACCCCAGCATGTCGCCCAAAGACTACGAAAAAGTCTTCGCCGACTATCTCGGCGCGCCGCACGTGATCTGGCTCGGACGCGGCATCTTCGGCGACGACACGCACGGCCACGTCGATGACCTCACCCGCTTCGTCGCTGCCGATACGGTCGTCACCATGGTTGAAAACAATCCGCGGGACATGAATCACAAACCGCTGCGCGACAATCTTCGCCGGCTGCGGACCGCACGCGATCAGGCAGGCAAGCCGCTGAACATCGTCGAACTACCCATGCCCGGCCCGGTGGCTTTTGAACGACGGCGCTTGCCCGCCAGCTACGCGAACTTCTATATCGCGAATGGCATCGTGCTGGTGCCGGTGTTTAATGATCCCAATGATCGCATCGCCCTGAACACGATGGCCGCGCTGTTTCCCACGCGCGAAGTCGTACCGATTTATTCCGGAGACCTGATCTGGGGACTCGGCACCATGCACTGCATGACGCAGCAACAGCCATCTCAAAAGCAGCCGTCAGCTATCAGCCGTCAGCCGTCAGCAAAGGCCCGATTGTGGAAGATCCTGCCGGAAAGAAAACTAGCAGGAGAATGACGGCGAGCGGAAAAAAGCGGGCCCTTGATTCGGGCCCGCCAATGGCTCGAGCTGCAAAGTTTGCTAAGCGCTTAGCGATTGGGGCCGCTAGGCGGAGTCGTTCCACCAGGATTCGAAGTTCCCGGATTTGATCCCGGATTCGATGTACCAGGATTTGAGCCGGGGTTCGAAGTCCCCGGGTTCGTCGATCCGTTCGGCGTTGTGCCCGGGTTCGAAGGCGACGATGGCATGGTCCCGCCATTCGGATTATCGCTGGGCATCGTTCCCGTGTTCGGGTTATTCGGATTGGCCGCAGGCGGTTGCGCGGTGCTGCCATTGGGATTGGTCGGATTCGATCCGGGTTGCGCCGAAGGCGGCGTGGACCCAGTCGGCGGCGCGGTTGTGCTGCCCGTCGGAGGCTGAGCCGTGCTGCCGGTTGGCGGTGTCCCGGTGTTTCCGGTGGGTGGGGCCGAGGGTGACGCTTGGGCTCCGGTCCCTGCGCCGCCTGGCGCAGCGCCTCCGGCGGGCGCAGCTTGAGCTACAACCCAGGTTGCACAGCATAAAATCACGGACAGTAACATCAGTCGTTTCGTTGACATCGTGAAGCCTCCAGCGTTGAATTTTCGGTTCCCTTCGAATGCCGACGGAACCGGCTGGGTTAAGGGATCCATAGAAAGAGTTTGGGCGTAGATTCATCCCGCGAATATCCGGCGGAGGCCTTAGGTTGCGGCTAGCGATGCCGTAGCGGAAATGCCCCACCAGTTTCTAATGCGCGGCCTCGACCGTAAGCTTCAACTCCACCGCCTTGGTCACGGCTACCAGCGTGGAGAGCCGAGGGTTTCCCCGCGCCGACAAGGCGCGATAGAGGCTCTCGCGCTCAATGCCGGCGGCCTTGGCCACTTTGGCAAGGCCGCCTCTGGCTTCCGCAATGCGGCGCAGCGCGATCAGCAGCACGGCGGGTTCTTCGGCGTCGTCCAATGCGGCCTTCAGGTACTCGGCGGCAAACTTCGGATTCGCGCGCAATCGGCGGCGCATCACTTCGTCATGCGATACGCTCGTTACGCTCTTCTTTTTACGCACAAACCGATTGTAACTTATAAATTACGCCGAGACTAGCAGAAGCAGGTTCGTCACCGGCCTATCACCCGGTTCGGGAACGACAAAGGCTTTTCGGGAACTCAGAGGTGGGGCTACCGCAAAACCACTCCGCCC